>CAIRGO010000290.1 GCA_903878115.1 Akkermansiaceae bacterium | reverse complement strand
TGAGTTTGATAAGGGATACAACTAAGATTTTTGTGGCGCTAGGCCAGAAAAAAACTACTTCAAAAACCATTGCGGTTCTTGGCCGGGGATCCATTTGATATTGCAACCGGTGGAGGGCACGGGCGAAGGGTCAGGCGGCATATTGGCCAACATGTGATCAGCGGCCATAGAGAGTACGGTGCCAGTAGCGACACTGCCATTGTTGGGGCGCGATTCATCAAACTGGCCTGTGTAGTATAAAGCTAGATTCGCATCAAAAAGGAAAAAATCTGGAGTGCAGGCAGCACCGTACGCCTTCGCTACTTGCTGACTGGCATCGATCAGGTAGGGGAAATCCCAACCGCGCTGCGCCGCGAATTCCTTCATCGGCTCTGGTCCATCTTGCGGGAAAGCTGCGAGATCATTCGAGTTGATGACTACCGTCGCGATACCACAACGCCCGAGCTGATCAGCCACCGCTCCGAGCTGTGTGGCGAGGTGAATGACAAACGGGCAATGATTGCAGGCAAACACCACCAAAGTGCCGCTAGCACCGCGAATATCAGCGAGCGAATGCCATTGACCATGGGCATCAGGCAGAGAAAAATCGGGTGCTTTCGCGCCCAGTGGCAGAGTAAAGGTAGAGGAAACTTTCATGAACAAACGGAGGTATACTATGAATATAGTAATTAAGGCAATTTACTGCTGCGCGGCTGCTTGCTCAGGGCGCTCCAAGGCCCAACGCAGAAGCTTTTCTGAATCTTTCCAGATATTAGGCGTATTGGATTTCAGCACCACAACGATGGCAGCACGGTTACCGAGTTCACCCGTGCAGACCAGGCAACGTCCCGCGGCATTCGTGGTGCCGGTTTTCATGCCATTGCAATACGGCACCGATTTTAAGATACGATTGGTATTTTCTAAATGGATGGTTTTTCCTGAAGCGAAGCGAAAGTCCATTTCTTTCATGGCAACAAACGAACGCAGCAGCGGCGAGCGGTACGCCTGGCGGGCGGCGATGGCCATATCCCTAGCGGTGGAAAATTGACCTGGATCCGGCAAGCCGTGTGGGTTGATGAAATGTGATTGACGCATGCCAAGTTTCGCGGCTTGCGCATTCATCATGGCGGAAAAATTCTCCTGTGAACCGGCGACATCACGCGCTAGGCAGCGGGCTACATCGTTGGCGCTTTTTACCATCAACACTTTTAACAAATCGCGACGTGAGTATACTTCGTCCGTTTTGAGGCCAAGTTTTGTCGGCTCGCAGAGTGAATCGCTCGCCTCAACAGTGACTTTTTTGTCGATATCGCCGCCCTCCATCACGCAGAGCGCGGTGATGATTTTCTGAGTTGAAGCGACAGGGCGTTGCAGGTCGGCATTTTTTGCATAGAGCACGCGGCCCGAGCCAATGTCGACAACGATGGCCGACTCCCCTGCGATCGGTGGCGGCGGCATGGAAGGAATCGAGCCAGGCAAAGGTTGCGGCATGGGAGCCGTTTTCCCCTGATTTGCCTTATCAGTCTTGCCGCGCGGTGACGGATCGGGATTGCCGCCGCAAGAAGCAATCAGCAGTGCGGCGATGAGGGCGAAATAGGAAATGCAATGATTGCGACGAGCCATGCGTGAAAATTAGCACAAACCGTGCCTAGGGAAAGAGCAAAGTCTGCGCGGTGAGAACTTTTTGTGGAGATGTGAAAGGAGAGCCGAGTTGCGATGTATGGCAGTGGCCACATTCTAGGGAAATGCAAGATGGTATTTGACTTTCGTGACTTACAGGGACAGATTGTTGTCCCTTACATGGCAGAAATTAACTACAAAGTTGGCAACGAAAAACTGGTGCGCGTGCTCGATCCGGCATCGGCGCATTTGCGTGGCTTGCTAGAAAAACAGGGGCGTGCTTCAGGGGCGTTGCGGATTGCTGTCATCGGCGGCGGATGCAGCGGTTTGCAATATAAAATGGACCTTGTCGATGGCCCGCGCGATCGAGATATTTTAGTGCCTAGCAATGGTGTCAATGTAGTGATCGACCCAAAAAGCGCTTTATTTGTCAGCGGTAGTGAATTGGATTGGTCAGACGACTTGCAGCAAGGCGGATTTAAAGTCAGCAATCCGAATGCGGTGGTAACCTGCTCTTGCGGTGAAAGTTTCGCGGCGTGATGAATGCATATTTTTTGCTAGGACTTACTGAAACCCTGGATCTCAGCGAATCGGCATTGAGTGCGGCATTTCGTCAAGCAGGTCGCATGCATCATCCCGACGAAGGAGGTTCCGAAAAAGATTTTTCCGAGCTTGGCGAAGCGTATAAGATTTTGCGTAGCCCATCGAAACGGCTCAAGCATTGGTTAGAACTCCGTGAAATCCACGGTGAAGCGCGTGGTGTTGTCGATGGTGCATTGCTTGATTGGTTTGGCGTAGTAGGACAAACCCTGCAAGAGATTGATGAAGTATTGCGCAAAAAAGACAAAGCGCAGAGCCATTTAGCACGCGCATTGTTAGAAAACGAAGTTCTGCACTGCCGTGAAAAAATTGACAGTTTGCAGGCCTCACTGGAGACATTGATGTCAGAAAAAACAGACCATTTTACCACTATGGAAAACGGTCAAATCACGAATGAAGAAGCGTGGATTCTTGTGCGCGACTTGGCATTTATTGAAAAATGGCAAGCGCAATTGCGTGAACGTTATGGCAAGTGCTTTTGAGAGAATGCAGGCTAAGAGGCGAGACGCCTCCGCCAAAGTTACTTCCAGTTCGTGATATTATCTAACGAAGCTTTGTCAGTGCCAGCGGTGGTGGTTCCAGGTAGGCCATCAGGACCGAATGACCAGATATCAAAATCAGGATTCATCGCCGCAGTGTTGGTAGCACCAGAAGCGAGAGCACCTGAACGATAATTGTAATCATTGCCCCAAGGATCTTTGATCGTATTCGCGGCTGAGGCGATTGGATTGCTGCTCCATCCTTGCTTATTGCTGGAAGGGTCAAGCTCCGCCAAGTAAACTTTTTGCAGCGTATCCGTGCCAACTCCGCTGTTATCGTTGTTACTATCCCAGTAGAGAGCTCGATAAAGTGTATTTGATCCATTGTCTACGGCTACAGGATAACGACCAGTATCGAGCTTATATTCTTCCAAAGCGGTCTCCAGCATTTTGATCTGTGATTTGCATTTCTCTAGCGCTTGTTTGCGCTGAGCAAAGCCCAAACCGCCCAGAGAGAGCGCGGCAAGGATCACGATAATCGCGACCACCACGAGTAGCTCCATCAGAGTGAAGCCGCGTGAGGCGCGTGCAGAAATCAATAGCGACGAGCGCAATGCGATACGATTTGGTTTTTTCATGGTGTTTTTTTGGTTGGGGAGAGACAGGGGCGGCAGATTACTGCGCACCCATGGTATTGATGATCTTGATCAGTGGTAGGAAGAGAGCAAATACAACCGAGCCGACAACAAGAGCTAGGAAAACAATCATCACCGGTTCAAGAATAGAAGTAAGCGCGGTTACTGCATTGTCAACCTCGTCATCGTAAACATCAGCAACTTTCAATAACATTTCTGGCAATTGTCCTGTTTCCTCACCCACGTCGACCATGGAAATCACCATGTTCGGGAACACACCAGAAGCTTGCAGTGGGGTGACAATCGACTCACCTTCTTTCACGGCCTCGTGCACTTGGCCGATGGCTTTGGAGATCACCACGTTTCCTGCGGTTTCTTTGGTGATGTTAAGAGCTTGCAAAATGGGCACACCCGAAGTGACCAGAGTGCCGAGAGTTCGCGAGAAACGGGAAACAGCACTCTTTCGTTGGATATCGCCAAAAATTGGCAAACGCAATTTCAGATTATCAATAAAGGTTCTCCCTTTTGGCGTGCGACCCCAAGCGGCAAATCCCATGTAGACGCCGAAGAAGAATAGAAGAATCCAGACAATGTTAGGAATGATCCAAATCGTCGGCTTAATGAGGAAATCGGAGAAGCCGAAGACAACTTGAGAAATCAATGGCAATTCTGCATCGCCCATTTCCGAGAACATGTCTTTGAATTTCGGCACGATGAAAATCATTAGGAACAACAGAATCGAAACCGCGATGAACATCACGATCACTGGATAGACCATGGCGGACACAATTTTGTTTTTCAACTTGTGCGCTTTTTCTTGGTATTCTGCTAGACGACGAAGAACGACTTCCAACACACCACCTAGCTCACCAGCTTTGACCATGTTGACGTAGAGTTTATTAAAAATACGTGGGTGCTGTGCGAGAGATTCGGAGAACGTAGAACCACCTTGCACCGAATCCGATAGAGCGGAGAGAGTGCCGCGCAGAACTGGATTTGGCTCTTGCTTGCCAAGAACTGTCAGACCACGAAGCAATGGCAAACCAGAGTCGATCAGTGTTGCCAACTGACGCGTGAAAATCATCAGCACTTTCGGCTTGATGCGGCCACCAGTTTTGCTTTTAGGAGCACCTTTGACACCGCTTTTTTTCGCAGCACCTTTTTTGGCGTTTTTACCAGCTTCAGCAATTTGTGTCGGATACAGTCCACCTGCACGGAGTTTTGCTAACGCATCGGTTTCGTTAGATGCTTCAATTGTTCCGGAGGTTTGCTCTCCTTTGGCATCCATTGCAAGGTATTGGAAATTTGGCATGAGATCTGTCTAGCGGTTTTAAGTTATAAAGTAACGAGGTGATTTAATACAAAATGTTTGATGATGGCGATGATTTTTTTACTTTTTTTGCATTTTTTATCCTTAGCATAAGTTGAGCAACCCAATCGCTTAGGTGTATTTGAGCACTTCTTCGATCGTTGTATTGCCAAGGTATATATTTCGTAAACCATCTTCTCGCAAGGTGTGCATTCCTAGCTCAACGGCTTTTTGTTTGATCACGACCGATGGGGCACGATCAATGATCAGATCACGCACAGGGTCGGTGATGTTGAGAAGCTCATAAAGCCCTTGTCGACCACGGTAACCCGATTGACCGCAGGCGGCACAACCACGTCCTGTATAGAAACTCTTGTCACCAATTTCGTGCGAAGAAACGCCGAGCTGTGTGAGAATTGCTTCGTTCGGTTCATAGGGAGATTTGCACTCCTTGCAAATGGTTCGCACCAGACGTTGCGCCAGGACACCTTCCAGAGAAGCGGCCACCAAGAAAGGCTCGCAACCCATGTCGATCAAACGTGTGACAGCGCCAGCTGCATCGTTGGTATGCAGGGTGGAGAGCACCAAGTGACCTGTAAGTGCTGCTTGAATCGCGATTTGCGCGGTTTCAATATCGCGCATTTCCCCGATCATAATGCGGTCTGGATCTTGACGAAGGAAGGCACGCAACACACGCGGGAAATCGAGTCCAATCGATTCATGGATGGGAATTTGAATAATGCCATCAATGTCATACTCCACGGGATCTTCCGCCGTAAGAAGCTTCGAATCAACCGTATTGATTCGACTCAGCGCGGCATAAAGTGTGGTGGTTTTTCCCGCTCCCGTAGGACCAGTAACGATGAAAATTCCGTTTGGTTTTTCGATCGTATCACCGATATATTCATAAATGTGTGGCGGCAGTCCCAAATTCTCTAACGAAAGATTGACCGATGAGCGATCGAGCACCCGCAATACCACCGATTCTCCATATTGAGTTGGCAGTGAAGAAACGCGCATATCAACTTGTTTATCACCAAATTGCTTAACGATCCGACCGTCTTGCGGGATGCGTCGCTCAGCGATATTCATGTTCGACATTACCTTTACACGAGAAATAATCGAATTGCCAAGGTGCACTGGCGGCGGGGCCATTTCATAAAGTGAGCCATCGATCCGGTAACGGATTTTGAATTCCTTTTCGAATGGTTCAAAGTGAATGTCAGAGGCCTTCTCCTTAATCGCCTGATAAAGAACAAGGTCGACGTAGCGGATGATTGGGGCTGAGTTAGCCTCAGCTTCTAGATCAACACTGTTAGGGTCAGATGGACCACCAAATTCGAGTTGGCCGAGAATATCTTCCATCGCTTTGCCATCGCCGCCGTAAGCCTCACTGATGCGATCCTCCACCAGATAATCTGGCGCGATCATCACGATGATTTCACGTCCCAAGGCGAAGCGCAAATCTTCCACCGTTTGGGGATTCAGTGGATCGACGAGACAGACAAAGAGCCCTTAATTGGTAAAATTCACTGGCAATGCGCCATGCAACCGCGCCATACCAGCGGGAACCAGCGCAAGAATTTCCTCTGGTGGTGACCATTCTGAGATATCGACCATTTCCGCGGAAAGCTCCTGTGCAATCACTGGCCAGATGTCATTGCGATGACCGATGACTTGATAATCAGCGAGAATTTCGCCGATCTCTTTGCCACTATTGTCGATTTCGTGAAGCATATCCTGGGCAAGTGATCGATCGATCATGCCGCGATTGATAAAGAGATCTAGAACCTGTTGGTTGTCCATGAGATGAGAATTTTTTGAGTGAAAAGGAAAAGAATTGTTAGAGGCAAACAGCGAATGAATTAATCGGCATCAGCCATGGTGACATGGATGACTTCTTGAGCAGATGTGAGACCAGCGAGGACCTTGCGAATGCCATCTTCGCGCATCGAGCGCATGCCCATTTCGCGAGCACGTTTGCGCAGATGAGACGATGATAACTCGGAGTTAATCAAGTGGCGGACTTCGTCATCGATTTCAAAAATCTCGAAAATTCCCATACGTCCGCGGAAGCCTTTTTTGCGGCATTTTTCGCAACCAACAGGCCCTTGGATGGTGGCGTCAACCATACGTGAAGCATCGAGACGAAGCGCGCGCAATTCTTTATCGGAAAGTTCTATCGGAGTTTTGCATGCAGGGCAAAGTTTACGCACCAAGCGTTGTGCCAGCACCGCACGCACTGCCGAGGCGATAAGGAAACGTTTGACGCCAATATCTGCCAAACGCGCAACCGCAGAAGGAGCATCGTTGGTGTGCAGCGTGGAGAACACAAGGTGACCCGTGAGCGAGGCGTTGATGGCAATGTTTGCGGTTTCCGCATCACGAATCTCTCCGATCATGATGATGTTAGGAGCTTGGCGAAGCATGGCACGCAGAGCATTGGAAAAGGTCATCCCAATCTCGGTTCTGACCATCACCTGATTGATGCCGGCCATTTCATACTCGACGGGGTCTTCCACGGTAATGATTTTTTTATCCGGTTTATTGATCGCATTTAAGCAACCGTAAAGTGTAGTAGTCTTACCAGAACCAGTAGGACCTGTGACGAGGATGATGCCATCGGGCAAACCAAGCAAGCGTTCAAAGGTAGCTTGGTCATCTGAGAAAAACCCAAGCTCTGGCAAACCAAGCACCAGACCCGATTTATCCAAAATCCGCATGACGATCGATTCACCATGATTCGACGGCACCGAGGAAACACGCAGGTCCACATCTTTTCCAGCGATCTTAACCTGAATTCGTCCGTCTTGAGGCATGCGTTTTTCCGCAATGCTCATGCTGGTGCTCATAACCTTAAGACGAGCGATGATGGATGGCAGCAATTTTTTCGGATGATTGGCCACTTCGATCAGCTTACCATCTACCCGGTAGCGGATACGCACCGAGGTCTCTAACGGCTCGATGTGAATGTCAGATGCTCTGTTGTTAAACGCATCCACCAACATGCCAAGAACGAGTTTGATGATGGGGGCATCAGTGCCTTCGACATCGATCGATTCATCCACAGCACCAGCCGCACCTTGGTCTTGCGCACCGTAGAAATTTTTCAGCATCGAATTGATGGAATCGGGCGTAGAAACCACAAAATTGATCTCACGGGTAAGCACATGAGGCAATGCATCCAGCGTTTCAAAATCAAACGGATCAGCGATGGCAAGCGTCAACGTGGAGCCATCATCAAAAACAGGTATCACCTTATAGCGACGCGCTACTTCATCGGTAATACTATTGGCCACCTCTGGTGCGACAGAAGTATTTGCTAGATCAAAAAACTCCAGAGCATTGCTAGATGCAAGCACCTTGGCGATCTCGACCTGATCGATGTGACCATCGCGGATGAGCTTATCGATCACTGATTGATTGCCGCCAGATTGGCGAACAGAGTCGATCACATGATCGCTGACCAGGCCAGCTTCGGTCAGTAATTGCAGAATGTAGTCTTCGTTGGAAAACACGAGATTTAGTAGTTTTTTGATGATCTGTAAGTTTTGGAAAAACAGTTTCTCCAAGATTGCGGAAACGACTTTGTTCAGAAGTGCAGCAAATGTCAACTGGCGAGAAGCATGTTTTTTTTTCTTTGCCAATCAGCACCGAATTTTCTTGCCAAAAAGAAATAGATTCACTCGGAATATTTTATTTCCACGCTAGAACCTTGACGCAATTTTCGATCAACTGCTCATCTGAAATACGAGGGATGCGCGCCTCCTGCAGCAATTTCGTGCCGACCACTGCGGCGTGTTTCGCAATGGTCATTGAGGTAAATTTCATCAACGCTGCGATGGCATTCACGATCACCACGCACACGAGAGAAATGATAATGCTTTTACCCACAAAAATCGCGAAAACCGCCACAAGCAATGACAGCGGCGCGATCGCCATCGCAAAAAGATCGGCTCGCTCGCGCATGGAAACAGCTTTTAGATGATCACGCTTTAGAACTGCGAGACCAGCGAGCATGACAATCTCCGCGAGAGCGGACGAATGGCGTTTTCCACGCAATGAACGTGGGATTTTTTGCACAAGACCCATGCGCTGCGCTAAGTCTTCTGTGCTGATTCGGCAGTCGTGCTGACCAAGAGCTAAGGTAGTTTTTTGATAAATAAAATATCGACCCGCCCAGTAAGCTGCTACAGGAATGATGCCGATGATGATCAAAATGCTCCACATGGATGAGTGCGTATGCTAGACGAAATTCTTCATAATGCAAGTGCCCGCAGCGCCGCACGGTGGGCCGTAGCAAAACACCCTTGCATTAGATAGCCACCCGTCGGCGCCTCCCAATCGATCATTTCTCCCGCAAGAAAAATTCGAGGATCGTTCGACAGTGAAAAATTTTCCGTTAGAGATTTCCAACTCACGCCACCAGCAGAGGAAATGGCCTCCGCAAGCGGACGAGGTCGGAGTAAGGGCAAACATAAATTTTTCGCTAGGTATGCCAAAGTTGTCACATCCACATGCTCAAGATGTTGTGCTGAATCGCGCAAGAGAGCAAACGCCGCGTCACTTAATTTCCAGCGGATCCGCGCAGCGGAGAGAAAATCACAGCGTACTGATTCCATTTTTTTCAATAACTGATCATGAGTGAAAGCTGGTTTCAAATCAATGCTGAGGCATGCCTCGTTCATCCCGCGCAATGCTGGACCTAATTGATAGATCACGCCACCTTCTAATCCATACTTTGTCACTAACAACTCCCCTACTGCCTTTTCCATTCCTGCGGAAGCTGCAATATTTTTTAGAGGTTTGCCCTCCGCCATTTCTAACACTTCTGGCGACCAATCGAGTTCCCAACCACAATTCGCTGAGACCAATGGCCTGACCGCTACACCGAGCGACTCCAGCAAAGGAACCCATTTTCCATCCGATCCAGTGATGGGCCACGAGCCACCACCAAGTGCAAGAATGACTGCATCCACACTATATTCCACTGGACCCACGGGCGTCTCAAATGTCAACGCCAGATGATCGTCTGAGGGAACAAGCTGCGTGAGTCGATGGCGCATTTTCATCTGCACGCCCAGCGCGCGCAAACGCTCCACCCAACGCCGAAGCAATGGTGCAGCTTTCATTTCACGCGGATAAATTCTTCCATTGGACGCTTGGAATGTTTCAATGCCTAGACCCGCAGCCCACTCACGAATGCTGACATTATCAAATTCAGCAAGCAACTCTGGCCACAACGCAACTGGCATATCAACACCGCTATAACGCGTAAGAAAAACATCGTGCGAATCAGAATGTGTTAGATTCAAGCCCCCTCGCCCCGCGACGAGAAATTTCCTGCCGACTGATGGATTCGCTTCACAGAGCAGCACCTCAGCGCCATTTTTGGCAAGGGTTTCCGCAGCAAACAATCCCGCTGGACCGCCGCCTACCACCATCACCCTTCGCGCTCTCGCTTCGCTCACGCCACACGATAGAACAAAGTCACGTCATGAGTCAATGCTTGCGGGAATGTGCGCAGATGATACCCTAGCGCTGTGAGCGATGGACCGGATGCAATTCTAGAATTTGTGATCATTGACGAAAGCGATGATTACATCGTGATCGATAAACCAGCGCCGCTTATCGTTCATCCATCGAACGGGCGCATCGAACCGACACTTCTATGCGGGCTAGAACGATTGTTAGCCTTTGAAATAGCCAATGGCAAAAAACCAGCGATCATCACACGACTCGATCGTGAGACGAGTGGTTTGGTGCTCGTCGCAAAACACACCCAAGCAGCCCGTGAATTAGCCATGAGTCTGCAAAACCGTGAAGCAGAAAAATCTTACATCGCCATCGTTCACGGTTGGCCAGAATGGGACGATCATGAAATCGATGCGCCAATCATTCGCAAAGGACTCGTAGAACCAAGCGCGATTTGGTTGAAGCGCACCGTGCATACTAGTGGGCGCGAAAGCTTCACGAAATTCCATGTCGAACAACGTTTCGAAAATCAGCAGGAAAAATTTTCTATCATCGCGTGCGAACCCATTACTGGACGCACTCATCAAATCCGCGTTCACCTTTCTCACCTTGGTCACCCGATCATCGGTGATAAAATATACGGTGCCGATGAAAACACATTTTTATCTTTCATCGAACACGGTTGGAGCGATGAGATGAGAAAAAAAATGCTATTGCCGCGCCAAGCACTGCACGCCCATCGCTTAAAAATTCCTTGGAATGAAACCTTCAAAGAATGGCAATGCCCGATAGCAAAAGATATGCTTCAGTTCATCGAAGGCAGCACGCTCTAACAAGAAAATTGCTTTAACCACTCATGGAACGGCAATTCCTGAGATGACATGGGAATCGCGTGCGATGGCTGATTGGCGAGGCAAGATAGACGCTCAGGTATATCCACACAGTTTCTGCCGAGTTCTGATTCCATCACTTCAAGAAATTTTGCAGGATGCGCTGTTCCAAGCACAATCGTTGCATTTCCAGGGTTCGCCGCGCGCCATTTTTTCGCAGCCAACCAAGCAACTGCTGCATGTGGATCAATTTGGTATTGATAGAGCGACTGCACTTCGCGAATCGCAGCACGCGTTTGATCATCATCAAATGCATAGCCCGACATCATGGCAGACATGGCTTTTGCATCGTCGCCAAACAAGGCCAGCATGCGCGCAAAATTCGATGGCGCGCCTACATCCATCGCGTTAGAGATCGTCGCCACACTGGGGCGTGGTTGATACTGGCCCGTGGCAAGATATTGCGGCACCACGTCATTTCGATTGGTAGCAGCGATAAATTTTTTCACCCGCAAGCCTAGTTTTGTTGCCAATAATCCTGCTGTGAGATTACCAAAATTTCCTGATGGCACCACGAATACTGGTTCAACACCAACGGGCAAAATTCGACTACTATGAAAATAGTAGAAACTCTGCGGAACTAATCGCGCGAGGTTAATTGAATTTGCAGAAGTGAGGTTAAGTTGCTCAGATAAAGCACGATCAAGAAATGCCGATTTCACCATCCGCTGGCAGTCATCGAAGGTGCCATCGATTTCTAACGCCGTGATATTTCCGCCCAATGCGGTGAGCTGTTTTTCCTGCAGCGGTGAGACTTTTCCTTTAGGAAAAAGAATGACCACCCGCGTATGAGGAACATGATGAAATGCTGATGCCACCGCTCCACCAGTATCACCCGAGGTCGCGACGAGCACGGTTAATTCGCGTTGATCTTCACGTGTGAGGTAGGCCATTAAGCGAGCCATGAACCTAGCGCCGAAATCTTTGAATGCTAACGTGGGACCATGAAATAATTCTAACAAAAAATCTGCCGGCGCTAACTGAATCAATGGCACATCAAAACCCAGCGTTCCATTAACGATCGAGCGCAATTCTTCTTCGGGCACATCTTCGCCAAAAAATGCTGACGCCACGCGGAAGCCCATTTCTTCTAACGATAAATCACGCCACTCATCCCAGAAATCATCGCCCAGCGGTTTGATTTCATTCGGCATGTAGAGGCCATTATCCGCAGGCAATGATCGTAATATAGCCTCTTTCAACGAAACCTGAAGACTTGGTTGATTGGTAGAATGATAGCGCACGGCAACTTATTGATTCATTTTTTCCTCGACCACATGAACGCCACGCGGATTAATGCGCGAGACGTGGATTTGATTGGTGAGCGGCAATGCCGAAAAAACTTTCGAGATTGCTTCGCCCACCTTGCGGGCGATTTCTTCCCCTTCGCACAGCGCAAAAACCGAAGGTCCTGCGCCTGAGATGGAGAAGCCGAGAGCACCAGCTGCGAGCGCGGCGCGTTTGGCTTTATAGAAATCAGGAATTAATTTTTGACGACGTGGTTCCGCGATCACGTCATGGATCGAACGCGAAATGAGACCGTAATCTTCTTGAATGAGTCCGCACAGCAGGCCGCCTAGATTGCCGATTTGCTGTGTCGCATTCGCCAAGGGAATATCTTTCGGTAAAATTTCCCGCGCTACTTTTGTCAGGATTTCAATGTCAGGATGCACCACTGCGGCCCAGAGATTTTTTGGCACGGGGATTTGCGCAATATCGAGTTCCTCATTAGAACGAATAAATACAATGCCGCCCAGCAAACAAGGAGCCACGTTATCGGCATGCCATGCACCATCGGCGCTCGCCTCGCCCGCCATCGCAAATGGCAACAGCTGTTTTTTGCTGAGTGGCTCACCAATCAAGCGATTCACAGCATAGACCCCCGCGACCGAAGAAGCAGCGGAAGATCCGAGTCCTGAACCGAAAGGCATTTTTTTGTGAATTTCCATTTCGATGCCACGATCCAACATGCCGAGATGTCGGAGAAAATCCAGTGCTGCCACGCCCGCGGTATTTTTTTCGGGATCCTTCGGCAGTTTACCATCATCACCAGTGATCAAGGTGATCCGCAGTCCAGGTTTTGTCGAATGACGCACCACCACTTCATCGCCAGGCGCATCAATCGCAAAGCCAAGCACGTCATAACCACAAGCCACATTGGCCACAGTAGCTGGTGCAAAAACACGGGTTTCTAAAATTCTCTCAGGAAGCATCGCGGCGGTATAGTACAGAAATCACACGCCTTGCCTAGCCTCATCTGTGTCAAGATTTTCTCAGCGCCCACGCATCAAACTTTTGCATCTAACCATTTTCCACGAAAATGCAGCCATGAGAAAACCAATGCCTGCACGCAGAGATCAACTGCAAAGACGGTCCAAACGCCAACTAAGGTAAGTGTGCCAGTTGATTTCAGATAGAGTAACACTCCGATGCGGAAAAAGACCATGATGCTGAAAGCCCATTTCATCACGAGCGGTGTGGCACCGGCACCGCGCATGGTGGTTTTTAGCAAAATACAGGTCGCAAAGGCTGGCTGGGCAAACGCACAAACTACTAACAAGGGAGCGGCCAAATGCAAATGCTCGGGACTATCGCCTGCGAGCATGGCCACTAATGGTTCGCGAAAAATCACGAAACAGACTCCGATGATCGACATCACCGCGATGTTGATTTTCCAACAAAAACGCACGACTTTTACCGCCATCGGCTTAGAGCCAGCACCGAGGTATTGACCCGTTAATGCAGCCGCTGCTGTGGCAATGGCAAAGCCAGGCATGAAGCTCATCGATTCCACGCGGATTGCGATGATGTGTGCACCCAAGGCACCGTACACAGGAAGTTTTGAAATAGTTTGAATTCCAACAAAATGAATCGCCCACATACCTGCAATTTCCATCGATTGAGGAATGCCCACGCGCACAATCCGCGCCATGGTTTCACGATGAAAACGCAGTGCCTCACGCGTCCAACGCAACACCGTTTCATCGACACCTTTTCGCGCCGCGAGCACTAACGAAACTGATAACAAACCAGAGCACCAACCAATGACCGTGCCCCACGCGATGCCAGACACTCCATGTCCACCAAAAGGTGCGGGACCATAGACAAACAAAATACTCAAGCCCATGTTGACCACGTTCACTACGATCATCGAGAGAAACGGAGTACGCGTATCACCAGAGCCACGCAGCGCGGCATTCAGCGCCATCATCGCACCACTAAAGGGACCAGACCACGCTAGAATCCGCAGGTATTGATCCGCATAGACCGATGCCGCCGGGCTAAGGCCCATTTCTTTAATCAATAATGCCGTGCCCAGTTGCAACACGATCAATGAGCCAATGCCTGCGATCACCCCGAGCCACAATCCCTGCCCTAGCCCGCGCTTCGCCAATGCGCCATCGCGCGCACCCACCGCTCGAGACACCAATGCCATCACGCCAACAGCTACCGCCCCTTGGAGGATATTAAAAAACCACCCGACATAGCCGCCGAGCCCCATGGCATCCATCACCGCCACCCGAGTTTCGCCCGTCACCATACGACTGGAAACCATCAGATCGGTAACGCCGACGAGAAAAGCCAATGCATTTTCTAACAAAGGCCAAACTGCTAACACAGCGACTTGCCGCGCCAAGCTGAGACCGCCCAAACGACCAGCCAGAATCGGAATGTCAGCCTTTGTTTCAGCCCCATCCATGGTAAATCAAGTTTCGGGAACAGCCAGCGGTTGCACATCTGGCACCGAAGGGCCTTTGACTTGGGCAAAATGAGTTTTCGAACGCAGCAACAAAGTTCCTAGGCATAAATCCGCCAAGGGCAACACGACGTTGAAATTTTTGTGCATGTAGCGATGATGCAGAACGTGATGGCCGTTTAGCAGTTGGAAAAATCGCGGTTTCTCGACGCGACGCGCTTTCGGCAAATGCATGCACCAATGGATGTATTCGTAAAAGCAATAATAGGCTGCAAACATCGTAACTCCACCGATCAAAAATGACCATTGTCCGATCGCCCAAGCGAAAAGCGTAAACGGTGTCATGCCAATCAAAATCAGCACTGGGCCATTCCACCACGCCATCGGGATCGTCTCTTTGTCTTTATCGTTTTGAAGGTGATAAGTGTGATCTGCTTTAAAAATTTGATGGTGAACCACGGCGTGTGCTTGAAAGGCATAGCGGAAATTCCACACTGGGCGATGCATCACATAGCGGTGCAATGTCCATTCGAAAAAGGAGGCATAAACTACAGCTAAAATCATTCCCGCCAGTAGCCATAAAATCATCGTAATTGTCATAATTTATATCACACAGCCAACGCCGCGCAGCGCATCATCGTGCAGATTTTCACAAACACAAGCTTTGTTTTTTTCTTTTGCCGATCGTTGATTATTCTATTCCAGAATAAGAGGTCATCATGGTGCTGTACCCGGTGCAGCCCATTTCACAGATTTCATCATGGCTTCTTGATCACCATCACCAGTTACGACACGCACAAAATAATAGACCTTTCCGCCGTGCCCATCATCGCGACTGAACGGGTCGGTTTCAAAACGAGGCGGACCGCCATCGCCAACGAGTGAGCAACGTCGATATGGCACCAGACCGATCTCGGGAATCATCACTTTTTTTGCTTTAGTCGGAGCAATAGGATCACCCTCATCGCTGGCATAGACGCTGATGAATTTGTCATCGGGCGAATATTTTGAGATCACATAGTAACGTGATTGGTCAAAGTCGGCTTCGTCGATCTTCCATGTCGCATATTTCTCACTAGGCAGTAGCATTGGAATGTCGGTTTTGCCCGATAAGCGCTGCGGCGATGTGATGCAGGACACCAACAATAGCAATAGTGAGACCAGTGGTAGAAAGGAAATTTTCATTATCGTTGATAGGAAGTATCGATCTTTAATTCTATTACTGACTTCAGTGATTGAAAAGCGGAATCATGATTGCATTTTCTTACCTAACTCTCGCTCAATTGCTCATTTAATGTGAAAAAATCATACACCCAGCCGATTCCGACTAGGCCACCTGTGAAAAGATACACCAATCCGCTGATCCATTTTCCCATGTAAAATCTGTGAAGACCTAGGGGACCAAGAAATACTTGCAACAACCATGCAATGGTATAGTCATGAGATTTCTGCGCGTATTGCGCATCTGCTTCACGACGCATCGCAGGGATCAAGAACAGATCTATCAACCAACCAATCCCCAAAACCCCAAGCGTGCAAAACCAAATCGCTCCGGTAATTTTTTTGCCAAAATAAAATCGATGCAATCCCGTGAATCCAAAAATCCAAAATAAATAACCCAACCCAGTGTCATGTGTGCCTTTCATGGGATGTATGATATAACCCATCGCATGATTCGCCATGAAAATATTTGTGTCATTTTGGAATCGCCGCTTGTTCTTTGGTGGGATTTTTCCATACTGAAAACATGTCAACCGATTCTTGGTCGCGCCGCACGTTCCTTGGTAGTTCCGCTGCATTATTCTCTCAACTTTTGCCTGCATCTGCAGAGGAAAAAACGGCGTCTGAACCGTTGCCATTTCGCAACCCTAACATCTATCGCTTTCAGATTGGTGAAATCGAGGCGTTTTCCATCAGTGATGGTCATTCGCTGATTCGTCCGGCGATTGGCATGATGTATCCTGAAGCTGATCGACCACAGATGGCAGAGTCGTTAGAAAAACATTATGAACGCAATGATGGCATTCCGCTTTACGTCAATATTCTAGTCCTGCGCAAAGGCAAAGAAGTGGCCATTTTCGATTCTGGCTTCGGCAAAGTGAAAAATAATAATTTCGGCTGGTTCTTCGCCGCGCTCGAATCGATCGGCATCAAGAAAACCGACGTCACCGCCGCGTTTTTGAGCCATGCCCACGTGGATCACATCGGCGGCTTCACCATCGATAATGCCATTACCTTCCCTAATGCTGCATTCTACGTGACACAGGAAGAGCTTGATTTCTGGTTTTCCAAAGAGCCAGATTTTTCCAAATCCAAACGCGACAAAAAAGAACTGCCCGGCCTGACCAAAGATAACCGAAATCGCTTTGAAATTCTCAAGCCAGTGACAAATATCCTCAAAGATGGTTCATCCGTCTGGAATGGCGATATCAAGCTGGAGTTAGCCCCTGGTCATACGGCGGGTCATGCGATTTTTCGCATCAGCTCGGCGGGACAGTCACTGCTGCACATCATGGATCTGGCGCATCATCATTTGCTGATGTTTGAAAATGTCGGCTGGACGATTGCCTTCGATCACGACCCTGAGTTGGCGGTGATCACGCGGAAAAAGGTCTATGCCCAAGCAAACGTCGAAAAAACGCGATTGTATGGGTTCCACCTGCCATGGCCAGCGCTGGGGCACCTCGCGGAAGTCAAAAAAGATACTTACACATGGATCCCCGAGCGGTTTTCCTGGGGCTCGTAATGAGGTTTTTTTCGATTTCTGAAAAAAAATCATTTTTTCTGCAATTTTTAGAAAGAAATCCAAAATGGCAACGTTGTATTAGCATAGTTTCCTTTTGGTTTTTGGGTTTTCCATGGGTTACTATTCATATGGTTGCGGGTTGACTCCTATGGGAGTCAGCCCGTTGCTTTTTCTAGTGATTTCTACCGATGAGGAGCGTGCAGAGCCATGAAAAGGTTTCATTTGTAACAAAAATGAGATACTTGGCACGCATCTCGCTTTATTCATTTAGCAGACTATTGGTTCTTGGGTTTTCCAAAGTTTGTATTTCATCATATATTTGTAACGGGTTGATGTCGGGGGATATCAACCCGTTACATTTGTACGGTCATCTAACCGAATGATGCAAAATTTTCATACAATCAAAAAATCAAAAACTTGGCACGGCTATCGCTTATTTATTTTTGTCGCTTATTGGTTTTGGGTTTCCTTGGGCGACACAAAGGGGCGGTGAATCGGTCATGAACCATAGGATTCACCGCCCACTTTTTTGTTTTTTATGGAGCTAGAAAACAATTAGTAAGTTTTAACGCAATGTATTTTCACAAATCAAAAATCAACAGTTAAAAATCATAAATCGTCAATTTCTCCTCTTCTCTGCGTCTCTGCGCGAGATCATTTCTTCAAAGAAAAAATGCAGTTAGATTAACCGCAAAGCTAGCAAAGACACGAAGATAGCTAAGATTTGATTTTTTACCAAGGATAAAGGAAAGATGAAAAACGAGATTGTTGAGAATTAAGGGCAAAATTTGACAAAATTTCCACGCTAAAATCAGATGAAATCGTCAATCTCTTATCTGTGAAAATCCTTTAAATCTGTGGGCAATAACTTTTCAAATTTCGATCTAACAAGAAAAATTTTCATAATCAAAAAAGCGAAAAATGTTGGCACGCTTTTCGCTTAACTTTGATTGTTGCTGTTGGTTATGGGTTTTCCGACAGTAACGCTAAAGGGGTGGCGAATCGGTTGAGTACCAGAGGATTCGCCACCCACTTTTTTTGTTAGGGAATTTTCCACACTCCAAGGATTTCTCCGCGTGCAAATGCAGATTCGGATTTTTTGACCATTCCCACGGTGAATAATCCCTCATTCCACTCGCACCAATAGGCTCCGCCCGGCGGCATGAATGAACCGGTGTTGATAACTAAAAGATTTTTTTCATCCCAGATCCCTGCGCGATGAAAATGCCCGCAGACAAGAATCTCACACTGGGGAAAAAATCTGTTGCGAAATTTTCTGGTTTCACTGACCATGCAAAGCCAAGAAATGATCATCCGCAGCGCACGACTTGGCGGCGTGACAGCATCCCAGATTCGCAGCAAACGATTGCGACTCTTCGGATACGTCGGCGGGATCAATAGCTGCGCTACTTTTTTCGCAAGTGCGATACGATCTTCGATTGTTACTATGTTTGTAGTAAGAAAAATCTGTCGCAATTCATTTTTGCGCTTTGAGACCATGCGGCTCCATGGCGCGCCTTCCGGAAATACGCAATCTCCGTGGGTCAGAATGATCTTACCACCAGCTAGTGGCATGTAACCAACTTGACCAGTCTCGGGATCGTGGTTTCCTTGGATCAATACCAGATCGATCCCTCGCGCTGAGCACATAGTATGCAAATCATCTAACAATTTTTTTCCTACGACACGAAAATCGTTGGCTAACTCCTGCCAAGTATCGCCATTGATGATCAGCGTGCCTGCACCTGCGATTAAGGGTTCAAGAGCGGTGATATCATCGATCACAGACGCGCTATGACCTAGATGCAGATCAGAAAGTATGAGCACAGGTTGCTTCATCACATCTTGCGTTGTCGCACTGTTTCATAGAGGCAAATGCCAGTGGCCACAGAAACATTCAGGCACTCGACTTTTCCCGCCATGGGCAATTTGCACAGAAAATCGCAATTTTCTTCGGTCAAACGACGCATGCCTTTTCCTTCAGCTCCCATGACTAGGGCGATGGGTCCCTTGAGATCCATTTGGTAAATTGTCTTGTCGCACTTATCCGATGTGCCGACGATCCACACGCCGACTTCTTTAAGTTTTTCCATGAACCGCGCCAAGTTCGTGACTTGGAAAAAGGGCACCCAATCAGCAGCACCGGTCGATACGCGACGCACCGTTTCAGTGATCGATGCCGCTTTATCCTTAGGCGCAACGACTGCCGTCACGCCCGCGCCATCGGCAGTGCGCAGGATCGCTCCGAGGTTGTGCACGTCTTGAATGCAATCAAGAATCAGCACTAACGGATTTTTTGCTGCGGTTAATAAATCCCAAACATCATCTTCATTGCGCGCAGGGATCGCCTCCGCTTCTGGGGCAACATTCCGCACATGGCGGTTCTCACGAGCTGTATCATCACGATCTCTTGGATTTTTCCGGAAATTCTTCACGCCGAAAGTGTAGATAACTTTTGCCAACTATGCAACCATGGGAGCGATAGACTTGCCATTTATTCGCTGACTCGTTACGCTGCACTGGTGCCTTCTCTGCATCATTCTCGCTGCCTACTCGCGTTCGTCGTGATCCATGGCGTGGCGTGTCTGGCCGCTGAGGAAAAACCAATCGCGCGCGCTCCCCTGCTTGGGTATGCCGAGGTGATGTCCGCAGAATCGCGCAGTATGCAGGGTGCTGCTGCGCTTGGTCGGCGTATTTTTGAGGATCGCAGCCTTTCACAACCCATCGGCCAAAGTTGTCAATCGTGCCATGATGCGCAGCATGCCTTTGCTGATCCGCGAGCCGTTTCGTTAGGCGCGGTTGCTGGGAAAGAGGGCGCACGCAATGCCCCTTCGCTTATGTATGCCGCACTGATTCCGTCATTGATGCGCGACGAAAAAATCGACGAGCAGGGGGCAGAAGTATTTATTCCCGAAGGCGGATTGTTTTATGACGGCAGGGCGAACGATATATTTCAACAAGTGCACTCGCCATTTTTTAGCAGCAATGAAATGAATTTGCCAAATGCGGCCGAGTTAGCGAAACGCCTGCGACATGCCGCTTACGCCAAGGAATTTCAGCAATGGTTAGGCGCGGCGGCGTGGGCCGATGATGCACAGGTGAATCATTATGCGTTTCGGGCATTGGCAGAATTTTTGAAAGAACCACTTTTCCGCCCATTTTCCGCGCGCATCGATCGCTACTTGGATGGTGACGATGCCGCGCTGAACGCCGCCGAAAAACGCGGCCTTGAGGTATTTCAGCATGCGGGAAAATGTGCGCAATGCCATTTGTTAGAGAGCGATGCGTGGCCTCACCCGCTGTTGAGCGACTTCGGCTACGACAACCTCGGGGTGCCCAGTCGTGGCAAGGCCGATCTTGGTCTTGGCGGCATCACTGGCAGAAAAGAAGAGGTGGGACTATTCCGCGCTCCTTCGTTGCGAAATATCGAACTTACCGCGCCGTATATGCATAATGGCTCGCTCGCCACGCTGCGTGAAGTCATCGAATTTTATAACCGCCGTGATCTGCAACCAGATCGCTGGGGAACTACCGATTATCCCGCCACCGTGAACCACAAAGATGCGGGCAATTTAGGGCTCAGTGAACAACAGGAAAATGATCTCGTGGCGCTGATGTCGGCTTTTACCGATGAAACACTGCTAGTTATGAAAGCGCAAAAATTGACACTGCCCAAAGCTCCGCCTAACACGCCCAGCACCAATCAAGTGCGCCATTTGTTTACTGATGCCACGCACCGACTAGATCCCGTGTATAAAGCCGTGGGCCCTGAGGGTGGCAAGCATGAGTCACAGGATGATCGCTAAAAAGTGGCACGAGCTAGGAACTTACTGAGCATAATTCTCCATCAGCATTTTCATCTCACGCACGGCTTGTTCCATGCCGACGCGCATAGCACGGGCGACGATGCTATGACCGATGTTGTATTCGCTCAAATGCGCGACATTTTCTAACAATCGGCAATTTTGATAATTGATGCCATGACCAGCGTTGACTTGGATTCCTGCTTCGTGACCGATCAGCGCGGCGCTGGCGAGACGTGAAATTTCTTTGTCCACATCTTCACCGATGGCATTGCCAAAACAACCTGTGTGCAGCTCCACCATCTCGGCACCGAGCTCGGCGGCGGTGCGGACTTGATCGATCACTGGATCAATAAAGAGGCTCACTTTGATCCCTGCTTTCTGCATCAGTCGTATGCAATCACCTACTTCACGGCGGCGGGTGACAACGTCCAATCCCCCTTCGGTCGTTACTTCCTCGCGGGTTTCTGGCACCAGACAGACAAACTCAGGTTGCAGGCGCAGGGCGATATCAATCATTTCTGCAGTGACGCCCATTTCTAAATTCAATGGCACGGAAATCGCCTCACGAATTCGAAACGCATCACGCTCTTGCATGTGACGACGGTCACCACGTACGTGGATGGTAATGGAATCGGCCCCACCAGCAATGGCGTCCAATGAGGCCTGCAACGGACACGGTTCCGCATTCGGCGAATCAGGAAGCAATGCATAACGAGCCTGCCGCAGAGTCGCCACATGATCCACATTTACCCCTAACAATAATGACATGCCTTTCTATAAACTAGCGAGTGAAGATATGCCAGTGATTATGATGAAATGGATGAAAATACTGACAGAATCAACGCTCAGTCCTATTCCATCATCTAACCAATATCCGCATGGGCGAGGATGGCTTCATCCCAGTCTTTCCATACCGGGTCGAGTTGTTTGCTACGCAACATCGCGGCGACTTCTGCGGGGCTGCGGGTATCGCTGATTTGAAATTGCTCGGTGGCTTTTTCACAACCCGTTTTTTCTGTCAGTTCCACGCGACGACCTTTGGTGGTGAGATGCAAATCATCGCTGCCAGCACCGGTGTAGCCCCCTGGTTCGGTTTTTGCGCCGGCTGACATGTGGGTGACGCCTAGTGTCGCGAGGGCATCACGCAGTGGAGCGGGCTCGCGCGTGGAGAGCACGATGCCAACAGTAGGAAAACAAATACGAAACGCAGCGATCAATTGCAACAATGCAGCATCAGGCAAAAATAAATCAGGATCGGCGGTGTATTGATAATTCCCCGCATACGGACGCATCCGCGGAAAGGCAATCGTGAACTGCGCCTTCCAACAATGTTTCATCAAGTATTCCAAATGCGCCGCGAGGGCGAGCGCTTCATACTTCCAATTCGCGAGACCAAAAAGCGCACCAATCCCAATGCGCCGAAAGCCACCCGCGTAGGCGCGCTCGGGGCAGTCGAGCCGCCAATCGAAATTCTTTTTCGGACCAGCAGTGTGGAGAGTTTGGTAGGTCGGGCGATGATAGGTTTCCTGATAGACGATCAGCCCTTCCGCGCCGTGTTCGACAATTTCTGCATACTGCTGATCTTCCATCGGCCCCACTTCGATCGCGAGCGTGGGCATCATTGGCTTCAATCGATCAAGACAGGCTTGCAAGTAGCCGTCTGAAACAAACTTCGGATGCTCGCCAGCGACTAACAACAAATTGCGAAATCCTAGATCATAGACGTGTCGCGCCTCGCGTTCCACTTGATCGACCGAGAGAGTGGTGCGGAAAATCGCGTTATCGCGCGAGAACCCACAATAGGAACAATTGTTCACGCATTCGTTCGATAAATACAACGGTGCAAAAAGTCGCATCGTTTTTCCGAAATGCCGACGGGTAATTTGCAAACTTTCCCGCGCCATTTTTTCTAACGCATTCGTCGGCAACAGCATGCGTTCCAATCGCCGCATCAGCGGTGTGGGATGCGCCATCAAATCTTCGAATTGAGCAGAAAAACTCACGCGCGCGCAATCAAGCATAGTTCACCGTCATGCGCTACTTATTTTTGCAATCCTTAGGCAAGATAGCAAACTACGTCACTCTAATAATCGTTAGATCCCATCACAAAAAAAAAGACCGGAGATTTCTCTCCGGCCTTTTTTAGAAATGTTTGGTTGCGGGCGAGGATTACTCTTCGCTTGGGCTCCATTCCTCGACGGTCGAGGAGGCGAGGTTGAAGGCGTGCTCCAGGCCGACCATCTCGCTTGCAGGGCGCAGGCTTTCGAAACTGGCGCTTTCTTTCTTGAGTTGGTCTTCGCTGTAGCTGAGGGCTTTGATCGAGAGACCGATGCGGCGCTCGACTTTGTCCACTTTGATCACGCGGGCTTCTACTTCGTCGTTGACTTTGATCACATCTTTGACTTTTTCCACATGATCTTCGCTCAATTGCGAAATGTGGATGAGTCCGTCGATGTCGCCTTCCAGGCTGATGAAAGCACCGAAGCTGGCAATTTTCGCCACTTTGCCTTTGACGATGTCGCCGACTTTGAAGCGCTTGTCGATGAGACTCCATGGGTCGCCTTCGAGTTGCTTGATGCCGAGGGAAACGCGTTGGTTTGCTTTGTCGATCGAGAGCACGATTGCTTCCAGTTCGTCGCCTTTTTTGAGGACTTCCGAAGGATGATTGATCTTGCGAGTCCACGACATATCGGAGACGTGGATCATACCGTCGATGCCTTCTTCTAGTTCCACAAAGGCACCGTAAGCTGTGAGGTTACGCACAGGACCTTTGACGGTAGCACCGATCGGGAAACGAGTTTCGATGGCATCCCATGGGTTTGCATCGAGTTGACGCACGCCGAGGGAGATTTTTTGCTCGTCGATGCTGATGCCAAGCACCACAGCTTCGATTTGCTGGCCGATGGTAAGAACATCGCTCGGGCGAGTGATGCGTTTGACCCATGAGAGTTCGGAAACGTGAACCAGACCTTCCACGCCTTTTTCGATTTCGCAAAATGCGCCGTAAGGGAGCAGTTTGGTGATCTTGCCACCGACGCGGGTGCCGATAGGGAAACGGGCTTCGATGTCGGCCCATGGGTTCTCGGTCATTTGTTTCAGACCCAGAGAAACGCGCTCTTTATCGCGATCGACTTCAAGAATGAGAACTTCAAGTGCTTGACCGATGTGGAGCATTTCACTTGGGTGATTGATACGACCCCATGACATGTCGGTGATGTGGAGCAAGCCGTCCATACCCTCGAGATCGACGAATGCGCCGAAGTCGGTGATATTTTTCACGGTGCCGATCACTTTGTCGTTTGCGGAGACAGTGCCGAGGAAACGTTGACGTTGTTCGGAACGTTCTGCTTCGATCACTTCGCGACGAGAAAGAACCACGTTCTTGCGTTCGTCGTTCACTTTTACGATCTTGAATTCGTAAATTTTGCCGATGTATTCGTTGAGATCTTTTGGTGGGATGATGTCCACTTGTGAGCCAGGAAGGAAAGCTTCTACGCCGACGTTAACAGTAAGACCGCCTTTGACAGCAGCTTTGACCTTACCGCGAACAAGTCCGCCGTCTTGGAACACTTTGACAATCTTGTCCCAGTTTTGTTTATGAGCCGCTTTTTCTTTCGAGAGAACGACCATACCTTCGTCGTTTTCTAAGCGCTCCAGAAGCACTTCTACTTCATCGCCGATTTCGATTTCATCGTCTTCGAATTCGTTAGAGGCGATGGCGCCCTCAGATTTGTAGCCGATATCGACGATAACGACTTGTGGGCGGATTTCAAGGATAGTTCCTTTAAGGATCGAACCTTCGCGGAATTCGCGGAATTTGGAATCGATCAAGTCAATCAGTTCTTGATTAACGGGTTCTTGCAGAGCAAAGCTCATAATATTAGTTGTGGTTAATGGTTGGTTATTGGTTCGTTTTCCTAACAGCATTGCCCTGGAATTTGGTAACCAACGCACACCAGGGCTCCATCTGCGCGTTGGGTTTTCGAAAGGAAAACGGAGGGGAAATCTAGGGATCGAATGCCAATTGACAAGAAAAATCGGTGAGAAATCGAACTTTTTTCCAGCAGATTAACTCTGGATAGGTAAAAGAGGCTGTTAGCATGGTAGAATCGCGCATTTTACATCATCTGAGACTCTTTTCGAAATACCGTAATTTCATGGAAAAACCTAACGTAGTAGTTACTTTGTTACCATTTTTGCTTTACTTTTTTCCCAGTTATGACCACCAAAAATTCTCTCTTCACGGCACTTTTCTCGTTAGCCATTGCCAGTTCTCTCATTCATTCTGCAATCGCAGCGAAGAGTGGCGAACTTATCATGCCAGATTTCACCAATGGCGGGACAATTCCCGCTGATGCCGCTCACGACTGGAACCTCGGGGCTACGGGGCTGCGTGGGTGGATTTATTGCGATCAAATGGTCACCTCAGATACCCGCCAAATCGCAATTACCCAGGTGGACAAAAAATCCCCTGCGGGTAAAGTTTTTGAAGTGGGCGACGTGATTCTCGGCGTTGGTGGCAAGCCATTTTCCTACGACCCGCGCACGGAAATGGGCAGGGCGCTAACCGTCGCCGAATCGGATGCCGCTCAGGGCAAACTGAGCCTAACCCGTTGGCGGGCGGGCAAAACCGAGGAGGTAAGCATCGAACTGCCAGTGCTAGGTAACTACAGTGCCACCGCGCCGTATGATTGCAAAAAATCTACGCTGATTTTGGAACAAGGCTGCAAAGCACTGGCGAAAAGAATGAAAGATTCGACCGATAATGAGGACCCGATCATCCGCTCGCTGAATGCACTCGCCCTGCTAGCCAGTGGCGATAAGTCCTACCTGTCGTTGGTGAAAAAAGAAGCGCAATGGGCCGCAGATTATGAAGCTGATAGTTTTCAGACGTGGCATTATGGCTACTGCATCATTTTGCTCTCGGAATATGTGATGGCCACGAATGATAAATCAGTGATGCCCGGGCTGAAACGTCTCGCGCTCGAAGCGGCAAAAAGCCAAAGCGCGGTAGGATCGTGGGGTCATGGTTTCGCGTTGCCAGATGGTCGACTGGGCGGCTACGGGATGATGAACTCTCCTGGAATTACGCTGACAATTTCTTTGGTATTGGCACGCACCGCTGGCGTGAATGATCCGCATGTGGACACCGCGATCGAACTAAGCGCGCGCCTGCTGCGCTTTTACATTGGCAAAGGAGCCGTTCCCTATGGCGATCATCATCCCTGGATTCAGAACCACGACGACAACGGCAAGTGCGGCATGGCAGCGGTCCTTTTCAACTTACTCGGTGATGCAAAAGGCGCAGAGTTTTTCTCGCGCATGGGTTGCGCTAGTCACGGACCTGAGCGCGATACCGGGCATACGGGAAATTTTTTCAATATCTTATGGGCCATGCCAGCCGTCGCCCAGTCCGGTCCTCAAGCAACGGGAGCATGGATGAAAGAGTATGGCACATGGTACTTTGATTTAGCGCGTCGTTGGGATGGATCATTCGCCCATCAAGGGCCACCAGAGAAAGACAATGACAGCTATCAGGGCTGGGATGCCAGCGGGGCATATCTACTCGCCTATGCGATGCCGCTGAAGAAAATTTATCTAACAGGAAAACGCCCCTCCATCATCCCGCAACTCGATGCTACGGCTGCACAATCACTCGTCAACGATGGTCGCGGCTGGAACAACAAAGATCGCGATGCTGCCTATGACAAATTAAACAGCGAAGAAATCTTCGAATGCCTCAGCAGTTGGTCGCCGATCATCCGCGAACGCGCCGCGAATTCCCTAGCCCGTCGCAAAGATGTGCCTATTCCCGCGTTGATCAAATTGCTCCAATCTCCGACGATCGAAGCTCGTTACGGCGCCTGCCAAGCACTGATCGCCATTGGTGGTCGCAGTGAACCTGCGGTCGATGCGTTAGAAAAATTGTTAACAGAAAATGACTTCTGGCTGAAAGTCAAAGCAGCAGAAGCATTGGCAAGTATCGGTAAACCCGCTATGAAATCAGTGCCAAAAATCCTCGCCTTATTGGGTCAATTCGATCCGAAAAATGATCCACGCGCGATGCTGCAACGCTACATTACTTTTGCCCTATTCGATGCAGGCGGCGAACATAGTCCCGGCTTGCTTAGCCACTCGCTAGAAGGGGTAGATCGCACCGCTCTCTATGATGCCGTGCGCATCGGTCTTGCCAACCAAGATGGTCGCGCCCGCGGTGCCATTTGCTCGGTTTACAAAAATCTCTCTGCAGAAGAAATCAAACCACTACTGCCCGCCATCCTTCAGGCAGTCGTCGTCGGTTCGCCCAGCGGCGAGATGTTTGCTGACCAGATTCGTGTAGAGGGGCTACGCATCTTAGCAAAAAATCATGTCGAGGAAGGAATCGCCGCTTGTGTCAAATACACCCGTGACCAGAATCCATGGGACAGCCAAGAGCGGACACCTGAATTGATGAAAATTCTGCTCAGCTATGGCACCCATGCGAAAGCAGTCATTCCTGAGTTGAAAAAAATCGGCAACTATTTTGAAAAAGACGAGAAAGACTTTCCGCCTCAACTCATGGCCATGAAAGCCAAATGCGTAAAAGAAACCATTGCCGCGATCGAGGCATCAACAGAAACACCCGTGCTGATCAAACTCAAGTAACACGCCTCTATGAAATTCATTCCCACAACATTATTTCTGCAAATCCTGCTTTGCCTTCATTCTAACACAGCAAGCGCAGCACAAAAATTCTGGGATGAAATCCCGCCATCGCCGAGCACTACCATCCCAGAGAAAGTGCAGGACGGTTACTGGAATGGAGAATTTCAAAGAGTCAACCGCGCCGTGTCTGCCGCAGATCAGACAAAGTTGGTGTTCTTCGGAGATTCCATAACTTGGTTTTGGTCGCTCGGCAATGCCACGGGCAAAGATGTGTGGAACGAAAATTATGCAAAATACAATCCCATCAACATGGGCAACTCCGGCGATATCACTCCGGTGATGCTTTATAGAGTCACCCACGGCAACCTAGATTTTGCCGCGGGACAACAACCAAAAGTCGCAGTGCTGCTCTGCGGCATCAATAATTTCGGCGTGACCCAAAGTGACGGCGGCAAGGAAAAATGGGATTTAGGCGCCAACTGTCCGCCCGCAGACATCGCCCATGCGCAGAGGGCCATCGCTCAAGCATTTCGTCGTCGCCTGCCCGAGACCCGTGTGATCATGTTAGCACTTCTGCCTGTGGCCGATAAAGTCAAATGGGCCAAATGCCAACAAGTCAATGCCATCAACGCGGCGGTCGAATACCCTGATGAAGTGGCGTATCTGAACTTGCAGGATCAGTTTCTCATGCCCGATGGCTCGATCAACAAGTCCTTGTTTTCCGACGGTATCCATTTGACCGCCGAGGGATACCAAGTCTGGGCCAAAAGCATAGCGCCTACGATAAAGAAATTCATGGATGCGCCGCCTCTGCGTTCTAAGTAATTCATAGATCGATTTTGAAATAGGAGCGCGGAATTTATTCCGCACCAACATCCATGCTCAAGATCCTATGAGAAAGAATTGCGGGATAAATCCCGCGCTCCATTAGTGGTAGATAAATCAACGCGACACATTTACTACAAACATAGTATTTCACACCCCAAAATCGCATTCACAAATTTCCCATGGACATCGCCAAAACGATTGCGAACGCGATCAACGCCCAGGCCTAACAAAAACGATAAAAAAAGAGCATGTCTCGAAAAACTCGATGTATCAGGAAGGGTCTTGCCGCATTCGGGTGACTCTCGTTCCAATTAGCTTCTTTGAACGGCAAACAAATATCTTGCGCCCTGCATCACCGTGTGTATCGGATTTTTTGTAATATAATTTCCGCTCTCTGCGTAACAAACCCCAACAATGCCAGCACCCGACATCCATCGCATCTTGACAGTCCTTTTCTGCATGGCGCTCACCATCCGGGCGGAGGAGCCATCGTTCAGTCGCGATGTGCGCCCGATCCTATCTGACGCGTGCTTCAAGTGCCACGGACCAGATGACAAGGAGCGCAAAGGTGAACTCCTGCTCAGCGAGTTAAGTGGAGCTCTGAAAGGCGGAAAATCCGGCGAGGCTGCGATCGTTTCAGGCAAGCCTTCCTCGAGTGAAATGATCAAACGCCTGCACTCCAATGATCCAGATGAGCAAATGCCACCACCCTCCACGAAGAAGGCACTCACCCCGGAGCAAATCGTTGTCTTGGAAAAGTGGATCGCGTCCGGGGCGAAATACGAAAAGCACTGGGCGTTTCAAGCTCCCGTCACACCTGCTATTCCCAAGTCTGAAGCGTCCCATCCGATCGATGCCTTCGTGCGCTCGACCCTCGAGCAGAGCGGACTGAAGCCCTCCCCGGAAGCCGATAAGGCGGCTCTTTACCGACGTGTCAGTTTCGATCTGATTGGCCTGCCCCCGACACCTGAAGACCTAGCCGCGTATCTGGCCGATAGCACACCGGATGCCTATGAAAAGGCCGTGGATCGCTTGCTCGCCTCTCCACAATATGGCGAGCGCTGGGCCCGCAAATGGCTCGATCTCGCCCGCTATGCCGACACCAACGGCTACGAGAAGGACCGTGGACGCACGATCTGGCCCTATCGCGATTGGGTAATCAAGGCACTCAATGATGACATGCCCTTCGATCAATTCACCATCGAACAGATCGCCGGCGACCTGCTCCCTGGCGCCACCGCAGATCAACGAATCGCCACCGGGTTTCATCGCAACACCATGCTCAACGAGGAAGGCGGCATTGACCCCTTGGAATACCGCTTCAAGGCCATGGTGGATCGAGTGGCCACCACCGGTGCCACCTGGCTGGGACTAACACTTCAGTGCTGCCAGTGCCACACCCACAAATACGATCCGATCCCGCATCGTGAGTATTATTCGATGATGGCGTTCCTCGACAATGCGGACGAGCCGACCCTAGAGCTGCCCAGTCCGGATCAGGAGCGAGGGGCAGCAGCACGGATCGCCAAGGCAGACGAGCTGGTTGCCGCTCTGCCGCTCAAGTGGCCGGTTAACGATCCATCGATGGTCTGGACCACTCCTACGCCTACAATGACCACGGAACCCGCCGAAGCCACTCGAACCCTCGACGACAGCTCGGTTCTCTTCACCGCACCTGGACCGCCCACAAGCACTGCGATCCTGCAGTTTGCCGGGCTCAAGGGAAAGTTCTCCCGCCTCCGCATCGAGGCTCTAACAGATGACTCGCTTCCTGGAAAAGGACCCGGAAGAACACCACACGGCAACTTTGTCCTCAGTGAGCTGGAAGTCCGCGTAGGGGGACAGATTGTGAAGCTCACGCAGCCGACCGCCAACGTCGAACAACCCGACTACCCCATCACGGCCGCCATCGACGGCAGGAACGACACGGGTTGGGCTGTGCAAGCTCCGGATCAGGACATCCATGGAAACAAATCCGCGACTTTCACGTTTGAAACTCCCGTCGACGCGACTGGCGACACGACAGTCGTCGTCAAACAGCAGCACGGCTCCTTGCACACCATCGGACGGATGAAGGTCAGCTTCGGTGCTGCGGCACTTTCCACCGGTGACCCGGAATCACTCCGCAAGGAATCGTTGGCGAAGGCATTCTCCATGTGGCTCGACCAACAGAAGTCCCATACTGCGAGTTGGCAGGTCGTCACTCCGGTCAAAGCCACCTCGAATCTTCCTCTTCTAACAATCCAAGCGGATTCCACTGTCTTCGTCTCCGGCGACATCACCAAGGCGGACACCTATCAGGTCGATCTCGGCAAGCCACCCGAAGCCGTCACCGCCATCCGATTGGAAGCCCTGCCAGATCCGAGATTGCCTGCCCGTGGCCCCGGCATGGCCTACTACGAAGGACCCAAGGGCGATTTCCTGTTAGGCGAGTTCCAACTCACTGCCGACGGCCAGCCGGTCAAGATCGCCAAAGCCAGTCAGAGTTATGCGAAGAACAATTTCGGCTCGCAGGCCGAGGCCAGTTTCGCGATCGATGGAAATCCGGAGACAGGATGGAGCTGCGCGGAAGGCCAAGGCCGCGCCCACGAGGCCATCTTCCAATTGGAGAAACCTCTCACCGCCTCCAGCCTCAATCTCACGATGATGTTCGGACGGCACTATGCCTGTTCATTGGGAAAATTCCGGATCTCCCTCACCACCCAGTCGGGCGAGGTGGTAGCCAGCCAGGTTTCCTCCGATGTGCAGCCCTTGATCCACAAGCCGGATCGGACCGAGGCGGAGACCCAGGTACTGAGAAACGAATTCCTTCTCAATGCCCCCGAGCTTGTCGCCTCACGCAAGGAGATCGACGAACTGCGGCGCCCGCAATCGTTCCTAACCTCGCTGGTGCTTCAGGAACGCCCCGCCGAAAACCCACGCCGCACCTTCATTCACAATCGCGGTGAATGGACGCAACCCACCGATGCTGTGGAACCCGCAGTTTTATCGATTCTCAATCCCCTACCTGCCGGAGCTCCGAAGAACCGCCTCGGCTTTGCCCGCTGGCTGGTCAGTCGCGACAACCCGCTCACTGCCCGCGTGGTCGTCAATCGCGCCTGGGCGACCTTCTTCGGTCGCGGCATCGTCAAGACCCAGGAGGACTTCGGATTTCAAAGCAGCCCGCCTTCCCATCCGCAGTTGCTCGACTGGTTGGCGATCCGCTTCATGGATGAAGGCTGGTCGTTCAAGAAACTCCACCGCCTGATCGTCACCAGCCAGACCTACAGGCAATCGAGCTCCTCCACCGCTGCTGGTGAGGAAAAGGATCCGGAAAACGTCCTGCTTTGGCGAGGACCGCGCTTGCGACTCGACGCCGAGGAGGTGCGCGATTCGGCGCTGCGTTCGGCTGGCCTCCTTTCCAACAAAATGATGGGCCCCAGTGTCTTTCCGCCACAGCCCGCCAGCGTCACCACCGAGGGGACGTTTGGAGCCCTCTCCTGGAACACTAGCAACGGCGAGGACCGATATCGCCGGAGCCTTTACACCTTCGCCAAGCGCACCGCTCCATTTGCCTTTGCTAACACCTTCGATGCACCCACCGGCGAGGCCTGCATTGTCAATCGGGACAAGTCGAACACGCCGCTCCAAGCCCTGTCGTTGCTCAACGATGTCACGATCATCGAGGCCTCCCAGGCTCTCGGCAAACACCTGGTGGAAACCCCGGGCACTCCCGAGCAACTGGCGTCCGAGGCCTTCGTGCGCTGCTTCTCGCGACCTCCTTCGCCAGAGGAACTCGTTGCGGTCATCGATTTCTATCACAAGCAGCAACAACGCTTCACCGCTGCTCCCGAGTCGGCCAAGGCCCTCGCCGGAAACGGACCTGCCGAAACCATCCTCCCACGCGCAGCCTGGACCGCCGTGGCTCGCGCCTTGATGAACATGGATGAATTTGTCACCAAAAGCTGATCACCTGCATGAACCCTTTTCAACATCGTTGTCTTGATATCACCCGCCGTCACTTCCTTCGCGACTGCGGCGTTGGCGTCGGAAAAATGGCTCTCGCGGGATTGCTCGCAGAACGAGTGGGTGCGCAAACCGCTCCTGCTTTCGTCAACCCCATGGCGCCACATCCTGGCCACTTCGCGGGCAAGGCCAAGGCCGTCATCCATCTCTTCATGGCAGGCGCACCGAGCCATCTCGATCTCTTCGATTTCAAGCCGGACCTCACCAAGATGGACGGCAAGCCTCTCCCGGCTTCGGTCACGGAAGGCCAGCGGCTCGCGTTCATCCGCGCCGATGCCGCCGTCATGGGACCGCAGTTCAAGTTCGCCCGCCACGGTCAGTCGGGCATGGAAATCTCCGAAGCCCTGCCTTATCTTTCCAAGATCGTCGATGACATCTGTCTGATCCGCTCCTGCCACACCGATCAATTCAACCACGCTCCCGCCCAGACCTTTTTCCAAACCGGCTTCGCCGTCCCAGGTCGCCCGAGCATCGGTTCATGGGCCACCTATGGACTCGGCTGCGTCACCAGCGATCTGCCGGCCTTCGTGGTTCTCAGCACCGGCAGCGGCATCAGTGGCGGCAGCGGCCTGTGGTCGAGCGGCTTCCTGCCCAGCGTCTACACCGGCGTGCGTTTCCGCAATCAAGGCGATCCGATCCTTAACGTCACCAATCCGGCCGGCATCGACCCCAAGCTCCAGCGGGACACCATCGACCTCGTCAGCGCCCTCAACCACAAGCGTCTCGATGCGACCGGTGATCCGGAAATCGCCACCCGCCTTGCCAACTATGAAATGGCCTTCCGCATGCAGACCTCCGCGCCGGAGCTCATGGATCTGCGCAGCGAGACGAAGGAAACCCTCGACCTCTATGGCTGCGATCCCGCCGTTCCCTCGTTTGCCCGTGCCTGCCTACTGGCCCGCCGCATGATCGAACGCGGAGTGCGCTTCGTGAACATCTTCCATGAAGGCTGGGACGCCCACAGCGACGTCGTCGGAAATCACCGCAATAACTGCAAGGAAACCGATCAGGCCAGTGCCGCGCTCGTCATCGATCTCAAGCGCCGTGGCCTGCTCGATGAAACCCTCGTCGCCTGGGG
>CAIRGO010000289.1 GCA_903878115.1 Akkermansiaceae bacterium | reverse complement strand
GCGGTGAGTATTTTGGTTCGTGGAGAGGACTGGGTGTAGGTGAAGCCGGCCACGGGCTTGGCCACATCGATCAACCTGGCAATCCATCATGGACGAAAATTCGTAATTATAACTGCGAGATGCTGGTTAAACTTATGAAGGCGCTGGAGGCGACTCCAGAAGGTGCGGGATCGATGATGGATAATACCTTGATCGTTTATTCGAGCAATAATGCCGAGAAACAGCATTCCGAAGGTAATACTTGGCCTTTTGTGCTGCTCGGCAATGCCGGTGGTCGCTTCAAAACCGGTCAATATACCCACATCAAAGAACGGCCGATCAACGATCTTTACGCCACCCTTCTTCATGGGGTGGGCAATCCTGTTGACCGCTTCAACATCGATAAAAACATGGCCACTCTCCACCACAGCGTGGTTGGCCCGATCGAGGAATTATTAGCATAGTCGTATGAGAGATTCTAATCCGATCCATTTTGCGGTAGTGCTCGCCTCCCTGCTTTTTTATCAAGCGGATGCGGACGAATTTCGGTATGCCGGTAAGACTTCTGGAAATCAGCAGGAGATTGCTGAATTCAGAAACTGGTCAGACACAGATGGCAGCACAGCTGAAGCCAAGTTTATCAGGCTTGAGGACGAAAAAGTCTTTATGCAGGATAAGCAAGGCAAAGTCTGGCCGGTCGCGCTTGTCAGTTTGAGCGCCGCCGATCATGCCTACGTTCAACAAATTGTCAGCCCAGGAAACGGCCACGCTGGCGCTCACGTCAACATCAAAGCAGATGCTGGGGATGCCGGCTTCAAGAAGATGGTTGCTCCCTTCCTTGAAAAATACTGCTTGGATTGTCATGACGAAGATACTCAAAAAGGAAAAGTTTCACTGGAGGGTCTCAGCGATGTTTCTGCCGACAATGCCAGCATGTGGAAGCGGATTTGGGAGCAGGTTGCGCTGAATGAAATGCCGCCGCGTAAGAAAAAAAATCAACCGCATTTGATGGAGCGTTTTGAACTTTCGAATTGGATTACGGGCGAATTGACCACGGCGATGAAGGACAAAGGCGGGTTCACCGACCACCTGCGTCCCATCAAGGGCAATCATCTGAATCACGATCTGCTCTTTGGCTCGATGCCGAATAACCTCGAACCCGCATCCACACCGGCCCGCATCTGGCGCATTCATCCTCAGGAACAAATGGTCCGGCTGAATAATCTTATAAGCCTGAAAAGAAAATACGATCCGCAGCGTCCAGGACTCTGGACCCACGGCGATATGATCCCGACTAACCTCGAAGGTGAGACCAAGGTCTATTTCGGACTGGATGGCTATCTTGGAAGTTTCAGTGATGCCTATTGGTTTTCTGTCCCCGGATTTCCAATTGTTCTGTCAATGGTTCGCGACCACGGCTTGCGTAATTATCCATTCCTATACACCGTCAATAGCTCGGAGTCTCTTCTAATCGCTGGCATCGCTGAAAAGGTCCTGCGTTTCATGGCCTACGGCCCGGCAGCCCAGCCCTACCAATTTGCGGATAGTATCGAACAGGTCACCGAGGGTAGGGGGCTTAATATCATCTTTTACAAAAAGGGAATTTATCGACCCCTGACACCGGTCTATGAACTGATGAAAACACCAGGCGTTAGCGATGAGCGTCTTAAAGAAGTAATTAAATTTCTGTTTGAGTCCCTCACGCTGCGCCCGCCGAGTGAAGCGGAGACCGCCATTTACTTGGAAATAGCTAACAAATCCATCAAGGAACTCGGCAAGGAAGAAGGGGTTTTCCTAGGTTTGGTGCCGATCTTTCTCGACCGCGATGCGCTCTTCCGGCCGGAACTCTGCAAAACTGGGCAACCTGACAAGTATGGCCGCGTGCCGCTGCAAGGTGACGAACTCGCCCTCGCGGTCAATGCGGCTTTCTCTTACATTCGCCCGGATTCTGATCATCTGCGAGCAGCACTGGCCGAGGGAAAACTCAAAACCCGCGAGGATGTCAAACGCGAAGTTACCCGGATTCTAAACGATGAAAGCATCCGCAAGCCGCGTATTCTTCAATTCTTTAGGGAATATTTTGACTACGATAGAGCCGCCTCGATCTGTAAAACCCGGGAGTCCGTTGTGGGACAAGGTGTCCATTTTGAATCGCACCCCGCAGTCATGAATAGCATGATTGCCAACACCGATGCTCTGATCGAGTTGATCCTGCGGGAGGACAAAGATGTTCTTAAGGAGCTGCTGACAACCAATCGTTTGATCTACCAGCCCTACACGTCGCGGGGAAAAACTGGTCGCGG
>CAIRGO010000288.1 GCA_903878115.1 Akkermansiaceae bacterium | reverse complement strand
TGCCAACAATCTCCCCACCGATAGCTCCACTAACGCGCGGAATTTCACTGGAAACGTCAGCAGTGCTTCCATTTCTGCCAATGGCGGGGGATACCGAAATGATTCGTTTTACACCTTTAACGGTGTCGATCAAGGGTATTTTGAGACCAGCTATGATGCGCCGGAAAATAACGTTGGCATCGAGGTATGGGTGCGGACCTCCGATCTTGCGCAAGCTCCCCACCATGTGTTCGGCACGGGTAGCAATCTCAACGGAATCAATATTGGATTCGAACCAACGAGCGGCAGAGGTTGGTTCGGAGCGATTGCCGGTAATTCCTACGTGGGCACCGTGGGCACTGCAAACTATGTGAGTGGGACATGGGTTCACCTGGCGTTGGTGCGTGATTATGGGGTGACTACTTTTTATGTCAACGGCGTGGCGAGTGGCACCTCAACCGTCAGCCCTTCCAATGCCACCAGTGTTCATTTAGCGGTAAACGCTGGTGGTGCGCCCGGAGCTTACTTCGGCGGCGATGTCGCGGAGGCGAGGATTTTCACTTTTGATCCTGGTCAGTTCACTGTGGGCGATCTTCTTTATCCTGGAGATCCTTACATTGCATGGGCTAGCGGGCTCACTGATCCTAGCGTGGCTAGCGACTTTGATAGCGGCGGACTGCCTACGGGTATCGAGTGGGTCACGGGTGGAAATCCCGCGCTGGGGAGCGATGATGCGAGTGTCACTCCCATTTTCGATAATACCAGTAATCCTAACAATTTCCTCTTTACCTTCCGCCGCCGCGATGCCGCTGCCGCTGATGCTGGCACTTCTATCGTCGTCGAATACGGCTCCGACCTCAGTGGCTGGCGTAACACTACCGACCACGGTGCGTCCGACGGAGTAACTGTGGATGCCAGCACTGATCTCGGCGGTGGCTTCCATCAGGTCACTGTTGCCATCCCACGTAGCCTCGCCCTGGGAGGTAAGCTGTTCTCTCGACTGAAGGTCTCGAGGCCTTGAGTCTAACAAATTCCATCAAAATCGCTATGCCCGTTGCCGTCAATGTCCCCTATGACATCTCTGTGGTCAGTCCTGAATGGCACGGCATTAAGCATTTTTAGAATATCTTTTTTGGTGTGGAATCGGTTGGAAGATGCTGCGATGTTTGGTGAGTAATGGATATGCTTTCGGTCGTTTTTTTACAGCTCGTGGCTCACTGCGATATGGCCTAATCTGGAGTTTTCTTTGTAAGCAATGTGTTAGCACTGCTTTCCATACATGATGCTTCTTGCGAGGTGTCTGAGTTAAGTGAACAAATTGATGATGGTGCGTGGTGACGATGTTAATCGCCGCACTGAAACTCAGTTCCCATGGCTCCGTGCCTTGTTCTTCTTTGCCTGCTCGCTGCATCGTGGCGCGTATCAGGTTGTAAGCGATCAAGCTCATCCAAAGCGTTTTGACAGCCATTTCTGGACTCTTCACCGCAAAGGTTTCCATGTCCAATGTAGTCTTGAGATCGCGCAGTTTCACTTCGATCTCCCAGCGGCGCGCATACAAGTCTGCAAGCTCGATGCCGTCATAGGCTTGGTGATCTAATAATGTTGTCACCACGATCAGATCGTCTTTTTGACCAGCGCGGTTCTCGAAACTTAACTTGATCAAACACAGATTCGTACTCTCGGGCAATTGCTCCCATTCTTCTCGACTCAGTTGAGGCAAGGCCGATCGAAATGGTTTGTTCCAGGTAACAAGTCGCTCATAAGAATTGATCTTTTCACCCTGATTCCAGTTGAGCACCCGTTGTCTCTTTCCATTGAGACGCATAAGGACGTGAGCTCCTTGTTTACGGCTGCGAGCAATGATTTCATAAGTACAAAAAGCGCGATCTCCGAGCAGTAGATCCCCTTCGTTAAGGTGGTGCAAGAGGGGTTTAGCGGCTTGGCTTTCGTGACGAGTGTGGGGCATGGTAAGGCATGTTTCCCAGCCTCCATGACTGAGATTCACTAGACCGCAAATGCCCATGACAGGAGTGCCGCAACCTAGTTTTTGGCTGTATGGTTGGGGGAAAGCAGCTTGGTTGTCCAGAGTGTCGAGCAAGTGAACGCTGCTGGCATCTACGGCAAAAAGTTGTAAGCCGTTCCAGCGCTGGTTTTCGGAAGCATGCTGCCGAAGATGGCTAGTGAGACGTTCATGAATCGCCTTCAAAAATCCTTCCTCGACACGTTGTCGTGCTTTGCAATAGCTTGAAGTGTCACAAGCAGGAACGGGCAATTTGTGATTCAAATACCAGCTCTGGATCATGCTCAGAGCTTGTTGACAGGAACTATTGGCATTGAGAATTTGGCCAAGCCACGCCCAGAAAGTTGGCAAATGACCAAAGCTGCGTTGCCGTTTGGTGCAATCGATTGATTTGAGGAAATCACTCGAAAGAAACGAATCAAAAAGGACGGAGTATCCACTAAGAGATTGTGTCTGAATTTCAGATTTTTGTGAGCGAATACGCGCTTGCAAACGACGCTTAGCGGTGGCAAAAACAGTGCGCGAAAAGCCGGTGAGGTAAGGTTGATTTTTCACAAATTGGAATCGTATCTCATTAGGCTTTTCGTCTAACAAAATCAACGAAAACCGCCTTAATGCCGTGCCATTCGCATCTGACCCCAGTGACTGACCCCAGTGACCCTGGATTTTATTTTTCGCTTCGATTTTCTTGCGCAGCTTCTTGGCAAGGACTATGCTCACTTTGTAATCAACCAAGAGAATGGCAACAAACTAGTTAACTTTATGAATGACATAAGCAAAACCACTACGAAGCAAAGATTCACCATGGGGAAGACCACTTTTTTTGAACGCATTATTTTTCCCTGTATGTTAGTGCTTGCTTCATTGCTTAGTGCCGCGGAGCCGGTTTACCAAGTGAAACCTATCTCCGCAGAATTGGCCGAGGAATACAAACTGGATCCCGCGTTCTATAAAAAGTGCACACTGGTGCAGGGGATTCTTATCGCCACATCAGATAAAGTGCCTGATGTCGCTCATCGCGAAGCTGCTTATCAGTTCGATCAAGTGATGGCCTGTCTCAAGCCCGAGATCGCTCAGCGTATCCGCGATAAAAAAGTGCTGTGCACACTCGTTGGTCACTCAGAAATGGTTTCTGATATGCCGCAGTTTCCTTCTGATGCAAAGGGCAAGGAGCTTGATTTCTACAATTGGCGCAATCGTGGATTTCTAACAGAAAAAAATGATCGACCTACGTTTCTGTTCTCGGAAGAAGATGTGATGGAGTATGAGGGCGGCATGCAGATCGAGAGTATTCTCATCCATGAATTTGGTCATGTGATCGACGGTGTTGGCTTTAGCAAAGAACTGAAAGAGCGTCTCAAAAGCACCTATAAAAATGCCCAAGAAAAAGGTCTTTATAACGATGGTTATGCCGCCCAGAAATTTCGTCGCGTGAGCAGCGAAACTCCTGTTAGCTTGTTAGATGCGTTAGAGAAATCTTTCCCCGAGCAAAAGCGTGATTTCTTGAAACTATGTCTCGACGGTGGCGATATTCTGGTCAACAGCAAGCCCACTACGGCCGAGGTAAAAGTCACCAAAGAAGACAAAGTTGTCATCTGCTTCGGTGGTGAAAAACAATGTTATGCCGGACTGAATAAAGCCGAGTATTGGGCCGAGAGTGTACAAGATTGGTTCGATACCAATCGCACTATGGATCACGATCACAACCACATTCACACTCGTGATCAACTAAAGCAATACGACCCTGTCATGTATCAACTTTGCCAAGATGTCTTTGTCGAATCCCCATGGCGCTTCGTCTCGCCACGCACCCGTGCTGGCAATGAGCACTTGAAAGGATATGATCCTAACAGCGCGCCTAAGGTCGTGGATCTGCCACACATTGATCAAGCAGCACAAGACTACTACGACACCTACTGGAAAGATTACTGGAAACGCCTCCATGAAAAATATGGCGAGGTGATCGATTCATCCAAGGAAAAGTGAATGAAAGAGATTTTTGAATAAATTGTTAGAAAATTGTCACTTAGCGCAAATGATGTTTTTCTAACAATCTAACGGATTCTTTGATGAGGAAGTCGGGATTTGAGAATGGCTCAGCAGCGATGTCTTGCCACAAGACGCGACCGTTGCCATCGATGAGGAATGTTCCGTGTAGGGGTTTGTTTTCGAAATCATCATAAGCGCGGTAGGTTTTGAAAGCCGTTAGCGCAGGATCGGCGAGAATGGGGAAAGGGAACTTTCCTTCCTTTGTGTAGGCTTTTTGCGACTCTTTCAGATCTGATGAAGGGTCGCTACTAATGGCGATCATCTCAATGCCGGCTTCGAGAAACGCGGCTCGCTTTGGCGCGAAAGCGTTGAGTTGTTGAATGCAGTGCAGGCATCCATGACCGAGGTAAAAAAGGACCACCACGGGTTTGCCTTTGAAGTCGGAAAGCGCGATTGTTTTGCCATCGGCATCGGGTAGGGAAAAGGATGGCGCGGGTGGTGGTGTCCAGTCGAGCGGACCGAGCGAGTCCAGTGTTGGTCTGGGGCCAACGTCATCGCGCGTGATTGCTTTGATTCGCCAATCGGATGGCGCGCCGAATTCACTGGCAATCGCGGAGAGTCGAGAAAATGGTGGTGCGTTGAAATCAATGGTCGCCGAGATGGACTGGAGTTTGGTAAAGGCTTCGCGTGCCTTAGCGGTTTCTCCGCACTCGTGAAGTAATGCAACCCGTGCCGCAAGTGGCAGAGTTTGGTTCGGTGTTTCATCGATGGATTGTTGTGAAAGAGTAAGTGCTTCTTCTTTTTTGCCGATGCGCAATTGTAGTTTCGCCATCACATGCTTGGTACGGTGAATGGCATCGAGAGAAATTTTTTCGCGCTTTTCTAAAATCGCGAGATGGGCGTCAAGTTCAGCGATCAGTTCTTTGCGTTTGCGGATTGACTCATTCCACTTCTTACCAGCGTTTGCGACTTCTTGATCGGTGGCCTTACGATCTTTTTTTTCTTCTTTGGCTTTCGTGCGCGCTAGATCTTCCGCGGCACCTTTTTCGGATTTCAGTGCATCCATTTTTTTTGTTAGACTTTCGCAAATATTTTTTAGTGGGTCGATTTCACCACGTTCAAAGTAGGCAATGCCTAACAGTCGTTGTGGCTTGAGGTGATTGTCATCAGCAGGTCCATCGTCAAAATCTCCGGTGGCAATATCGGCGATGGCTTGATCCCATAATTCGAATTGTTCCAGTGTTTCCAGATGGCGCAGGCGTCCGAAAGACACGCTTGATTTTGCTTTGTCTGGGGCATTGAGTATGGGGTGACGAGGATTAGCCAGCAGACCTCGGGAAAGCGCTAGTGCCTGCGTGTCATTGCCTAACATTTGCAGATTGCGAATCAGCCATTCCTGATTGTGGACGTAGTTGTGAATTTGATCGGGCAAGATGCGATGCTCTAACATCCAACGGTGATCCACGCGCGATGAGGCTTGTTGGCACCAAGCGGAGTCGTCGTAGCGCTGCAGACGAGAATAAATGTGTCCGGGCATGTGCCACATGTGGGCGATCGCAGGAGCGGTGCGTGCCAGCAATGCGGCGGAGTCCAAGGCGCGTGCGGCTTTTTCCTCATCCCACAAATGAATCCGATAGTGGTGAGCGGGGTGCATGGGTGATTTTGCAAGCACTTGTTGCAACAATGCATCCACAGATTCGTAGGAATTGATCGGTATGCCAAGGCGACTAAATTGCCAGATGCGACAGGCGAGAAATGCTTTTACTTCGATGTCGTTTGGATATGCGTGAACGATGCTTTCCAGATCGCGAATCAATTGACGGCGCTTCTTGACATCGTCTTTCTCACTGCTGCTGTGAAATCGATTCTGTGCCTCGATCCACATGATGCCTACTGCATTCGCTTGATCTTTGTGCTCCATGGCCTTGGCGATGAATTCGATGGCGCGTTTCGGATTTTCCCAATTTGCCATTGCCATACCCCAATAGGCCATGGCACATTTTGGATCGTGGGCGGCGATGTGGCGAAAGGTGCGTTCGGCTTCGAAATACCAGAACCCGTGGAGTTGACCGACGCCTTGGTTGAAGAAAGCCTGCGCTTCTGGCCAGGTGCTTTGAATGGGAAACACAACATCCCCCGTACCGGTAATAGGAAATGCGACTTGCCGCGGACCTTCATTAAAAGCTTCCCCTTCATGAGAATGGCCTGCGGGCAGCTCGCCAGGAGTATGATCGCCCTCCGCCATAGTGCAGAAGGTTAATATTGACAGAAACAAGTAGGTGGCAAGGAGACGGAAGAACATACGAAGTAGATTATCTTAACAATCACGGTAGCCGCGATTTTTCGGGAGATGAATGTAAGTTACATCAGTTAGCGCAACATTCTTTCACAATCATGGATGGTCGCATTTCTGTTAGAAAAGATTTCAGCGGTCGAGTTCTAACGGATCGAAGGTCGGAATAGGGGCGGCTCCAGGCTTGTGGATTTTCAGTAGTGCTTTGCCAGCGCGGGCTTGTAGCGCTTTCCATTCCACATACTTGTCGTCCTTGTCCATATGCTTTTCCATTCCGCCGCGAAGTTTGGTGACTTCGATGAATTCAATCACGTCCTGTAGTGCTTTGGCTGCTATCTCCGCTTCGGCGGGTGGGAGTTTTTCCATACCTTCGGCGGAACTGATCAGGCTATCTGCCGCACTCGTTACCCCCTTGCGTAGGCATGAGGAAAGGGTGCGCAAGGCGCGTGCCTCGTGGATGTGGCCGAGGTAACTGATCATGCGGGTGTCCAGTACAAGATTGAGCATAGCATCAGCGAAGTCCATGCGCTCGGAGCCGGTGATATCGCCGTAACCCTTCGGTCCGATCACCATGCGTCGCAGCGACTGCGCACCGACCACTTTAGCGCTGGCGGGACCAGCGGCGGCTAACTCGAGCATGACTTTATCGGCCTCGCGACTGGGCGAATACGATAGAGCAAGCACGACATCTTCCAGCTCCGACAAGTTCTTGGTTTGGCCGGCTTTCTTGAGCGCCGCGATGGATACTGGGTCGCCGATCCGCGCGAGCAGCAGCAGCAGAGTGGGTCGCGCGCTGGCATCGCTATTGGGCAACATTTCGATCACGGCATCGCGCACACGAGCCGCGTGGGCGGCATCGTCGATTCGGGAAAGTAGCGCTTCTTCACAGCCGCGCAGGTCTTCAAGCTCGCGTGCCTGCTTGAGGTGAGCGAGAATCTCGGGCAGGGCTTTGTCACCGCCGAGGGCAAGGGTCGTAGTGACCGCAGCTTGGCGAACCAGCGCTTGCGGATGTTTCAACGCCCCTGTGGCGAGTTCCAGTCCAGCGGCGCTTTTGCTAAGCGCAAAAACTTCCAGGATGCCCGCCGCGGTGGTGGCATCGGTGGTTTTCGCGAAGATCTGAGCGAGGGGTGCCGCGCCGCCAGCAGTCACCAGTTCGGCAGCAACTTTTCTGCTGTGATCGCGCAGTCGCCAGTAGTCATGGCCAAGGTAAGGAAGCAAGTCCACTAAGGCGTCAGGACCGAGAGTTTCAGCAAGAAAATCCATCGCTGCGATCATCTGGAAACTCGACTTACGGTTGGGCTCAGCTAAGGTGTCGCGGCAGAGTTTGAGCTTGGTGCCGGGACTATCGGTAGCGGCGAGTTTTTCGAGGAACATTTTCCGGACATCGTCGCCGATGCTCGGCAATGTGATCGTTTTTTTGTCGGCTTCGATCAACGCGAGCGACTCGTCGAGATTGAAGGTGGTCGGAATCCAATTGGTGCGCTCGTCTTTGATGAGAACCGTCTCTAAGGGATTGTCGATGAGGACCAGTTGCAGTGGCTCGATGAAATCGCGAAAAGCGGCGGGTTGTTTGCGGACCGCAAGTGGGTTGATCAGTGGTCGTTTGAAGCCGACATAAGGGCGGACATCGCCAGGGATGGCGGCCTTTTTTCGCAACAGATGGGCACTGGCCTCCAGCGCCTCACGGTAGCCAAATTTTTCAAGCATGGCGAGGGCGGGAGCACTGCGACTGGCGAACATTTGGTCGTTGTTCTGTTCTTCCTCGGCCGCATAGGTGAGCGGGCCAGCGAGTTTTATGACCGTGTCTTTGGTCCAGATTTTTTGGCGACTGCTGAGGAATCCCTTGCCGCCTACCGGGTCGAGCAATATGACGCCTTCGAGCGCCCGTGTCACAAGTTCCTCTTCGAAACCCGCCTCAAACGGCGAATCGGCGAGTTTACTATTATCTCCAAACAGCGGCACCTGGGTGAAGTTGCGAATGCTGTTAGGCGCCATTGTCCGCGGCTCATCGACGGTCGCTTTCAGCATCGCCAACTGGGTGTTCTCACTGGCGGTACTTTTCGCAATCACTTTCACGGCGGTGATGCGCACGAAGTCTTTTGGATCGTCTAACAGCTTGGTGACCTTCGATAGCACTCCGAGCACGCTGTCGGGACCGCAGGCCGCCAGTGCATGCAGCGCGCCGTCGCGGAACCGTGGTTCTTCGCTGTCCAACAATTTCACGAGACGCGGTAAAATTTCTTTTTCACCTGCTAGGAAACGTTTGCCTAGCTCGGCGGCAAACAGCTCGCGCTCCTTGGGCATGTAGATATCGAGCAAATCAAAAAGCGCGTCGGTATTTCGCTCTTTCCATGGCGTGCCCGATTGTTTGATCAGAGTAGGATCATTCAATTGCGGCAGGGCACCAGTCATGATGTGTGCAAAATCACGGTCGGTCAGCCACAATGATTCGTCTGGGTCCTTGCCGGTGATCAGGGTCTGCTTGAGCGGCGTAGAATAATAAAAAACCTCGGTCGCGGTGGGATCTCGGAGTGTTCCATACTTACCACCCGTCGGCGAGTGATACACAAAACTGCCATCGTACATCCGACAAAGCGTTCTCCGCCAACGCATGTTTCGCTCGGCGGCGATCACACCACGCGGTCCGCAAATGCTCGCGGTCCAGCCCGACCAACTGCTTGTGTAGTCGTGACCGTGCCCACCCCGAGCGGTGAATGCAGCGTGGGTGGACATTTCCGCGAAATACTTGGCGCCATACTTGTCGCCGAGCAGTTTCATGGCGTAGGCGACGCCGGAATTTTTGCCATTGCTATCATCGCTGCCGTAGGCCGGATGATCGCCGTAGGGGATGCAACCTTGATCGACGTAGGAGCCAAAAAATCGGTGGGCGCGCACGATGGCAGCGTCGATCTCTGGGTGCTCGATGCCGAGTTTTTTCGCAAGAGTGATGAGGAAAAAGCAGCGGTTTCCAGCGGCGTTGAGGGCGCCGTAACCGGGATTCATTTTGTGCAACTCGCCACCATTGAACGACGGGTAGGCAAAAGTATGCCCCCAACTGCCGCCACCGCTCTGCCCCATGGCGGTCTCGATGGCATATTTACGCAAGGCGGGCAGTACGTAATCATCGCCCGTCGCGTCGTAGTAGAGCGCGCAATCCAAGCCAGTGAATCCCATCTGCCAGCTCTGCATGCCTTTGTGCCCCTTGTAATCCCCTTGGAACGGTGCGCCAATTGGATCAGTCGGTGGTTTCCAAGGGCAATTGCTGCTGCGCACCCAGTCGTGCACCAGTTTGCGGTGCTCCGGTTTGCCAGAGGCGACGAGCGCGAGCGCCTCAATGATGCCGCCACCACCAATGCGCTTGTTTTTCGGATCAGTCTCGAATTTCTTTTCCAACACCTTCCAAGCATCTTCGAGAATCTGCTTAGACTTCGGGCAGTCATAAGGTGAGGTATCACTGTAGGCAGGGAACACACGGATTTTTAACTCGACCTCGAGGGTGGAGGGATCGATGGGAAATTTGTCGAAGTTCATTTGTGCAACTTCTTTTTTGCGATCACCTTCGGGTTTCCACTCGTAAAGTGAATCGTCGTCGCGCGCTTCGTCGAAAATTTTATCGATGTCGACACTGCTTACGTCCTGCTTGCCGAAACGTGCGACAAAGTTGCGGTCGCGCCAGACTTGGAAGGTTAATTTTCCCGCATTTTCCTCCTTCTCGGCCTCGATGATGGCATTGCCGATCAAGTAGCCAAGATGCCCGCCCGTGACGAACTTTTTGCCATTCATGCCGGTGATCACATCGCCCTTCTGGAATTTGCCATCGGCGGGCGAGCCTTTCAGCGTGCCCTGCACTTGAATTTGGTCGCCCTCAAAACCGCCGGCCATGATGCTGACAATTCCCGTCGGTCCAAGATTCCAAATTTCCGGTGGGTTCTTGCCTTCAGGGATCAACTCGCCCTTGGTGAGGTCGGGCAGTTTGGCCGGGCGTTCCGGTGTTTCATCGATGATTTCGCCGGTTTTTGCCAACGCTTCCATCTC
>CAIRGO010000287.1 GCA_903878115.1 Akkermansiaceae bacterium | reverse complement strand
GCCCGCAGTTTGAATGATTGGAGTGTCAGCGGCCCTGGCAAGGCCGGGAAACAAACTAGTGCCAAGCAGAGCACCGACACCGGTCGCCATTCCATGAAGCATTTCTCTACGATTGATCATTATCGATTTATGTGTGTTGTTCATTGTGTTTTTTATACTTAAATTTTTCAAAATATTTCGTCGTAACTACGATTTCTTCACTTTTCGATAGAGAAAGGCGTCGGAAGTGAGAAGGGATGTCAACAATGCCTTCATGCTGCCATTGTTGTCGCGATAGGCCTTGTAGGCATCCTGCAGGATCGGCGCGTCATTGATGGTTTCATTTCGCCCCATCCAGAAACGGAAAACATGGCGGACAAAGACCTGCTTGACGCGTTCACTGGCGGCAAGCTTTCGGATCATCTCGATGGGATTCGCGACGGGCCCATCCAAAGCGGGGTCGCCGCTGAGAGTGATCTCACCGGTGGCATCCACTTTTTGGCCCTGATCACCATTCCCGATCCTGTCTCGAATAAATCCGATTTGATTATACATTTCAAATGGCAGGCCGAGCGGATCCATTTTCTGGTGACAGCGCCAGCATTCCTCGGCTCGGGTCACGCGCATCCGGTGACGCAGGGTTGACTGAGGTTCTTCCGGCAGTTTGGCATCCACCGTGATCGGGATATCGGGCACGGAACCACCCAGGAGGCGTTCCCGGATCCAGCGTCCGCGCGAAATCGCATGATTGTTCACCGCATCCGAGTGGGATATCAGCCACACGGGATGCGTGAGAATGCCCAGGCGATCTTTCGGATCCACGGTGGTCAGCGATTTCAATCCATCCTTGGCCGGCGGAGAAAAGCTATGGTTGTATTGCGACTGACGCACGTAGATCGGCTGGGGGGGCTTCGGAAATACATGATGAAGTTGGTCCTTCTGAGTCGCTTCCCATTGGTTGAATTCGCCCGGCCTGCCGGGCTTTTTTTCTGCGCTTGGCTCGAAGACGTGAACAAATGGTTTTCCCCTGTCGGTAAAGAAATACTGATCACTGAGGGCCATCGCCTGCTCCCACCTTGGGTCCGCCCAGTAGGGCATATAAATGACCCGGTCAGTGGTCAACAATTCCTGCAAGACATTCTTGTCCTCCCTAACGATCATTTCGACGAGGCAGTCGGTATTGGCAATCATGCTATACATTTGCGGCATATAGGAGGGAACATGCGCGCCTTCCTGTTCGAGGACCTTGGTATCCTTGCAGATCGTGCCGCAACGATCGTAATCGAAATACTCCCTGAAAAATTGCAAAATGCGGGGCTTGCGGATGCTGTCATCATTCAGGATGCGGGTGACTTCCCGTTTGACGTCTTCGCGCGTTTTCAGTTTTCCCTCGGCCAGCGCGGTCCACAAATGATCGTTATCCGGCCGGATGTAGGAGAAGGCCGCATTGATGGCGAGCGCGAGTTCCTGTCCCTGCAAAGGAGCGCGTCCATACTTGTCCGGCTGCTTGCAGTCCTCACACAGTTCCGGGCGAAAGAGCGCGTCCGGGTCCAGAAAGATCGGGCTCAGCCCCAAGAAGGTGCCGTCTTCCTTGCCCAGTTTCTTGATGGACTTGTTGGCTATTTCCAGATAATTGGCGGTTTCTTCCGCCGTGGGTGGGCGCAGCGTCAGGGCTTCAAATAAGAAATGAATGGCTTTGGTCAGGCCTTCGTCGCTGACTCCGGGGTTCTTCATCAGATCATAAACGGGAGTCAATGGCCGTTTGATTTCGTTGCTATAGAACATCAAGCCCTGAGATTTATACTGGTCGGGGACTTTGCTGTAACTCTCGGCGAACTGCCACGGTTCTCCCGGAGGCCCGTAGGCCATGAAACGCAGAATCGTTTCCGCGTCGCTGGCGATCAGTGAAGCCTCGGCGCTGTTGACGGTGTAGAGAAAGGGGTAATTGCGCAACCCATGATCCTTGATCATCGTCAGCTTGGCATTGATACCGAGGGTGGCAAAATTATAGGTATCTCCAGCGCTTCCAAGGTAGCCATCCAGACCTAGATAGACTTTGGTCTGACCTTCAAGGTTGGAGGGAATATGATCTCCGTGGGTCCACAGCCCCGGGCGTTCGGGATCATATTTCCGCTTAAGCAAAACCAGATCATTCAGGCGGACCAAATGTTCCTGGGGGTGAATGCGCCAGATGCGTGCCGGTGTTGAGGCGGGTTCCAGGTCTTTTGGCAGGGGGCCAAAGAGCAGATCGTGATCCAGATGATTCCCCTTGACCGAACGCAAGTGATCGACAAAGCCGCCCTGGTTTTCCAAGGCCCGGACCATTCCGTCGGTAATCCAGTTTGATAGCTCCAGACGCTCCATCAATTCCGGCTGGTTGGATTTCTTCCGAGGCGGCATTTCCTTGAGCGCCACCTGCTCCCAGATCCGCCTCCACATGGTGGCATTCTCAGGCGAGACGGCATTCAGATCCTCGAGAGAAACCTTGCCCTTTCTGCTGTCGTTGTCATGACAGTCCATGCAGTATTCTTCGAGGAACGGCTTGACCTTTTTTTCGAAGGCAAGGTCACCCGCTCCTCCCGTCTCTGCCTGGGCTATAGCGGAAAGCGCGGAGAAAAGGACGGATGAAAAAATCGCGCGATGGAAAATTCGATATCCAGCCATATCAAGCAAGAAGTTCTTCGATTGGACCGGCCTTGCTCTTAGTTTGATTGGCCATGTAATCGTTCAGATTGAAGTGGTCCACCGGCTTGCCCACGCCACGCAGGAAGGTGGTGTAGAGATCGTTAATCGGACGTTCCTTGATGTGGGTAAATCGACCGGTCTTGAAACGTCCGCCGCCATTCCCCAGCAGCACAAAGGGCCAGATTTCGCCCGAAGAATGCTGCTTTTCCGCATTGTTGCTGGTATAGACAATCAGGGTGTTGTCCATCATCGTGCCCGAGCCTTCAGGGACGGCTTCCAGAGCTTTCATGATCTTGACCAGCATCTCACAGTTATAGTTACGGATCTTTGTCCAGATAGGATTGCCAGGCTGGTCAACATGACCGAGCCCATGGCCGGCTTCAGAGAAGCCAAGCCCTTTCCAGGAGCCGAAATATTCACCGCATCCAGAGGCGATCGTCAGGACATTCGTCAAGTTTGCCTGGAGCGCCGCGATCCCGATCTCCAACAGCGCATCATGCCAGTCGGTCTCGAATTTTGGTTTGGCATAGCGCTCATCGATTTTCGGGGCGTATTTTTTAAGCAGTCCTGAAACGCCGACCAGTTTCTCACGCATCCCGTTGAGATCATGAAAGCCGTTCACAAAGTTTCCGTAACGCGCACTTTCGCCTCCGGACAATCTTTTGCCCTTGAGTCTGGCCACTCGTTCGAGGTCAAGCATGATATCGGAACGAGCTTCGTATTGTTTCATCATTTCTCCCTCGGTAATACTGCCGAAGAGCGTCCGATACAACAGGTTAGGGTCGCAATACATGAACATCGGCTGGTTAGGCCCCGTCGCAGTCAGCGTGCCGACCGTTGGCCGCGCTCTCATACTTTCTAGCGATTCCATGCCAATGCATAGTGGCGGAAGGATGGTCTGTGGCAGCGCCTGGCTGAGCACATAATCGATGGTTGGGCCCAGCGGAGGGGCACCACCGTTTCCGCCACGGTAGCCACCGAGGGCCCCGAAAAAGGCGCTGTGTCCACAGTTCGTGTGCAGGCCATGCAAACCATTTACGATGTGCATCCTGTTTTTGTAAGGCTCCAATGCTTGCATCGGCTTTTCCAGGGTCACACCATCGAGTGAGCAGCTTTCAACTAGCCCCTTGGGGATACAGGTCAGCGGATCGAAACCATGGTTTTGCAAAAAGAAAATGACCCGTTTGGGGCCGCCCGCAGTTTGAATGATTGGAGTGTCAGCGGCCCTGGCAAGGCCGGGAAACAAACTAGTGCCAAG
>CAIRGO010000286.1 GCA_903878115.1 Akkermansiaceae bacterium | reverse complement strand
TGTCTTGTGATGTTTTTAAGCTTGCAGTTAGCCTTCACTGCAGCGGCGAGTAGCTTTATAGTCGTCACAGCGGATGTTCATGAGACGTTTTCTCATCATCAGGAATTTGATCATCACCACCGCGATGCGTTTGTGATGCACTACGAGCATAGCGGTGGCGATGAAACATTGCACGAGCATATTACCGATAACCTGCAGCAGTCTGCACTGGTAGCAGACTCTGAGGCCTCGCTCACAATCGCACTCGTAATGTCACAAGCTGCTTTCAATCCTCAAGAGTCTCCTGCCGTTTTTTAGATGGCTTGCTCCGCCCTCCCCGAGAACTAGCCTAGTCCGTCCAATCGTTGACAGGTCTGACTTGCTCGGCTGTCTTTGACTACCTTAGGAATCAAAATGCGATCTATTTACCTCTATTTTCTTGGGGCGCTAGCGCTTGTAATTTTTCCACTTTTCGCCTTAGCGCATAGCATTAGTGATGAAGATAAACAGCGCATGTTAGACAGCGGCTATATTCAGTACGTCTGGTTGGGCGTCAACCATATGCTGACGGGGTACGACCATCTTCTGTTTTTATTTGGTGTGGTGTTCTTTCTCACTACGCTGAAAGATATTTTTAAATTTGTGACGATTTTCACGGTGGGTCATTGTCTTACGTTGATCTTTGCGACGTATTTCAAGATTACTTGGAACTACTGGCTCATAGATGCCGTTATTGCCGTTAGCGTCATATACAAAGGCTTTGATAACAACGGAGGATTCCAACGGCACTTCAATATGCAGTCGCCAAACCTAATGCGCATGGTTTTCATTTTTGGTCTACTACACGGATTTGGTCTTTCTACTAGGCTCCAACAACTCCCACTTGGAGAGGACTCTACTCAGATGTTAATTAGAATTCTGAGCTTTAATGTTGGAGTCGAGCTTGGTCAGATCGCAGCCCTCATTGTAATGGCTACCGTACTTGCCGCCTGGAGACGGCGTCAGTCATTCAAGCAATTCAGCTACCTCGCAAATCTGGCACTTATCGCTGCCGGAGTTTACTTACTGTTTGTACAGCTTCATGGATACCAGCACGATGTGAATGGTGAAACGTTTCGCTTCCCTATTCAAGAGCATCTCCATACGCATGAAGATATGGATATCAAGAACGCGACTGACAAGTCCAGAAACACACTTTGATTTTAATTCGGGAGAATTATGAAAACACTTCTATTCGCATTTGCGATCACATTCGCTGGAGCAGTATCGACACCAGCCATGGCTGACCCTGGCTCTGCTTGTCATTTTCATGGCTCAAAACAAGCATCGGAAACGACGGTGGTCCAATGCGCAAACATTCGTAAAGATCGTTTGATTAAGTCAGGCAAACTGGATAAGTCATGGGACACGATCAAATATGACTCAGTAGCATTGACAGAAGGCAAGAAAGGCAAGGAATGGAAGATAGTTTATAAAAATGTCTCAGCGCCCGATACGGATAAAAGCACTCTTTATATGTTCTTCACAGCCCCAGGAAACTTCATCGCCGCAAACTTCACAGGTCAATAATCTGCTGCAAATTGCCAGGGGAACTCAACCCTTGTAGCTGTTCTCCAATAGGATAATTTTCTTCCTTTGGAAAACTAAGTGTTTATTTTTGGTGGGCGGCACAAGGGTCGAACTTGTGACCCCTGTCTTGTGAATAGGCATCCGACACTCACCGTACGATCGGCGCAATACTGCTGAACTGATCCGTCCATACCCTCAACCGAGGTTGGTCGTAGGGCTCGTGTCTGAGCAAACGACCCTGATCGTCCCGAACCTCGCGACTAACCGAGGAGTGCGCTTTCAGATAGGCTTGGTCATGTGTCATGATGAAGTGCAGATTCCTTCTCACTTTACGCACCTCATCCATATTCTGGTATTTGTGACGGTGGGCCATACCCAACACCTCGGCTTGGGCCTT
>CAIRGO010000285.1 GCA_903878115.1 Akkermansiaceae bacterium | reverse complement strand
TCTACTAACAATTCTAAGCGTTTGACCACTCGTTTGGCGAAAACTGCAGCGTCAATGTGATAGGATGCGATTTTAGGAACGATAGACGAAAAAAGCGCTTCCGTAGCTAATGAAATCAGACTGAAGTGTTTGGGAATTTGCCAACCCTGTGAACCTATCCACGTTAACAGACAAATCGCCTGACGTGGGCGCAGAGTGATAAAGGCAGTGGGTGCATCTTTTTGTTTTAGCCCGTGAATCAACGCGGCGATCATGCCTTCAGTCGTGCCGTCCTCCCAAATTTCCGTGAGCCGAATCCCCGCCTCCGCAACGGATGAGGCGCCTTGCAAGGCAGCCACGTTGCCGCGCAATCCATCGCGTGGCATTACAATGCCGACATGACGGTGTCCATTACGCAATAGCTCCCCCATCGCATGGCGAGCCGTGGCGCTCCAATCGTGATCCACGTAAGGCAATTCCACCGACTGGTGTGGATAACCGCGAATGATGCAGGGGATGCGGGAAGATTGAAAAAACTCTTGGATGGCACGACTAGAACGATAGAGGATCCATGCGTCACAGGGCTCGGCTTTTAAAAAAGCGCTGAGACGTTTGCTAGGGTTCGGTGCATCATACCACGAGGGAGCATGCAGATCGAGACTTCCTCCGCGCTGCGCCAGTAACGAGCGGATTTGATCCACTTCAGTGAGCATATTTTGTGAAAGACGCTCAAGCTTGAATGGCGAGAGCATGCCAATTCGCCTCGTAGACTGCGATGCCTGCTGTCGGATCGCTGCCGAGTTCGTGAGACGCCGCTGCACACCAATTTTTCCCGGAGTGATCAATCCTTCCGCTGTCAACTCGCTCAGCATCAATCGAACGGTATCCCGCCCCACCTGAAGCATGTCAGCCAATCGACGTTCACCCGGCAATCGATCCGTCCACTCGCCACTTGCGATGCGTTGACGCATCACATGAACGCATTCCGTGATCAATGATGAGCGTTTCGGGATTAATGGTTCAGGAGCTGACACAAGGTGTTAGATAGATGATGCGAGTTTATATATCGAGATCTTTTGCCATCCGGTAACATAGATCCATGGCGCGCGGATGATGAAAAAAGGATTTCCAAAGAGAGCCTTTCAGCGTGGACGATACGGCGCCCGTGCGGTCAAGATAACCATACCACTCTCCGTGCAGTGGATCGGCAAAGTGCTGAAAACTCCACTCACGTAATTGTTGATGCCAACTAAGATACTTTTCATTTCTGGTAAGAGAATATGCCAATAACGTAGCGATGAGCGCTTCATCGTGCGGCCACCAGAATTTCATATTTTGCCAATATTCTTGCACTGGTTTGTGGTAAACATCACGGAAGTAAAACAGTCCTCCGTATTCCTCATCCCAGCCGCGTTGCCACATCCAGTCAAGCATGTTGCAACCTAACGAAATGAGATCTGGGTCCCCTCCCCTGCGACGAGCTTCTTCCAGAATAAACCACGAGCCTTCGATGGCATGACCTGGATTGAGCGTGCGTCCATCGAAGTGATCAGAAATTGAACCATCTGGCGCTACATTTTCCATCACTACTTGAAGGTCAGGTTTGACAAAAAGTGTGCGGATTTCATGAATGCAGCGATCAATCCAATGGGTCAAATCAGCGCTTTTTCCAAGTCGCAATTCCAGTTCTTGAGCGGTGACCAAAGTAATCATGCGTGGCCCTAGTGCCTCAAGTGGTCGAGCACCGGTGAACTTTGGTGGTGCGTTGTTAGGCAAAAAATTCCACTCAGTAAACTTTTTAAACCAATGCCGAGCTTTGGTTGCCGAATCCTCCGATCCAGTGGCCGCGGCGTGCGCAGCAAAGGCGATCGCGGCAAAACTTTCACTGTAGGCATAGCGTCGCTTGCGCAGCGGTGTGCCATCTCGTAGCACTTGGAAAAACATCCGACCATCACTGAAATCGACACATTTTTCGGTGAGAAATTTCAACCCACTTTCCGCCCAGGTTAACCACTCTGGACGGCGTTCGTGATCCTGATAGATAGTAAGCAACATCCAACTGATGCGTCCCTGTGCCCACACGGATTTATCATCATCGACAAGCGAGCCATCGAGATCAAAGCAGTGAAGAAACCCGCCATGTATCTCATCCACAGCGCGCGGAAACCAGAATGGCACGCAGTCAGCAAAAAGTTGCTGGTGATAAAATTCAGCGAGTGATGGAGTTTCGATCATGATGAGCTAACAGAAGTATGCAGCGCCCATTCGTTGAATCCTTGGTCCTGTAGTGCGTGCCAGAGAGCATCGACTTGGGCGGTTGTAGGATTGGTTAAGGGAAGTCGCGCAGGACCGACATCGACACCGAGTTTTTTCATCAAAGCTTTCGCCGTGCCTAGGTAGCCAGTGGCGGCAATGCTTTCAATCATACGGATGGAAATGGACTGCAATCGTTGCGCTTCTTGATCATCTTTGCGCAGGCACGCAGCGACGATTGATTGATTGAGTTTGGGCGCAAAATTATACGTCGAGCCAACGCCGCCACGCGCGCCAGTGGCAAAAGCACCGACGATCATTTCATCGACGCCCCAGGGCAGGTCATATTTTCCACCACAAGCGCGACTGGCCTTGAGATAAGATGTTAGATCAGTGTTGGTGAATTTGATTCCTGCAAGATTTGGTATCACGGTATCGGCAACTTCTAGAAATTTATCCATCGGCAAATGCACCTGTGTCAGCACGGGAATATCGTAGTAATAAAAGGGTAATGCGGGACAACAAGCGGCGATCGCAGCACACCAATCTACGAGAACTTCTACGGACGATGGTTTGAAATAACTTGGTGCCAGAGCACTCACGCCGACGAAGCCGTGCTGTTGTGCGGCGCGAGCATAGGCTTTCGCGTCTTCGAGGCAATTGGTTCCGCAGTGAGCGATCACTTGCAACCGATGTGCGGCGGCGGCTGTTTCCCATGCGCGAAACATTTCCAATCGCTCATCGCGCGTGAGTGAATGAGCCTCACCAGTGCTTCCCGTGATGAACACGTGGGTGATACCTTGCTTGGCTAGGAAGGCTGCTTGCGCATCGACTTTTTCAGGTGCGAGCGAGCCATCTGCGTGAAATGGTGTGTGAGAGGCGCTTACGAGTGTGTTTAATTTCATGATTGTGTAGAAGGTGCGGTGGTGCGCGGTCGCACAAAAAGGATCAGAATGACGGAGATCATCGAAATCAGTCCAAAGATGGTGAAAATCGTTTCGTTAGAAATCTCGTGATCCTTCAGCACGCCGAAAAGCCAGTCAGCGAGACCTCCGCAGGAAATGGAGAAGAAATTTAGAATCCCATAAGCAGTGGCGCGCGAGGAACCGGGCATGATTTGGCAGAGAATCGGCATGTTATTGCAATCAAAAAAACCCCAGCCACAACCGAAGAGTATTAGTCCACCAATGCACAGGCCGAGAGCTGTGGACATGGGCATGCTAGAGCCTTCGCCCGTGGCAATGCCAACAGCAATCAATGCTGGCACGAGCAGTGACATGCCAATGGCCGACGTGTAGATACGCCCGCGGATGTTTCGCTTGACCCAACGATCAGCGATCCATCCACCGAGCAAGGCTGATGCGATGGCAGCACACTGGAAATACAGCACAGCATTAACTCCGGCGGCACCTTGCGACATATTGAATCGCGTTTTGATGATGGCGGGCATCCAATCACGGATGACCCAACCAGCAAGAGCCGGCAGAGTAAAATAGAGTATCATTAGCAAAAAAGACCATTGCAGTAGCCCTTGAAATCCAGAACCGTTATCGCCCAGCTCGCTATCTTTTTTCTGCGCAGCGAGACGACGCGAAAATTTTCCTAACAAAAAATACAAAGGTATCGCATAGAGGATGCCAACATAGCCCGCAACGCTGAAGGCACCGCGCCAACCGAGTTGCGGGACATCTGCCGCGTAGCCGCTGAAAGCGCCGAGAATCACCCCGGTATAGATCCCGATTTGGTGCAAGCTTACCGCCTTTGATCGTGAGTCACCCGCGTGGATCGTAGCGATGAATGCCAGTGCTGTCGGAATGTAGCAGGCCTCGGAAAAACCCATCAGGCCACGCACGATGAGTAATTGCTGGTATGTCTGGCAGTGGCCTGTAGCCCAAGTCGTGAGCGACCAGACGAAAAGCGATGCCGCGATCAAACGCACGTGGCCAACGCGCAACGCAATAATCCCCACGAACAGAGAAATGATCGCATAAGTCCATTTAAATACCCCTAACAACATGCCCCAATTTTCCTGATTGATGATGCTTGGAATGTCATGCATAACCGAGGTTTTCATCGTCGCCAACATTTGCCGGTCGAAATAGTTCAGCAGGGCAACTGGGAAAAGCAGCAGCACGCAAAACCACGCAGCGGAATGTGGTTTATCAACAGTGGTCATGGCTTGCGTGTGAGTTGGAGAATTTTTGGTGTGCGAACACCGGGGCGGATTTCACCGCTAATCAAGAGGTAATTTTCACGATGCATCACGGCAGGCGCAGTAACAGGAATTACAGCATCCAGAGCGGCTTCTTCAATCCATGTTCGCGTGGAAGCATCATATCGCATCATGCTGCTACAAAAGCCTTGATGTTTTTCAGGATCTTTGCCGACCTGCTTGCCATCATCGCCTCCCACGACGAGCAGTTCGCCGTCACGCTGCCAAGCGGGAGAAACTGCCGCCACTGCACAGCGAGGCAAATCCGGTCCGCTCACCCAAGCAGAGCCATCAAATGTCCAAGTCTGCGGGTGATACCTACGCACTGGTTTGCCAGCGGCATCAGCGGAGAGCGAGCAACCACCAATCACCCACAGCGCGTTCTCTGTAGCACCAGCAGTGGCCAGTATCAAACCGTGTTTCGGAAGTGGTGGTGCCTCTTTCCATGTTGCATCAGTGCTGCTCAGATCGAAGGTAAAATGTCGCGTGCTGGCGGTAGTGGCATCTGGTTTTTCGAGTCCGCCGATCACATGAATCTGGTTTTTCCATATCACTGCACAGGCATTTGCACAGGTCATGGGCAAAGCGGGCCAAGGAGTGCATGTGATTTTTTCGGCATCCCAACGGACCGAGAAAACACTGCTAAAGTTTTCTGTTAGGTTTCCGCCCCCGATAAAAATGAGCTCATCCTTCCGTTGAACGCTGACGCCATATCCATTGACCTGAGGTAGGGTGCCCACGATTCGCCACGTCGATTTCTTGTCACCAAGATCGAGCGCGAAGATGCGGTCGTGCCATACTTTTTTTCCACCGTTCCATGGCATCACCCCATCAGGAAAATTCGCGCCACCTGCCACCAAAAGGATATCTCCCAAAACACCGGCGAAGCAACCTGCAAAACCATGAGCATCGGGCAACGCGGGCAGCGACGTAACCTCGACAGCATCGCCCGCTAGCGCTTCGGCGTGAATCACCACCGACGTCGCGATTCCCACCAAACATCTCATTGCTTGCTCCGTGCTACCTTGCATGGCGTGATTCCACAGCTTTTTATTGCGGGGTCAAGAGCATTAAACTGGTTTGACAAAAAAACCAGATGTCAGGCACTTATACTATTTGCCAAAACTAAGTGCCGTTATAGGAGCGGTTTGCGCAGACTGATTTGACGGTGTCAGGATCATGTATGAGTGACCGAAGTGTATCATAAAGCTTTTGTTCCAACTCGGCTCCTCGGTTAGTGATGTAGCCCGCTAGATAATGACTTTTGATGTGTTGCCATAGTCTTTCGATCGGATTAAAATCGGGACTGTAGGACGAT
>CAIRGO010000284.1 GCA_903878115.1 Akkermansiaceae bacterium | reverse complement strand
TTGGAGCCTGTCAGGTCGGCTGAGCCCAAGTTTCGAATGGTGAATTGCAGGCTTGAGTCAGTTCCCAATGGCACGGTGCCGAAGGTCTTGAGCGCCGCTGTTGGAATGTCCGTTCCCCGTGGCTGCTCCACGGCGATTTCCGGCATCGGTGGAGCGGGAACGTAGATTTCCGATTGTTTGGGAACAAAAAGGCCGGTAAGAAAATCATAAGTTCCAAGACCTCCGACGATTAGAACGCTGCCGTCGATCAACAGCGTGGCCGTATGCAAATCGCGTCCTTCCGCGAGTGAGGCGGAAACGCTCCATGTTTCGGATTCAGGGGTGTAGATTTGTGTTTCGGATTGCCGATGGATCCCGCCGGTGAAGAGGACCGTGTCGTCATTTAACAGCACTGAGGTTTGCGGGTTTTGCCAAATTGAGGAGGTTCCAGTGAGAGTCCAGACCCCTGTCGAAGGGTCATAAAGTTCGGCACCGCCGACGGTGTCGGCGGACACGTGATGACGGCCGGCGACCAGCACCATGCCATTCGCAAGCAACGTCGCGGTGTGCTGATGCCTGGCCATGACGAGATCGCCCGTGCTGGTCCAGACACCCGTGCCCGGATCATAGATTTCAGCGCTGTTGATCCCTAGATTTTGATTCGGATTGGAACCTCCTGCGACGAGAACTTTGCCATTTTGAAGCAACGTGGCGGAGTGGGAACTACGCCCGGTGACAAGTGCGCCTGTGAGGGTCCATGTGTTGGTGGCCGGGTCATAGATCTCCGCGCTTGTTTTGAACTTGCCGTCGTAGATTCCTCCGACTACCAGCACCTTGCCACCAGGCATCAGCGTGGAGGTGTACTGATATCTAGCTTCCAAGAGCGGGCTTGCGGAAGTCCAAGTGCCGCTTTCCGCGTCGTAGAGTTCGGTATCGACAGAGGAATAGTCGTTGCCGCCAATGACGAGAACCTTGTTGTTAGGAAGCGCAAGGGCGCTATGACCGGATCTGGGGAAGTTCAGGGATCCGGTTGAACTGAATGTTTCCGTTTCCGGATCATATAGCTCCACGCTGGCTAGAGAGCTATTGCTTTCATTCTCGCCCCCGGCGATCAGCGCTTTACCGCTGGAAATGACCGTGGCGGTATGATTGTAGCGTGCGGTTGCGAGAGACCCGCTGTTGCGGAAAATATTCGCGCATGATGCCGTGGATGGAATGGAGAGAAGACCGGCGACTAGGATAGGAACCCATGTGGAAATAGTGGTAAACTGTCTCCTGCGGAGTGACTTACTGACTTTCATGGCGAGACTTCGAGCCCATGACGGCACTGTCACGAGCAGGTGGCTATAGGAACTGCTCCCCAAGGGAGGCGATTTTACGTGGAGGGGCAACTTTTTTCTGGAATAATTGCCTTTTGCTGATGATTGGGTTGACGTCGTGGCGGTTTGCCAGCTTGGGGTGGGAGAGTCTGGAAAAGCCCACAGGCGCGGGAGCGGTGGTCCAGTATCCACGTGGAGGTTCGGCAGTCTTCTGCGCCATGACCATCATCCGGGCTGGCCAACTCCGGTGCGGGTGATAAACCGCGTGCGTCATGAGTGCGGCGAAGAAATCGGCAAAGGTGTCCAGCGTTCCAGAGCCCACCACGGCGTCACAAGGGTCGGCCTCCAAAACTGCCAAGCCGCGCGAGGCTCGCAAGCTCAACCCGCTGCCTGAGGATGAAGTCGGTCCGCGCCTGCT
>CAIRGO010000283.1 GCA_903878115.1 Akkermansiaceae bacterium | reverse complement strand
ATCGCTGATCTGATTCTCTTGGTTACGCAGTAAACGCGACATCCGGGCCGCCTGGTTGAAGGCTCCTTTCGCATTGAGCGTGGCTCGCAGCGCGCGGTCGTAGATCTGCTCGAAGTGCGAATGACCGGCTTTGAGCTTGGACGGCGAAATATCAAACGCGATGGCTCCCGGACTCAGACCCAGCGGGTTGAGGTGGGCGTTGGCGCTGTCGATCGTGCCCTGGAAATCGCTGCCCGCGGTCGCGAGTTGGCTGAGCTCCGGCACCGTCGTGCGATCGATGATTTGCACGCCGCTGTGGTTCGGATTAGTGTCCTTGTCGGGCAAAAGGGTGTTACCCGAGACCCAGTTGATATAACTGCCCTGCGCGCTGCGCGAGACCCATTCGTCGAGAGCTTGGTGGCGGGTCACGCCTGTGCGTGAGTTGACCTTGCCGTCGCGGAACTGACTCCAACCGCTGGCTGGATCGTCCTTGTAGTTCTGGCGATGCACCAGCGCCACGATCTGGCGAGCGCTGCTAGCAGCATTCGCCGCCGCTGCCGCGAACTTCCGCTCGTCCTTGTAGTCGATCTGCACCGACTTGCCGAGCACAGTCACATCCTCCGCCGAGGTCACCCAGGTGAAGTAGGGATGCTCCAGCAGTTTGTAGTAACCTTTCAAAGCGGTCAGGTAGTGGCCGTAGGCATCTCCGTGACCCTGCGGAAACATGCGCTGGGCATCGGCCGCATCGACAACCCCATCGGCGGTGCTGCTACCAGTTTTTTCTTTGATGTTGTAGTTGGTGGCGTAGAGCACCTCACCACTGTTGATACCGCGAGTGTAGTTCCACCACAGGCGGTTGTAAGCCGGAGCCGTTCCCACGCCCGGATTGACCGAATCATCGCGGCCCTTGAGCAGCGCTAGCTCCTCATCGAGCGAGCTGGCAACTTGCCCCTCGAACGAGAAGCGACTGGTATTGACCTCGGTACTCGAACTCGCGTCGTCGATCGAGATCGTTGGGTTAGCTCCGTCGGCGTAAGCCTCGTTGCCGAGGATGGTGTAAAGGTCATTGAGATAGCCCGCTGCTAGTATCAGCGCGCTGTTAGACGAGGTAAAGTCGATGTTCGAGCCGATGGTGAAATTCTTGCCGCGGTTGAGCACGGTTTCGTAGATCTCGATCAGTCCGACGTCGTTGATGTTGTTCAAATTCAGCGCGACATCGCCTTCCCAGCGTTTACCGGCTTGAGTGATGAGCGAGATATCGGTGTTAATCTCGTTATTGTAGAGATCGCTCATTCGCTGATTAAACGGCGTGATTTTTGCCAGCACGCGCTTGATCCAGCCCTCGACCAGTTTCGGAGGCATCCAATTTGACCAAGTCGTGTCGCCGATTTTACGATAGGACATAGTGAAGTAGGTGTCCCCCATCAAGACCGCGGGATTGCTAATCGTGGCCGTTGGCGATCCGCCGACCAAAATGCTGTTAGTAAGGGTGCCGTTCGGTTTGATCCAGTAGCTCGTATCTGCGGTAATATCGATGGTGCTCGTCGGCACGGCGAGAGTGACTGCGGGAACACTGCTGTAACCATTGCCCGCTTGGGTGATCGTAAAACCAGTAACCGTGCCGCTAGTCAAAATTGCCGAAGCAGCGGCGGTATTGCCGCTGTTAGGTGCCGCAAAAGTCACGATTGGAGCAACTGCACCATAACCGAAGCCAGCACTATCGACATTAATGGCCGAGACACTGAAGCGCGTCGCATTACCAACCGCGGTGGGCGCCGTCGTCCCAGTGCCGGTGCCACCCGAGAAAGTGAGTGTCGGTGCACTAGAATAACCGATGCCGGAGGACGTGATCAAAATACTGCTGACCGTACCGCTGGAGCCACCGCTAAGAACTGCAGTGGCAGTGGCATCGGTAGTTGCACCGCCACCTGTGATAGTGATGGTGGGGGCCACCGTGTATGTTTTGTTGCCTGGGGTAAGAGTAAAACTAGCAGCGCTCAGACCGAGTTTGGCCGTGGCGGTCGCTGCCGTTCCATAGAGCGGCGGGCTACTGCCGTTAGTGGGGAAACCATAACGCCACTGGAATTCATAGAGCTCGGGGTGACCGGCGTAGTCGCCGCTATGGCGCAGCGTAACTTGTTCATCCAGCGGATTGCTCGATAACAAGACCTTCAAGTCCCCCGTGTAAAGGGTGGGATCCACTTTGATAATCTGCATCGAAATCGGAGTACCAGATTCAGTGAACGCCTCGCCGTTTTCAAACACCAGCGTCACGTAGCCTGTGCCCTTGCCCGTCGCGGTCAGAGCATAACTATCAACCGCCGTGTCGGGATCAGTGATGTCGGCGAGCGAGCTGTTGTCAATCTTGCGGTGATCTTTGGCGGAGTCCACGACGTAAGTGCCCGGAACGGCGGAGTTCTCACTAAATGTCTCGATCTGGGTGCTCAAGCCATCGATGGCGGCATTCCACAATCCCTTGTTCACGACGTCGGTTGCGGGGCAAAGATTTTTCAACTCCACAAGGTCAGCGGTCCCCAGCACGTTGAGATTAATATAATCTTCACCAGCAATTTCATCGACGAACTCGCCCTTGAATGTAAGTGCTCCTTTGCTGCCGTTATTGGCATCAAAATAAAAGCGCTGCTGCAAATGCGGTGGTAGTTTTTGGAAGTAGGTCTTGCCTGCATAATCACTGGTCAGCACCGTGGCGGGCAGCGACTGCAATAACCCACTATTCCCCAACAAAAAGGTCTTGGCGCGGGTCGCGTCGTGCAGTGTCACACTGTTTTTGTCGCTGCCTGTGTTGGCAATCGCTTGTTGATAATAGACCTGCGCACTGGTGGCACCCCGCACTTGTGGCAGCGCACCGGCGATCGCACTCGCTTTAGCCAGGGTCAGCGTCTCTGCCTTCTGTAGCACAGGTACATTCTTCCACTGGGCGATCGGCAGAGTCACATCGTCGGGCCACTTCGGGGCGTAAGTGAGGGTAACGGGTACGCCGCCACCCGTATTTTCAATGAATGGCATGATAGTTCCTGCCGCTGGTTGCTGCGCAAGGCTGAGACCTGGCATGTAAAACCCCTCACGCGAGTTGTAAAAATACCTCATCCCGAATGAGACGGGTGGAGCGATGCTGACCAGCGGTGCTGTGCTATAACCTGTGCCCGCGCTGGTCACTGCGATCGACGTCACTGCAAAGCCCGTGATATTACCGACTCCTGTCGGTGCGGTGCCAGCACTCGCAATCGTGCCGCCTGAAAAGGCAATCGCTGGCACTGTGGTGTAGCCCGTGCCCGCAGCGGTCACGTTGATGCTAGTAACCAAGCCATTGGCAAGCACAGCCGTCGCCGTCGCGCCGCTTCCGCCGCCACCCGTGATCGCCACCGTGGGGGCAAGCGAATACGTCTGGGTGCCGCTGGTGATCGTGAAACTTGCGGAGCTTAGGCCGCCAAGAACTGCCGTCGCGGTCGCAGTCGTGCCGCTAGTCGGCGGCGCCACGCTGACGACAGGAGCAGTGGTATAACCAGCACCTTTAACAGACACCGTGATGCTACTCACTCCACCGCCAGTGATCGCGGATGTGGCTGCGGCACTGGTCTTGGCGTGCGCACCGCGATAAGTCCAATCGTAACCTTGACGGTCGCGGAAGGTGAAACTGTTGTAAGCCGTGGGAGCGTTTGCCCCCGTGGCATTGTCGGCAGTCCCTACGACTTCATAGTTGAGAACATTTCCACTGGTATCGAGCGCCGGAGGCAGAGCGGCCAGTGGCATCGGCGGCTGAGCTTTGGTACCCGCAATCGCGTTGTAAGTTAGCGGGTAGGTGAAGTTGGAACGCACAACTTTATAGGCATCAATGCTTGGCCGCTGGTCAATAGGATTGGTGTAGGCGAGCAGAACAAACCGCGACGAAGTGGTCGCAGTGTTATTCAAATCATCGCGTAACGCATAGGCGCGCCCCGCTACCATCAAGGCGTGTTCCTCATTGGGATTGAAGCCGATCTGCTTACTATCGTTCTGGACATAGATGCTGCCCAGCTGTTGCGAAGGCCCCAGATCCCCGGTGCCAATGCCCGAGGCGATCACAATCTCTGGCGGAGCCGGGCTAGTCGGATAAACCACGGTGTAATGAACCACCACCGACGGCAGGTAAAACGATGCAAACTTTGAATTTGGCGCAACTACCTGCTTGAACCACCAGACTTTCAGCGTATTATTCCCAGGCAACGCGTTGACCGGAATGATCGCGCCTGCCTCGGCCGCTTTCACGCCGTTGGTGAATGGGTTAATGTAGCCTGCCGGATAGTAGTTATCACCGCTGGTAATATACCCCGCGACAGAGTATGCCGAGCTTGGTGGCGTCAGCCGCTCGCCAACATTCACGGTTGCCGAAAGGTCAGCCACACCGTCCGCATTGAGGTCGTTAATAGTGCTCACCGCCGCCGCCCCATTGAGGGGGCCCGCACCGTCAGGATCGGCCACGGCCACACTGCCGAGTTTATTCTCAGACTGGATGTAAAGCGGCACATACCACAGCGAACCCGCACCAGAGAATTTCAGTAGAGTTCGGTTCGTCTTATCAGCTGAGCTACTGAAATCGACCAGCAGACGTTGCGTCAATATATCTAGACTCGTTTCGCTTTCCTCCGGGTCATCCTGGAAAATCACCTCGGGCAAATGCGCCGCCTCAAAGACTGGCCCCGTGCTGACTCCACTACCGCTGTCTGTCACCGTCACCGTTTGAAAATTCGAGATAGAACTCGGCCACACCTGAGTGTATTTGCGCAGATACTTCGGCCAGCGGATGGCCAGATCCGGCGTAGCGGGCGCTGTCAGGAAATAGATCGACGCATCTTTTTCTTCGAGCCAATAGATCGCGATCTTGTCGGGGTTATAATTTTCACGCTCAGCGTGGTAAACCAGAGTCCCGTTCGCCAGAGCGCTGGTCCCGTAAAGCGGCTTGTTCGCATCGTTGGGATTGAAAATGACCGAGGGGATCAATTGATCATCACCATCTTGCGCAGCTTCCTTGCGGGGAAGAAGCTGCTGGCCCAGTGTCGTCTCAATAGTGGTCGACTCCGCCACCATTTTAATATCGACGATGTCGGCACCTAGAAACTCATGAACCCCTGAGTTACCCTGCTGAAGCTTGCCAAGGTATTCCACAAAGATGCGACCCTCCGTATTATATGCTTGCAACGCGGCTTGACCGCTGCCCTTTTCAAACCAGAGCGTCCGTTTTTCGCTAGCCGGCTGCGAAGACGCATCCGTCGGTGGCGTATAGCCCACAGGAGTAAATTCATCTGCCACATGGCTGGGCACATAGATATTGTAAACCGGATTCACCGTCACAATCCGTCCCGTGGGAATCTGGACTGAAGGTGAGCTAAACGACTTTTGCGTCCAATAGATGGTCCGTGGCGTTTGCAGTGAAGCCGACGAAACCGAAAACACCTCCGTCCGGAACTTGTAGGTTGCCACCGATTCCCCGGAAGCGCTGGTATCAGGCGCACTCGATACCCACGTGATCGTCACTCGTCCCGGCTGTGACGCAAATACCTTATTGGCGTGCGTGCTGAAATAATAACTCGAAACTGGCGTGAAAATCTTCGCCGTCGAAGTGCTAATCGAGCTATCCGCCGTCCCCGCCAAAGTCACCGTCAGCCCATCGACCACATTCACCCGCTGGCCCATTAACATTGCCCCGCTGGACAACCCACTCGGCACACTGGCCACGGTGACGGTCACACTGGTCGTCGAACTGCTCGTCACACTGACCGTACCCATTGGTGAAAGTGGCTGACTCGCCCCATTGAGATTGGTGACATAAGCACTAGAAAACATTTCCCCCGGCTGCACCGGCTGGGCCCGCCAGTAGCTGTTGGAGGTAGGCGCTCCGCTCCACGTCACCATGGGTCGCTGGATCTCCTCGCCCATCATGTAGCGTGGTACACCCGAGGCGAAACTGTGACCCATACTGGCCCGCGCCAGCACGATCGTTACTACAGGCAAGGCCACCACCGTCTTGTCACTGGCCTTAGGATAACGCCCAGCGGTAACTCCTAAAATTGGGCTTGTCGTTAAGGCCGCATTGATTGGTCCGCCCGTCGAGGAGGTGTTGGCCTGTCCGGCATACTGCGGGGTGGTGGCAGCACTGCCGGTCGGCACCGTAGGCGGGGCGATCGTGATGGTCGGTGGCACGGCGCTGTAGCCACTACCGCCTGTGTTGATGGTGATCGCTGTTACGACACCACCCGTCAAAACGGCCGTCGCTGTGGCCGTAGTGCCACTGGGAGGAGGCCCTACTGTAACGGCGGGCGCGGAAGTGTAGCCCGCTCCACCACCACGTACCGTGATGCCACTGACAGCACCACTGGTCACTGAGGCTGATCCACCCGCGCGACGACTATCGAGCAAATTCGTGGCCCCGCCACGGATCTCGTATTGGGCGTGTGCCAACGGTGCCAGTAAATAGCCGCAGAGAGTGGCAACAAGAATAAAAAATCGAGAATTCATTAGCAATAGAAAGTGAGGTATCAGAGAACCGAAAGTCTTGGGGTGAATTTAAAATCGTGCACCATCGCGCACTGAAATGGAACGATTCGCATATCGGAGGAGATTGCGGCACCGTTCCATGTTTTCAACACCACACGCCAAAGTTTGACCAGCAAGAGACTAAAGCACACGCCCAGCGACCACGCCGTCTGGCGGCAGTCCGTGCTTGTCTTTGTCCTTGGTGGATTCATGCGCTGGCAGTGGATGACAGCTTACTTAGCGGCTTTTGCGGTCTTGATCGAGACTGTTTCGGGTGCACTTTTCTTGGTCAGTCGCTGTTCGATAGCGATCAGGCGCGCTTCCATAGTTTGATCCTTGGCGGCGAGCTCACGGCGCAGCGCGGCATTTTCAGCCTGCACGGACTTGAGCTGGCGGGCCAATTCTTGTGTCGCCGAGACGTTTAACATCGCGATCGCATCGTAGTCCACCGAACGGAAGTCATTCACCTCGCGGCCATAGACAAATACCTGATCGCCTACTGGTTTGAATTGAGTGAGAAACCTGTCGGCTTTTACTTCCAAGACCTCGTGAACAGCTTCTTCCTTATCGCTGATGAGTCGCACCCGCTCCCCAACCTTGAGGTCGGTGGCCAGCGCCACCCAGCCGTCTTTAATTTCGGCCTTTTTAAAGATATCCGGCACTACACCCTTAGTGGCATTTACGGCTTGCGGATAAACTTTCTCCACTTGCTGCGCGATCACTTTCTTTTGTGAGCTATTGCCGTTGGCAAGCTTGTCCTTAAAATGGTAGTTAGTGACTTGTATCCCCATCAAGGTCTCCAGATCCTTGACCGGATCCGTAGGAGTCAGTTCGGCTTTGATCCGCAGATCCGAGAAGACACGAATCCCCCCCCCCACAATATCCCCTGCAGCCTTGATCGAGGTTGCTTGAGTTACGGTGGCAGCACCACTCTGACCTCCATTGCCGTCTAAATATCCGTCAAAGGAAAACGTGGCCGTCGAAGTTCCAATATTCAGACGGGCGTCGTTATATGCAGGGCTACCAATGGAGACGTTACCACCATCAGTCATGGTCATCATTTTAACCGAGGCATTGTTGCGGATGTAAAACCCAGCAGTGCCGTAGTTGATGTATGTCCCGTTAGACGACCGGGGCCAAAAGGTCTGTTCAGCCCCACCCGCGGTGTTCTTACCCCAAATCGCGGGTCCATCACCCATCACGATGGCGCCGTCCAAATTGATTTGTCCTCTCACGTAAGCATTGCCATTGACATCCAGTTTTTGAGAAGGGTTACTGGTGCCGATACCGACGTTGCCGCCATTGGGATTGATGGCCATGGGAAATGTCAATTGATCCGAGGGCCTCAAGGCCTGCATCCAAGTGGCATAACTACTAGTGCCATCGTAGGAGCCAAAATAAGTATGAACATCGCCGCCGCCGAAATGCGCGACCGCCGTGGAGCTTGATGCAGCAGCGACTTGTCCGCCGCCTTCTACTGACAAGAAATTACTCGGAGCGGTAGTGCCGATGCCGATCTTGCCGGTGGAGGTAGCGATCGACAAAAAGCTAGGACTGAAGGCAGCGGATGTCCCGGCACCAAAACCGAATGCGGTGGATGACTGAGCGTAACCCAGCCCCATGACCTGGCCACCCGCACGCACAAAGGCCAAGTGCGATCCAGTGTGCGCCGTGGCAGGACGGCTGATCTGCACGGAGCCATAAGTTCCAGAGGTCGTCCCATCAGTAATCTCCAATCTGGCGACTGGTGTGACAGTGCCGATGCCGATGTTGCCGCCGCTGGTAACAAAAGATCCCCCCGTAATCGCGCCGGTGGCGGTAATGGCACCTGCGGTGCTAAAAGATCCGCCGGTAATCGCGCCCGTGCCAGTAATCGCCCCGGTCACTGAGAGCGCCACCGTTGGGCTGGTGGTGCCGATGCCGACGTTGCCGCCGCTCGGATTGAGCAACAGGTTCTGCGCACCGCTGCCTTCTTTGAAAGATTGGATGAAGCCGGTGCCGTTGCCGGTACTATCTACACCGATGCGCAGGCGCTCGGTGATGTCGTCAGCGGTGACGAGCAACTGCGGGGTCGAGGTGCTAGTGCTAGTATTGGCGCCGCTGACAGTGAACAAGGCCGGAGGCGCGATATTGCCGACGCCGACATTCCCAGAGTCTAGCGCGGTTAGGGCGGCCATGCCATTGGAGCCGAGTTGCTCAGCGTATTTGGCACGGAAGGCGAAGGCCGAGCTGACAATCTGCTGGCGCGGGGTGATTTCATTGTCCACGGCCACCGAGCCGTCGTCGATCGTAACACCGAGGTAACGGGTAGTGGCTCCGAAAACGGGGAGGTCGCCAATTTTTACGGTGGGGGTGCCCTTGGTCGATTCACTGTAACCAAAAGCGGTTCCTGTAGTGGCGACACCTTGGCCGATGAGCACGCTGAATTCCCCGCCAGAAATCGTCACCACCTGCTGCTCGGAGTATATCAAGTTGGCCAAAAGCACGTTGGACGGATGATCCCAAACGCGGAAGGTCACCGTACGGTTGACCGGCGCGACAGATCCGATCAACGCACCGTTGGTATCCAAGGCACGCCCCTGGTAGCTGATTAGACCAGGCACCGCACTAGTGATGGTCTGGGCGTATGAACTATGCAGCAGAAACAAGCTGGAGGTAATGAGTAGAACAATCTTTTTCATAAATTTTAAAGTGAGGAGCTAGAGAATTGTGAGGTTTTCAGTATTTATCGAGTAAGTATGCCAATTTCGGAGACGCGGCGGAGGGTGAAGGTGCCGGTGACGGTAATGCTGTCCTTGCGTAGGCCGGTGAGGACCTCGGTGTAGCTACCGGCGATGACATT
>CAIRGO010000282.1 GCA_903878115.1 Akkermansiaceae bacterium | reverse complement strand
TGGACTTTGTCCATAACTTCGCCACGAACAGTCCGGCAATTCTGGTAGGCGGCAATTTGCTGCGCGTGGTGAACACCGTCCCTGGCGCGCGGCACGCCTACTACGGCCACTTGCACGACCTTTGCCAGACGGTTTACAACAGCACTTACATGACGCCTTGGCTGTCGCACTACGGCAGCGTCGTCGGGCAGAATTACACGGGGAATGTGAACTACATCGAAGCTCGACGCACGAGCATCTTGTCGCAACTCCCCCCTACGGTGCCGTTTTCGATCACAACAAACGGTGGAGCGAATTTCACCGTGAATGCCGCGAGTACCACGCTCGCCGGGAACGGCTGGATCAACGTCCGCGAGATCCGACGCAGCGACACGAATGCCGCACTCGACCTCACGTGGACCACCGACACCGCGTGGACCGGCGTTGTGGGGCTGAACTTCGGCGCAAACCTTATCACGCTGGTCGGCTACGACGGAAGCGGAGCGCAGGGCGGCACAGCGAGCATCACCATCACGAGCACGCTTGCAGCACCAAATCCTCACGACCATCTCCGCATCACGGAAATCCACTACAACCCCACGGCGCCCGCAGGCGGCGAGGTCGCAGCGACCACGGACAATGACGATTTCGAATTCATCGAGCTGCGCAACTTTCATCCGACGCAGAATCTGGACATTAGCCAGTGCAAATTCACCGCAGGTGTGGATTTCACATTCCCCTCAACGACGACGCTCGCGCCCGGCGAATACATCCACGTCGCGCGCCACCTCGCCGCGTTCAACGCTCGCTACGGAGTCGGTCCGCGCCGGATTGGACCGTACGGGCCTTCTGATTCTCTCAGCAACGGCGGCGAAAGCATCACGCTCGTCGATGCCACCGGCGCCGAGATCCAGTCGATCACCTACAAAGACTCATGGTATCCGCAGACTGACGGCGGCGGCTACTCGCTCATCGTCATCGCCCCCACGCTTGTTCTCGATCGTACGATCGCTTCGAGCTTCCGCGCAAGTACGACCATCGGCGGGAACCCCAGCAGTTCGGACGCTGTCACGTTTTTCGGCACGCCGACCGCCGACCTCGATGGCGACGGCCTCAATGCGTTTCTCGAACACGCCCTCGCCACGAGCGACGGCGTCGCAAACACCAGCGGTATCGCCGTTATCCGTGAGCCCGACGGCACGCTGACCCTTACATTCACCTCTCGCCTGAACGCCGACGACGTCGCCCTCTCGCTCGAAACCGCGACATCGCCCAATGCATTCACTGCGTCCACTCCGACCGTGCTCTCCGCAGTGCGAGGCGGCACCATGCTCACGCAAACATGGCGGGTAGTTCCGCCAAACGGCGCAGGGCAATTCTTCGTAAGGCTCAAGGCGACATCGCGCTGAGCGGCTTGCTCTTTTCCGAGGGCGTCGCCAGCCTTTGGAAATCCTATGCACCGGAAAATAGGGGGAAATAGGGGTCAGGGAAATAGGGGAAATAGGGAAATAGGGGTCAGTAGTATCAGATCGAAACAAGGTGTTTTTTGTTTTTTTGAAGGCTGGATTTGGGCGTGAGCAAAAATAGGGGTCAGTGTGCAAATCTTGACAAAATTTCCCTTTTTCCGACTCTCCCAGCATGCCACGAAGTCTGCGCATTGAATTTCCTGGTGCCTTCTATCGAGTGATGGCGCATGGCACCCGCCGCAAAACAAAGGCAGGCACCCGAAATCCAGTTGCACGACGGCAGCACCCTAGTTCTCGAATACACCTAAAGATCCGGACAGACTCGCCGAAAACCGCCGCCAAAAGAATTCTTGGCAAAGCGGTTCGTAATCCTACACTTGCGACAAATGAATATCGCTGTGAAATTTTTCGAATCCGCCGTTTATCGGCCAACTCCGGAGGTTTTCTCACCAAAACACCGCCCACCGAGGCACCGGCTCCACACTTTCTTCCCCCCGCAACCCCTTTTCCCCGCCCTCCGGTCCAACCCAATGGCTCTTTCAGCGGCCTCCCGCAACAAGCAAATTCCTAGCAGCCCTCAAGGTCTTGTCGAACTGAACCGAGCTTACCCGACAATGACGATATGAAATCCTGATCGCTTTCCGTTCGGGAAACATCAATGATTTTTCGACTATGCTCTTGCCAAGAGCCGCATTAGCCGTAATCGATACATCATTGGAATGACTGAAGAACCAACGCCTACTCGCCTCAGCCCGCTGTCCGCATTGATTTTCAGTTCACGCTGGCTGCAGCTGCCGCTCTATCTTGGCCTTATCGTCGCGCAGGGTGTCTACGTGGTGCTTTTCATCAAGGAACTCTGGCATCTGATCTCTGCGGCCACCAGCCTCACAGAGCAGCAGATGATGCTGATCGTACTCGGGCTGATCGATGTAGTGATGATTTCAAACCTGCTGATGATGGTCATCGTTGGCGGCTATGAAACATTCGTATCCCGTTTGCGCCTGCAAAACCACCCAGACCAGCCCGAGTGGCTGAGCCATGTGAACGCCTCTGTATTGAAGGTGAAACTGGCGATGGCGATCATCGGAATCAGCTCGATACATTTGCTGAAAACCTTCATCGCAGCAGGCAACATCGGATTGGAGCAGGCCACCGGGCTAGCCGCAACGACCAGTCCGCAGATCACTGCGGAGGGAGTGATGTGGCAGACCATCATCCACTGCGTGTTTATCCTTTCCGCGCTGGGCATCGCCTACACGGATCGAGTCATGCTGGGGGCCACCGCTACGAAATCTTCTAATCACTAGCAGTCAGCGAAAGTGATTCAAAGGGACATCATTCAAACGCCCTGTCGGGAAATCCGTTCGCTCGGCCGTATGAACTGAAGAATTTTCTCACTGCCCGGACGGATCAATCATTTCGACACGGATAAACTGGTGGGGAGTTCCGCTGATAGGTGCCGCACTGCGGAAGATCATTTGGTTGGCCGCTTCCTCGACGACGGTGCAATGCG
>CAIRGO010000281.1 GCA_903878115.1 Akkermansiaceae bacterium | reverse complement strand
GCTCCACGGGCTAAACGTGCGAGCTTGTTGATCGATCCCATATTGTCGCGCGAGCTTTGAGACGAGATGCTCAGGAATGAGCTTGCAAATTCCACTCAATACGATGGCATCTCCCTTGGATGGTTGTTTCTTTTTCATTAGGGCCGATCCTGTGTGGGATCAGCCCGCCAGCCACTAAAATAATTTTCCTATGGGACGGCTGTGTAATCAGATGATATTTCTAACAGAAAATGGGGGGCGGCAATTCGAGGAATTACCGCCACATGCGAAGTTTATGCGCGGCGGCGGCGAAGCACCAGCAGCCCCGTAAGAGCAAGTGTGATCAAGCTGCTTGGTTCCGGAACAGGTTGCGGAGTAGATGTTCCAGTAGTGTTACCATCCGTTGTGTAGAAGGAGGACGACAACTCAGTAGTGGGGTCAATCGTAGGAGTAGCACTGCCGTTATCATTGTAAAGCTTGAGGGCACCGTTTTTCAAAAAGTATTGTAATGAACCTGAAGTACCAGTTGTAGAAGTCAGCGTGGCAGAATAGTTTCCAGGATTCAGGGTGATGTTTGCAAAATCAAAAATTTTGGGAGGATTATATGAAGTAGTAGCGACCGCAGATGACAGCGTATAGCTGCGAAGTATGTTCCCTGTAGCACCGAAACCGTCATAAAGATCGAAAATAATAGGAATACTCGTCTGACTACCGGCTTTCACCGAAAAAACACTGCGAGACACATCGATTGCCTGGGTTACGGTAAAGTTCCAAGTCCTAGAACTAGCCGAGTCAACTGGAGAGTTTGCTCCGGTGATATCGATAGAAATAAGCACCGCGCCAAAGCAGGGCGCAACGAGTGAGCAAGCAATGGCCGATGCCAAAGATAATGTTTTAAGTTTAATCATTTAGTATATAATGTTGAAGCAGCACTATTTTACACCACTTTTACACATCGCGCATCGGGGTTTTGCCCTTAAAATGAGTAAGGGGTTTTTTATGGACGTTTGGCACTTTCTCACCTATTCAGCCGAGGGCCGCACCAGAATAAACAGGCTGATTACGGAAAATATTATCTAAACATGCTTGTATCCATGATGATGAAAATTTACCAAAAACCATCAAAAACAAACCTCGAAGTCTAAATACTTTGCCCATGCTACTGCGAAAATGGCACAATGTAATCTTTCCGATGGCTTGACAGAAACAGAACCATCGAGAGTCCGAAATGGACTTTTGCGCTAGAAATAGTTCAGCGCAATTTATTTTTCCAACTCCTTCGCAGTGTAGGGGCGACCCGTGCGTGCTGCGGTATCTTTGCGCATTTTGGTGATGAGGTCCGCTGGGATTTGTGGCGACTTGTTCGACCACTCATGGCGGATGTATGTCGCAATGTCAGCGATGTCAGAATCCTTCAAGGTAGGGTTCTGCATTAACCCAGGCATATCAGCTGATGGCTTGTATTGCACACCAGCCACCGTTATCGGTCCGGAAAGACCGTGCAACAAAATTTTCACCAGTCGCTCAGGCGGACCGTTGACGTATTCTGATTCATCGAGTGGTGGACCAAGATTGGTCACACCTTCGCCAGCAGCACCATGGCAACCGAAACAAGCGGCAGCGCCAGCGTAATGTGCTTTGCCGCGATTGAACGAAGCGAGGTGCTCACCTGCAAGACCACCACCAGAAATCGCGGGGCCACTTGATTTCTTGGCACCATCGTCTAACCATTTGAGGAAATTTTTATCGGTGATTTTCCCAGCACTAGCGGCTTTGAATGCGTTCTCATGATTGTCCAATCCAGAAAATGCGGCGGCGGCGAGGAAGGGAACTTTTTCATGCTCTGTTAGCAATGCTTGAAGTTTGGCAAAAGCGGCGGCGGAACCGATAGGACCAAGAACGCGAGCAAGATAAATGCGTTGCTCATCGTTCGCAGGGGAAAAACTGACCAAGGTAGATTCTAATTTGGTAAGTTCAGCAGCGGACAGCTTGCCAGCAGCCCACAGCGCAGAAACCGCGACTTTCGGATCTTTCGCCTTCAGTGCAGAATCGATCGCAGCAGCGCTTAGTTTTCCGAGTCCTTCTAACGTCCACAAGGCATGAATTTGTGCGAGAGGAAAATCGGCAATGCCGGCAAGTTTTTCGAGCAATGGCACGGCCGAAAGATCTTTGCGATCCACCAAGATCCGTTGGGCCATGTCGCGATTCCAACCATTCGGATGGGCCAGCATTTTCACCAACGCTGTGGCATCAAGCGCTCCTAAGTCCTGCACTTTTTCCAGTTTGCCGTTTGTAGCGCGCACCCTCCAGATGCGGCCTTGACCCATGGCTGGACCATCGAGCTTGCGACTCGCATACTGCTGACGCAAGTAGGACGTCATGAAAAATCGATCCTGAATGATACCGTGGTAAAGATCCAGAATCAGCAGTGAGCCGTCAGGAGCATTCGCCATATTGACAGGGCGAAATCGCTCATCGGTCGATGTCAAAAATTCGGTTTTGCCCAGCGGATGTGAACCAGAGAGTTTGCCGGTTTTTTCATCAATCTGAATCGCCTTCACCAAGTTCGCAACGGATTCCGGAGTGAAGCCACGACCTTGCCATTCTTTGGGGAAATTCGTGCCGCGATAAATCACCGGACCAGCAGATGCTGTCGTGAGTAGCAGTTTGAAGGATTTTGGATCAAGAGTATCACTCGAGTAGCCGTTTGCTTTTGCAATATAGGCGCGGTTGACGCCAGGACTCACGCGCGATGGATAAGTGTCGTTTGGCCCAAGCTGTGAAGCATCACTTACTTTCAAATTCACCCCAGGATTCCCCGCAAGCAAATTTGGTGCTAAATAATCTCCGAATAAAAAAGTAGAGTTGTTATTATGATAAAGCCGACCGTAGTTGTCATGGCTGATGCCCCATTGCCCGCGGAATGGAGTGGACTCGACCAACCATTTTTCGCCATCGCGGCGCACTCGTTTGCCGGACTTCGCATTATACATCCAGTTATCGAGGTTCCGCATCAGTCCATTGACCTTATGCTCCACGTTGCCTGCCTCGATAAATCCCGGCGCAGCGATACTTGGGGAACCGACGGGTTTTAAGCCATCGCGTTTGATCCAGTTCAGATTCTCGTCATCGATAAAAAGAATTCCATCAGGAAATACGGCAACGGTGCGCGGAAGGTGGATTTTATCCAAAAATACCGTGCGTTTGTCGGCCTTGCTGTCACCATCGGTATCTTCTAACACAACAATGCGACCTTGCGGAACTTTTTCGTCCTTGCCATCGAGATCCATCATGTAGCCGATCATTTCCACCACCCAGGCGCGTCCGGCGGGATCAAAGTCGAGAGAGGTCGGCTTCTCCACCAGTGGCTCGGTAGCAAATGGCTCGATCACAAAGCCAGGCGCTAATTGAAAAGTCTTTAGCGCATCTGCTGGAGATAATACGGGTGCTGGTGGCACTAAATTCGCAGGCACTACAGGATCCATGTTGGCGTGTTCTTTTTTATTGCCGTTTTGGGCAAGAGCATTGTTGGCAAGCAGAGCGAGTATGAGGAAAGAGCGGATTTTCATGCGTGTGAGTAGGACAGATAACACAGGATCAAATACGCGCAACAGAAATATGTCTTACAGAAAAACTGTGCCACCATCAGCAAATAACACCGCAGCCAAATGAAAACAAATCGCAAATAGAAGCAGTAACAGCGCAGCAAGCGCCAGCAATCGATTCATTTTCACCCCTGCAGGAGTAGTGAATACGCGAAACAGCAGAAAAAATCCCAGCGTCCACAGCGGCAGTGTGGCTAAGCCTAACCATGGCAATTGATACTTGATCCATAGCAAACCTGAAAAGGCAGCTACTTTAATTTCCAACCAAACCAAGATCCGCGCACCACGGTCGCCGAGTCTTACCGCCATAGTGTTTTTTCCCGTGCTGGCGTCTTCCTCACGGTCGCGCAAATTATTGATGGAAATCAGTACTGCGGATAGCAGCCCGATTTGAAATCCGAGCAACACGGCTTCATCACGCCATTCGCCCATTTGCACTAACACCGTGCCGCCCACCGCCACAATGCCAAAAAAGCCAACGACAAAAACTTCACCCATGCCGCGATAAGCCAACGGAAATGGACCACCTGTGTAACCATAAGCAAGGTACAGCGAGGGAATGCCAATGAGAATGATTGGCCAACCCACTGCTTGATACAAGACAACGCCGCAGGCGAGCGCAATTACTAGAAATATAGTAGCGGCAGTAAATACAGCACGACGAGAAATCAGTCCGCTAGCGGTGACCCGAGTGGGGCCAAGACGTTTCTCAGTATCGGCACCTTTTTGCGCATCGATCGCATCATTGAAAAAATTCGTAGCGATCTGGATGCACACCGCCCCCATGACCGTGCAAAGTGCCAGAAACGGATGCCATGTCCCCTGCAATTTCCATGCGAGAACACAACCCGCCCAGACGGGAACAATCGCCGCAGGGAGAGTTTTCGGGCGGGCCGCGAGAATCCAGTTTTTCATGGTACGCGCGGGAATTTCGAGAAGTCAGGCTTCCTTCTTTCTAAAAATGCCTGTTTCCCCTCTTTCCCTTCTTCACTCATGTAATAAAGCAGCGTCGCATTGCCCGCCAGATCTAACAAGCCCATCTGACCATCGCAATCAGCATTCAGTGCGGATTTCAAGCAGCGCAGCGCAAGCGGCGAATGCACTAACATTTCGCGACACCACTGTAGTGTCTCGGCTTCGAGATTTGCTAACGGAACTACGGTATTGACCAAGCCCATGTCTAACGCTTGTTGCGCGTCGTATTGCCGGCAGAGATACCAAATCTCCCGCGCTTTTTTTTGTCCGACGATGCGTGCAAGATAACTGGAACCAAGGCCCCCATCGAACGAGCCAACCTTCGGACCCGTTTGACCAAAACGCGCATTATCCGCGGCAATGGTGAGATCACAAACAATATGCAGCACGTGACCACCACCAATGGCGTAGCCCGCTACCATCGCCACCACAGGTTTTGGCAACGAGCGAATTTTTTTCTGTAAATCTAACACATTCAACCGAGGCACACCATCATCGCCTACGTATCCTGCATGTCCACGGACTTTTTGATCACCACCTGAGCAAAATGCCAGATCGCCAGCTCCGGTGAGAATGATCACACCAACTTGTGGATCTTGATGCGCCATCTCGAATGCTTGTAGCATTTCCATCACGGTTTTTGGCCGAAACGCATTGCGCACTTCGGGGCGATTGATCGTAATCTTAGCGATTTGACCATCATCGGTCGTTTCATAACGAATGTCCTCAAATTCAGCAACGGTAGTCCACATGGCGAGAAGTATTTATACCATCATTTGCCCGTTGGCAACAATCGGAAATATTTTTTGCAAACTACCTGGCAGAATCTCATCGTTTACACGAAGCGTAAGATTCACTTTGCGCTACTCGTAATTGATAGCAACACATGAAAAAGATCCTTGCACCACTATTGTGTTGGCTGACGATTTTATCCTCGCCTACTCACGCTGTAGAAAGTGAATTTACCATCGGCCCAGAATATGCCGAGGCTCCAGAAATCAAATATGACAAAGATGTGCCGCGAGGCACCGTGCACGAATTCACAATGGACTCGAAGGATAGTCAACTTTATCCAGGAATTGCAAAAAACAAAAAAGGCACTGTGCCCTACCAGCGAAAGGTAGCCGTGTATGTCCCAGCGCAGTACCATGGCGGAAGACCTATCGCTTTCATCGTCGCGCAGGATGGACTCGGCTATCGGAATATTTTGCCGCACTTGTTAGATAATATGATCGCTGCCAAACGCTTGCCGATGATGGTGGCCATCATGATCAACTCTGGTGGCGGTGATTCACTCGGCAGCCAACGTGGTCTGGAGTATGATACCCTTAATGATGTTTATACACAATTCATCGAACGCGAGGTGCTACCCCGCATTGAGAAAGATTATAAAATCAACTTCACCTCCGATCCAGAGGGCCGCGCAACAATGGGTGGCAGCTCAGGAGCTGCCGCAGCGTTCACGATGACATGGTCCCACCCAGAACTCTATCGGCGTGTATTGAGCTACTCTGGCACCTTTGTGAATCAGCAGTTTCCTGTAAGTGAAAAAACACCGCATGGTGCGTGGGAATACCATGAGAATCTAATCAAAAAAAACCCACCAAAACCCATCCGCATTTGGCTGCACGTGAGCGATAAAGATAATGGTTGGGATAAGGATGAAGCCAGCTATCACAACTGGGTCATGGCCAATCAACGCATGGTCACGGAGCTCAAGGCCAAGGGCTACAGCTATCGCTATGTGTTCGCGAAAGAGGCGAAACACAATGATTCTAATGTCGTGAAACAAACCTTACCCGCCGCGCTGGAGTGGTTGTGGGACGGCTATAAGCCGAAATAAGTATTTTGATAAAAATTCGATGATCGACATGGCATCATCGAACAACTACCGTAACCAGTGAGTGAATGATGAATTGCCAACTCTCGTGATCACCGGTGCCTCCTCGGGTATTGGTTTGGCATTGGCAAAAAAATTGGCTACGCTTACGGATCGTTATCGCATTGTCTTAAGCGCACGAGAGCAATCCATGCCTGCGCTAAAAAACTCATCCATGGACTAGGCATTGATCACCGCATTCTTGAGCTTACCGATCCACAAAGCTGTGAAGATTTTATGTATGGAATTCTCGCGGACTACGGCGGCATTGATGTCCTCATCAACAATGCCGGCATCAGTTATCGCACCGTCGTGGAACACCTAGATCATGACGAAGAAGCAAAACAAATGCGCACCAATTTTTTCGGCCCGCTGCAATTGATTCGTATGGCACTGCCCTACATGCGCAGCCAGCACTATGGTCGCATCATCAATGTTTCCTCGGTCGGCGGCATGATGGCCATGCCGACTATGGGAATCTACAGCGCCAGCAAATTTGCGTTAGAAGGATTGAGTGAATCACTATGGTATGAAATGCGTCCGTGGGGCATTCATGTGAGCTTGGTGCAACCAGGATTTGTGCGTTCGGATTCATTTCGCCATGTGTTGCTCAGCCGCCATGCTCAACACGCGATTGATAACAAAGACGCCTACTATAACTACTACCTTCACATGGGGAAGTTCATCGAACGACTGATGAAAAAAGCAACTGCCACCCCTGAAAAAGTGGCCGATAAAATCATCGATCTATTGGACAGCAAATCCCCTGCCCTGCGAAGCTCGGTCGGTCTCGACGCCCACTTTTTTGGATTGCTCCGCCGCTGGTTACCACGCGGCATCTACCATCGCCTGCTCTACGCCCTGCTCCCCGGCATTCACCGCTGGGGCACTGGCATTCGCGATGAAGAGAAGGGTGATTCGTTCGCCAACAAATCCCGCAAATACTCAGACAAATGATCATCTACCGAGTGTAGAGAATTCGTGTTGAGCCAATGAAAAATGACACCGGAGAGGTTAAGTCGTTGCGCCATTATTCATGACACCCGG
>CAIRGO010000280.1 GCA_903878115.1 Akkermansiaceae bacterium | reverse complement strand
TCATATCAACGGGAGTGACCTACGCAGTTCAGTCAGGGCCATTACTGCTACATAAAGGAATTCGTCATCCCGCATTTGTGAAAAACTCGATCAATCGATTGCACCGCAATGGCGTTGGCGTTGACAAAAACGGCGTAGTGATTTTCTTGATGTCCCAACGTAATTCACGTCAGTTGCCAAATCTTTACGAATTCGCCGAAGCATTCCGCACCCTTGGCTGCGAAAACGCACTATTTCTCGATGGTGACATTTCACAAATGCAGTGGGGTGCGACTTTGGGAAAAGCCAGCAATCTATTTGGCACGGTTATTAGCATCGTAGAATAGCCGGCCTATTTACTTACAATACGATAAGTTAAGGGCATTTTCGCGGTTAGTTTTAGTTTGCGAAAAATCAAAAAGTCATCATCTAACACAACTATGTCCATACTTGTCCTTCAAGTTTTGAGCCAATGAAACTTCATAAGCATGAAACGAAACTAAGCATGCCATTTGAGCATAAATATCCGTCCTTAAAACAATGTTTTCGCATCATCAATCAGAGGCAATGAAATGCTTATGCGATTCAACCCCTCAGGAGAAACATCAAAAAAGATGGTTCCCTGATGTGCCTCGACGATAGATTTTGCGATACTTAAACCCAGCCCACTGCCTTCAACTTCCCCATTGTGAGAAATGTCGCCACGATAAAATCGATCAAAAATTCGCTCGTGTAAAGAAGCGTCTAGTAACACGCCGTCGTTTGAAATTTGCAGTAATGCTCGGTTATCTTGCTTTTTCAATTGGATCAAAATTCTCCCATTCTCGCGATTGTATTTGATCGCATTGTCCGCAAGTATCAAAAACAATTGCCGTAATCTCATGCGCTCACCTAAGATCGCAAGATGCTCACATTCGCATGTGACAGATATATTTTTTACTGCTGCTAGTAATGCGATATCATCAACGGAGTCACCAACAATCTGATCAAGATCAATTTTCAATTTCTGAAACATCAATAAGCCAGCGTCTGCTTTTGCTAGAAATGACAATTGTTCTACGATCGCAGCAAGTCGTTGTGTTTCCTCTAAAATACTACCAAGACGATCCTTGTTAGTCACCGACGATTCTGCGGAAATCATCTGCTCAAGTGTGCTATGCATTATGGCAAGTGGTGTTTTTAACTCGTGGGATGCATAGAGCGTAAATTCTCTACTTTGCGTAAATGAAAGCGATAGACGCTTTTTCATCAAGTTAAAAACAGTAGTCATGCGATCCAACTCGTCACCGCTACCATTCCCATTTACGGGATCTAACAAATTGTCAACATTCGTATTTTCTAACACTGTAGTAAGTTGAGAAATTGGGCGAATCACTGCGCTAGTCAGCAGAAATGCGCCTGCCACCACAATGACGAGTGTGCATCCTCCGGTGAATAGAACAATTTCCAGAGCCTCCCATGCGGGATTCACCTTTTCCACCTGACTGCTGTGCTCGAGCGCAAAACGATGTTGTTCACTGAATTCGAAATAACTCACAAAGCCCGCTACCGTAAGCGCTGCGACCATCGTAAAAATACTGAAAATAAAGATGCGCTGTTGTAAAGTCATGGCAGTATTTGCATGCGGTAGCCCATGCCTCGAACATTATGAATCAATGAAACAGAATGATCACGATCAATTTTTTCTCTAAGCCGACGTATATAAACTTCTACCAAATTTGTGCCGGGATCAAAATCGTATTCCCATACGCAGGTGATGATGTCACGACGACTAACAACATTTCCATTCGCTGAAAGCAGGCAATCCAGCAAAAGCGACTCGCGTTGAGACAAGTCAATGCGCTGTCCTGCTCGCCGTGCTTCACGACTGGCAGGATCATAAACGAGATCATCCATTTTAATTTTTGCCTTAAGAGGGGCAGCGCCGCGACGGAGAAGCGCACGCAGACGCGCTGTCAATTCAGACGTGGCAAATGGTTTTGCCAAATAGTCATCAGCTCCTGAATCCAAGCCCTCGATGCGTTGCTCAACCTCACCACGCGCGGACAGCATGATGACTGGCGTTTTTATGCCTGCTGCGCGTAGCTCAGCCACCACATCAAGCCCACTCATTTTTGGCAACATAATATCAACGATCAAGGCCTCCCATTCACCGTTTATGGCACAATCACGACCACTTATACCGTCGTACATACATTCTACATCGTAACCTTCACGCTGCAAAACATCCTGCAGTAGCGCAGATGTTTTTTTCTCATCTTCAATGACTAAGAGCTTCATACGTGTTAGAAATTCAAGCATAGCCAGAAAACAATGCAATGAAAAGCAACTGACTAGTTGAATAATGACGGATTCTTCATTATGCGTTTACGCTAAGGTAGTGGGCAAGCAAGAATTGAATGTGAAAAAATATGAAATACCCATGATGTTTTATTCACCTGCGCATTTTCCTGCGAGAGATGTGGATATTGTTTGTAGTCGAATCGACATGGCACCGACTTTGTTAGGCCTCATGAACTGGAGCTACAAATCACAATTTTATGGCGAGAATGTGTTAGAACCCACTTATCAACGTCAACGTGCCTTCATCAGTAACTACCAGAAGGTGGGAATGATCGACGTCATGAATGGTGATACTACGCTCAATGTGCTAATCCTTGGACTGCGCGAAAAAGGTTTCACGCTTGATCGAGGCAATGGCGAGTTATTACTACGCTCAGACAGCACCAAAGGCGAGGATCGCACAGAGTCAATGAAGCGCACCATTATGTATTATCAAAGCGCAGACTATTTATTCCGAAATCGTAAGACTAGCAATTAACCCTGAAATCGCTGTACGATTGGTATTCTCCGCCCAATACCAAAAGCCTTGCTAGTGACTCGAAGTCCGATCGCAGCTTGCTGCCGCTTCCACTCGTTCAGATCGATGCGCCGTTGTACCCAGCGCACCATTGTTTCATCAAAACCGAGAGCTATAACTTCTTCCGTGGATCTCTGTTGCTCAACGAGCTGTTGCAGTACTGCATCAAGAATATCATAAGGAGGCAACGTATCTTGATCTTTTTGATCAGGCTTTAATTCTGCACTGGGTGGTTTATCGATCGTGTTCCATGGAATAATTTCCTCATTGCGATTGATCCAACGAGCTACCTGATACACCATAGTTTTTGGCAAATCAGAAATTACTGCCAAGCCTCCACACATGTCACCGTAGATGGTGCAATATCCTACTGCGAGTTCGCTTTTGTTACCAGTTGTGAGTAGCAGATGACCCATTTTGTTAGAAAGCGACATCAAAAAAAGACCGCGAATTCGTGCCTGCATATTTTCCTCTGTGACATCTTCTTTGTATCCTTCAAAAATTGGCTCTAAGGTTTTTTTCACCGCGGAAAATACTTCTGCAATAGGAACTGTCTTGCATGAAATTCCTAGTTTTTCTGCTAAGAAAAAAGAATCATCCACACTACCACCTGATGAGTAAGGACTAGGCATCGTAAGACCGTAAACATTCTCCGCGCCTAAAGCATCTGCTGCGATCACAGCGGTCAATGCACTATCAATACCACCGCTAAGCCCAAGGCAAGCGCTATGAAAACCACACTTTGTGGCATAATCGCGAGTTCCCATTACAAGAGCAGAGTAGAGTTGTTCAGCATCGCAGTCGTCGTGAAAGGCTTCAGGCTCGCTATGAATTTCAACCACACGAAAACTTTCCTCAAAGCCAGGCATTTGTAACACGACTCCTTTTTGGGGATGTGCAACGATTGAATGCCCATCAAAAATCAGCTCATCATTCCCACCAATCGCGTTGCAATACACCACCGTGACTCCAGCTTCTTTTGCCACCGACTCTAACAAATTTCTACGCAGTGCCGTTTTGCCTAACTGATACGGTGAAGCACTAAGATTAAGAACCAAGTCGATGCCCACAGCGCGTAATTCTGCTATCGGATCACGATCATAAAGAGGCTTTGGCAAATATTCCTCCGACCACAAATCCTCACAAATGGTAATTCCAATGCGATGGCCACGCCAGTGTATTGGCTTACATGATTCACTGGGCTCAAAATAACGCCATTCATCAAAAACATCGTAAGTTGGCAACAGCGTTTTCCAGATTTTATGAACGATGCTTCCATTTTCTAACCATGCAGCAGCATTTCGGAATGGCCGACCAGGACCGCTGTTCTGATTATGGTCTACGTATCCTACAATGAGTGGAACCTCTTTGATTTCATCAGCCAAATAATCTAACGCTTGCAGGCATTTAGGCACAAATTGAGATTTGGCAACCAGATCGCGCGGCGGGTAACCAACCAATGACATTTCAGGAGTGATTACCAGATCGGCACCTTGATCAAGGCAGGCTCGGTAAGCAGCGAGAATTTTTTTAACATTGCCGGGGAAATCGCCAACGGTGCTATTGATTTGCGCGATGCCGATACGTAAGCCTTTATGCATGAGCCGATAAAAATGTTAGAGATGTTCAATGCGAAATACAACAGGGGCAGAATTGACGCAATCCAATGTGAAAATTTCAGCCAAAGCTTTTTGCAGTTTGCCATAGGGACAACTGTGTAATAGGAATACCATATCAACAAATGCCGCATCAGGATTCTCTAGGTTTACTGGCGAATGAGTACCAGAAATTCCAATAAGGTGTTCCGCTAACACACGAGCAATTTCGGCAATGACGCCGGGACGATCAGTAACATCAAAACGCACATAATAGGCTGTAGTGGTTTCCTCAATGGCAAGCAAACGGCCATTATCCCGCCAAGGTAGAAATCCACGGTGTCCATTTTCGTTAGACAACGAACGAGCAGCTTCTACTAAATCGGCTACCACGGCAGAGGCAGTGGGATCCTGTCCCGCGCCTCGCCCATAAAACAACGCCTCGCCCACACCATCGCCATTTACCGCCACGGCATTAAAGACACCGTTCACTGAGGCAAGAATATGATTTTTACTAACAAATGAAGGCTGCAATCGTATTTCAATAGCGCCATTGTCATGTTCACGAATGACGGCTAATAACTTCACTACATAGCCAAGTTGTTTTGCGAAGTCGATGTCTATAGGTTTTACTTGCTCAATTCCAAGCACATGAATTTCTGCGGGATTGATCGGAAAACCATAAGCTAATGTCGCGAGTAAAATTGCTTTATGCGCAGCATCCCAACCGTTGACGTCTAGTGTGGGATCAGATTCAGCATATCCCAATGCCTGCGCTTCAGCCAAAGCGGTGGCAAATTCCAAACCGCTTTCTGACATGCGCTGCAATATGTAATTGCTAGTTCCGTTGATGATGCCGACCAGCGAATTCACGCGATTGCCTACAAATGCTTCTTGCACTGATTTGATGATCGGAATACCACCTGCTACAGCAGCTTCAAAGTGAATGGGAGTGTTATATTTTTTTGACAACGCGAACAGCTCCGCGCCTCGTTCAGCAAGCAATGCTTTATTTCCCGTTACGACAGGTTTTTTCAATTCAATAGCTCGTGAAACAATATCGAAGGCCAAGTCGGTGCCGCCAATGAGCTCTACAATAATATGAACGTCAGGATCATTGACCAACTCATGCCAATCTGTAGTAATCAATTCATGATCGACATCAGAGTGACGAGATTTTGTTAGATCACGCACTAGGACGCGTTTCACCAATAATGTTAACTCGCCGCCCGTGCGTTGACGGATGAGATCACCATTGCGCAGTAACGCCCGGATCACACCAGTACCCACGGTGCCACAGCCAGCGAGGCCAATACCATAATGTTGAGAAGTCACGGACGGAAATGTAACCACGCAACGCGAATACCGCAAGCTTCAGAAATGACATGACATGTTTGAAATCAATTGATGATCGAATATACTCGACATTCTTCTCTGATTTGCGATGAAACATTTCACAACTTTATGAAAAAAACTCTCATTTTTTGCTTACTTACCCTTAAATTGTCAGCAGCTATGCATCCATTATACATCGGCACCGGAGCCAGTCCTGACAGCAAAGGAATTTATCTGGCTGATTTTGACGACAGCAGTGGAGCATTGAGTAACCTTCGTTTGGCGGCGTCCTATAAAAATCCAGGATTTCTGTGCCAACATCCTACAAAAAAACTTGTATACTCGATAGGTCTGAACGCCGAAGGCATTGGCGCACTTGCAACCTTTGGCGTAGAAAAAAATCAACTGCTCACTTTTATAGGTGATGTTCCCAGTGGTGGGGAAAATCCTTGTCACCTCGCAATTGATCCATCGGCCAGTATGATTGCTGTAGCCAATTACGGCAATGGCGTCGTCAGTTCATATTTGTTAGATAAAAAAGGCATTCCGAGTGCTGCCGTTAGCGTGATCAAACATCAGGGAAAAAGCGTCCACCCGACCCGTCAAGTAGGGCCACATGCTCACGGGGTTTATTTTTCCAATCAAACTTTGTTTGTCCCTGACCTAGGACTAGATCAAACACTTGCCTATACATTTGATGTGAGCTCAGCTGCAATCAAAGCAGCAGAGCCCGCATTTACCTCCTCGACCCTTGGCGATGGACCAAGACACCTTGCTTTTCATCCGAGTAAACCTTGGGTTTATGTCGTGAATGAACTGACCAATAGCGTTACTCATTTTACCCGTGCAGGTAATAAATTAACGATGCAAAAAACGATTACTACATTGCCCGGTGACTGGAAGGGAGACAACACAACCGCAGAAATTGAAATTCATCCCAATGGCCGCTATCTCTATGCTTCAAATCGTGGCCATAACTCGATCGCAGCATTTTCCATCAATCAAGAAAACGGCGATCTGACAGCTCTTGGTCAAACTGTTACAGCAATTAAAATGCCGCGTCACTTTGCCATCACCCCAGGCGGAGCATACCTTATCGTAGCAGGTCAGCAATCGAATAATCTTCAAGTGCTATCGATCGAAGCGCAATCAGGAAAACTCAATGTCACTAGCAATCAACTCGAAGTTCCTGCGCCAATTTGCCTACTTTTTCCAAAGTAATCATCAATAGACGTTAGGCTCAAAAACATTTTTTCGGCAATTATGCTAACGTTGACAAGGGCTAGCGGCTCAAACAGTCGTTGCACTGGAAATCCTCTTTGATTTTTAATTCAAAATTCTCCATAATCGTCGCCCCATGGCTACTAAACCTGCACTCGGCAAAGGACTCGGCGCTCTCATCAAAAAACAGTCGAGTTCGTCTGGTATTATTGAGGCAACAATTGATCCTGATGAGCGCAAACTCGTCCGGGATGTTGCCATCGATTCCGTGATTGCGAGTCCGCTTCAGCCTCGCAAACATTTCGTAGAAGCTCCGCTTGATGAACTGATGGAATCGATCCGTCAACACGGCATCATCCAACCTTTGATCGTGCGTCGCGTCGGTGAAAAGTTAGAGCTCATCGCCGGAGAACGACGCTGGCGCGCATCGAAAAAACTTGGACTTGATAAAGTACCAGTGATCGAACGTGTAGCTTCGGACCGTGATGTGTTAGAAATGGCATTGATCGAAAACTTACAACGTCAAGATCTCAATCCAATGGAAGAGGCCTCGGGTTACATCCGCCTCTCTAAGGAATACGAATTAAAACAAGAAGAAATCGCTGCTCGAGTAGGAAAGTCAAGAGCCAGCGTAGCGAATGCGATGCGATTGTTAGACTTGCACGATGACATTCAAATGCAAGTTGCTCAAGGTCGTATTACTGTAGGACATGCTAAGGCATTACTTGCCATCAAAGATCAACCGTCGCAATTGTTAGCGTCTGATCAGGTCATGCGCAAAAGCCTAACTGTGCGCGCCACAGAAAAATTGGTGCAAGAAATTCTCAATCCTCCCGTTAAAAAATCAAAAACGAATCTTAGTGTCGCAACCGCGCGCGAAACGGAAACGCACATTCAGGATTTAGAAAATCGCCTCCGTACGCTTTTTTCAACGCAAGTGTCCATTACGCATACTCCAAAAAAAGGCCGGATAGAAATTGAATATTACGGCAATGATGACCTGCAGCGCATCCTTGAGTTGTTGGGCGTTGATGAATGATCAATTTTTTTGCTATGCAGTTCTCTTATTTACTCTTCCTGATGACTTCAGTAACACTGATCGTCTCTTGCGATAAAAAGTCAGAATCTGTTGCGCAATCAATAGAGCTACATAATGTGAACTCAACTCAACCAGCATGGAAGAGTTTTTCTTCTTTGACTTTTCAGACAGTGAGGGAATTACCTCATGATCCCCTAGCCTTCACTCAAGGATTTCTTTTACACGAAGGCCTATGGATTGAAAGCACAGGACTCGAAGATCAGTCATCGATACGGCGTGTAGAAGTAGAAACAGGCAAAGTATTGCTGATGAAAGAACTGAAAGGAGATTTCTTTGGGGAGGGTGCCACAGTGCTAGATGGTAAAATTTACCAACTCTCATGGAAAAACCAGCAAGGATTTGTTTTCGACGCAACCACACTGGCCTGGAAGAAAAACTTTTCTTATAACGGAGAAGGCTGGGGATTAACGACTGATGGCAAGCAATTGATCATGAGTGACGGCACAGAAACCATTCGTTTTTATGACCCCACTGCGTTGAAATTTACTCACACGATTGAGGTAAAAAAATCAGGGCAACCAATAAAAATGCTCAATGAGTTAGAATACGTAGAAGGCGAGATTTTTGCTAATGTTTGGCAAACAAACGAAATTGTCCGCATTAATCCTACCAGCGGAGAAGTGTTAGGTGTGATTGACTTATCGGGCATCGATAAAGCTGAAGAAAAAAAATCTGTCGATCATGTGTTAAATGGCATTGCTTACGACAATGATAAAAAACTTTTGTATGTCACTGGCAAATGCTGGCCAAAAATCTATCAGATTAATCTAGTAGAGAAAAAATAATATGTATGAGCAAAGCAAACAGCCAGTCATTTCGCGGCGATTGTTTATTACGAGAATCATGCTCCATACTTTTTTAGCGCTATTTTTAATTTTGTTCGGTTTAGGAATTGGCTTAATTGGATACCACTATTTAGGTCATCTTTCTTGGGTTGATTCACTCTTGAATGCTTCGATGATCCTCGGCGGCATGGGTCCTGTTGATGTTCTAACAGATACAAATGCCAAGCTCTTCGCTTCGTTTTACGCACTTTTCTCCGGCCTCGCATTTATTGGAATCGCATCACTTCTTATTGCTCCATTTGCTCATCGATTGATGCATCGGTTACACCTCGAAGACGATTGATTTTTAAATACGGACTGGCGAATCGCTATTTATAAACTTTTGCCAGCGGGCAGTAGTGCATTTGCAAAAAGCAAACCAGCGACGAGAGAGACAAACATCATCAGTGCCTGACTGCCTGATTCAGAACCCGAAAGGAGCGGAGTTCCGTTCACCCATTGATTGAGAATCAGATAAGTGGTGCTTCCAGGAACCAAGAGAATAATCCCCTGCGTTGATAAAACCGAAGATGGCGCTTTAGCAAAACGCGCAAAAGCATTGCTGAAAAGACCAACGGCGAGCGAACCCAAGAACATTCCTGCCACCACACCAAATGCGTGCCCACCTACGCTAGCAGCAGCATAAGCAATACAACACGCAATGATACCCCAGATACATTTTCGCACGGGTATGTTGAAGGCGATCGAGAGACTCAGAGATAACAATAATACTGCTGGCCATGTTTTCCATGATACCATCTGCATGGGAGCACTCGTGGGCCCCGTGGATTTCCATAATAGTAGGGCTACAGAAATGCCCATGATCGCGCCGAACAATAGCAATAACAAATTCATCATTGCTTCGACAAGACGCGAACTACCAGAAATGAGATGTCGTGCAGAAATTTCACTCATCGCCACCGTCAGTGACAAGCCAGGAATGAGCACCAAAATTGATGAGAGTATCACAAAAGGCACATTGATAGGCACTCCTAGCGCATAAATTGATTGTGCCGACACTCCCGAGAGAAACGGCGAGAGAATCGTAACTAACGGCGCCAAACGGCTACGACGTGTACTAACATAAAATAGCGCAAAAGTCACCACGCTCAATAATGCGGAAACGACTACATCTTCTTGAGTCCCCGAAACTAAAGCTGCAAAAGCCCCACCAGTAATCGCCCACGTCAACACTTGGATCCACGGCGAATAAAGAAACGGAGATTTTGCCAGCAATGATAATCGTTCAATTCCTTCATCCAACGGAATTTTTCCTCGACTCATGCTTTCTATCAATTCATCAATCATCCATAAACGACCTAAATTGATATCGCCAGGCTCCACACGCTCGATGTGAACATACTGATCAAATTCATCATCTAACCAAAATACGCTAGTAAGACCTGTAGGCGTAAACATAAAATGCCCATTCATTTCCAGCATTCTTGTTACATTACCTAAGTGCTTTTCTACTCGTTGGCTTGAAGCACCACAACCGTGAAGAGCATTACCCAATTGAATGACAAATCGGGTTCTTTTTTTATATTCGGATTCGTCCATGAACTCTTCGTCACGATATACAAAGCGTTCAGAGAAGACAAACCAAATACAATCACTGCTGAATCGTGAGCCTCATCGAGCAATTTGTGATCACTCCACCATTTAAGCCAAAGAAAAACAATGGCTGAGGCTCACCGAAAACAGGATCGTAAGGATATGCAATATCATCTTCACGCCAGACAAAAGTGCTAATGCCTAATGCCGACGTTAACAGATCGGCATCATTTTTTTTCATGCCAAGAAAGGTTTTGCATTCCATCGGCAGAAACTGAAAAAATTCTTTTAGCGATAATTTCCCGTCATCATCTAAATCGAGGCGTTTGATCTCTGCAGCTACTTTTCTTTTGGACAATTTTTGTTTGTAAGCCCAGGGCAACTCTCGCGCATCAAGAACTTTGTCATGATTGCGATCTGCTCGAATAAAACGCTCGATAGTCTCACCTGCTAATTCTCTGGTGTCACCACGATTCCAGCGAAAAAAATCTTCTTGGCTAATGCCGCTAATTTGATCCGCATCAACACGAAAGAATTCACGATAAGTGCGCAGAGAAAATCCTGTAAGAGATGGGAACTTCTCCCCCATCATTCTCGCAAACTCTCCCACATCAAGAACAGCATCAGTATTCTGATTCAATCGTGCAAAAATTCGATCACTCGTAGTGCGCGATAGGCCCGCTTCAGATGTGAAGGTAAGGGAAATTGTAGCCAGTAAAAAGGTGAGCAAAGAATATTTCATTACAACAACTAATACGTTATTTCAATCAACATTGGATCATATGAACAAGTCACGGTTGAGGAGCAGGACCAGCGGGTTTTGCCGTCCATCGCGAAGCAGCACCTGGTTTCTCGATGCGCTTGCGAAATAGCACTGTATTGTCCAAGGCTAGTTCTTTACTCCAAATGAACGAGGCGCTCTTGAAATCATGCTCGTAATACGGCGGCTTAGGGTTCACTTGTTGTTCAGTGTAGACAGTGGCATTTTCCCATTTACTATCGTCATAGTTGATTGCGTACCAATTTTCTGGCCGAGTGATACTTTTTACCGTGGGATTTTTCAAATCACCGTTGATTGGGCCACGCTCTAAGGTTTTTACTTTCCATGTGCCATCGGTCACAGTTCCATCAGCAAATTTCAAAATAAATCCTGCATCGCCGATATGGTTGCCGTATTCTAGCCCTGTTTGTGGATCGGCATTATCATGAGCTATTACCGCGATGGTCATTGGGTACTCGGGTAAGATATCCACGCTGACAACATTGTGTGGCAAAAATTCGATAGGATCTACGACCGTCAAACGACCATTAATATATAGCGCAAACCAATTGTCTGCATATACTTCCGCTTTGATCGTATCGCTCATCGCGGCCTTGATCATGCTGGGATCAATTGGCTCCTTCGGTATGGGAACTGGTGCTTGAACAGGTGCTGCAACCGCTACGGCATCGCGGGTATATGTGACTTTCAATTCGCTAGTCCCAAGAATTTTTTCTTTCATTGCAGCAAGCAGCACATCACGATTGACTTCTGCAGGTGGAACGCTGAGGTCAAGTGGAGCCGATAGTGCATAGAGAGTAATGATGTACGTTTTCGCTCCTGGGCCTTTCGAATGTGGCGGCGCATAACCAAGATTACGATTGATGCTATTGCTTCCTTCGATACCAACACCCTTAGCATTCTTAGGCAATACTAACACATTTGATGGAATATTATACAGCGTCCAATAAAGTTTCGTTTGTCCTGCTGGATCGATATGATGCATGATGACCGCATAACTCTTCGTTGCTAAGGGAGTACCCGACCATGCTAGGGGGGGCGAAATACTAGCGCCATCGCCGGTAAACTCGATCGGCAAAACACTCGATGCGTCAATGGCAGGGCTTTTGAGTTGCAATCCGCTCACAATAGTATCGTTGCCAATAGGCTTGACTGCAGGTGATACTTCTCCTCGTCTCATCGGTTTCTGTTGTTCTGGTTGATCAGGTCTTGGTCTTGGACGACTATCCCCACCACCGGAATCACGACGTTGATAGGTTTCTTTGGTCGTTCCCGCTTTGCCATTTTGATATTCGAACGCAAGTGATCCATCCGCATTGACGTTATAAAGAATCGCACATTTTTCTGATGCTAATTCATAAGTGAGACGATAACTCGCATCGCCCGCTTTCGCGAAATCTGTAATCTTAGCGCCACGGAGAGGCGCGCCTGCACCGCGAACCGGACGCGCACTCGGCTGAGGATCAACTTGTTCACCGAGTTCTTTGACTTCACCGTGAAACCCTCCATTCACATATGGATACTTAGTAGATGCATGATAATGATAGCCTAATGCGGCTGTGCTGTGCCCATGAAACTCATCAAGATCATTCGGCTGTGATCCATCGGCTTCTGTTAACCCAAAAATCGGATAGCCATCAAGTGCAACTGCGATGGGGCGTCCCTTACCTACTTTGTCCTGCAAATGCAAAGGAGCCGCATGATAATGGTAATCATCTGCACGCCCACAATGTCCGCCCCATTCATCGAGTTCACCAATTTCAGCAGATACTTCTCCGCGATTGTTTTGCGGATTAAAAATGGGGATTCCGTTGGCGGCAAGCGCAATGGCGCCGCGAAGAAAACGCCCCTTAATCGATAGTGGTAGTTTTGCGGGAACTGGCACCAAAGGAATTTGCCAAGCGTTCGCACCTAAGTAGCTCTGCGGGACTGGCACTTGTTGCTGCCAATTCGTGATTCCTTTCATCAACCCATGTTCAGGTAAACCACTCGTTTCGACAAATAAGTATGTTTCATCCCAACGCACTTTTACCCGCGGAGCAAAAGCAGCAAACACCGAGGCTAAAGCAGGAGGATTTTTTGCTGTCTGTTCGGCAGCGGCTGCAGGTTCAATTTTTTCCTGAATGAGATACCACTCTGGAACAACCGTCTCAGATGGCTTGATCAAATGATCCTTATGAGTATGTCCTTCGCTGCCAATATCATGTCCATGAGCAATTCTGGATAAAAGAAGAAAAAGGAAAAAATTACGTTTCATAGCGAGTAAACAAACAATCATTCTCTGCGGAAGTTGCTTCCCGCTAGAGTAAAAATTGTAAAGATTTGGTTAAGAGATTTTTCTCCTAACGATTTTCTACGGCCTGTGCAATTTGCAATAATAGTGATTCTTGTAAATGCGGCGTGATAATCTGCAATCCAATCGGTAACCCATCGCTCGGCAATGGAACGGAGATCGCAGGAAGCCCTGCTAGATTCACAGGAATGGTGCAAACATCCGCCAAGTAGTCCTGCACCGGATCTGTGCATTCGCCAATTTTGCGTGCAGCAGTGGGCGCGACGGGAGAAATGATGGCATCGCAGAAAGCGAAGGCATTTTCAAAATCTTTGCGAATCAATGTGCGTACTTTTTGGGCTTTATTGTAATAGGCGTCATAGTAACCAGAGGATAAAACATAGGTACCCAAAATGATCCGCCGCTTCACTTCAGGTCCGAAACCTTCTTCGCGCGATCGTTGATATAGCGACAAAATATCAGCAGGATTGGCGGCACGATGACCATAGCGAACACCATCGAAGCGCGATAGATTGGAAGATGCCTCCGCAGGGGCGATGATGTAATAAGTCGCGACTGCGTATTCCGTATGCGGCAAAGAAATTTCTACGGGTATAGCTCCCTGTTCCTGCAATCGAACAATTTCTTTTTCAACTGCCTCACGCACAACCGAAGCAAGGCCAGCTGCAAAATATTCTTTGGGAATACCGATGCGTAACCCTTTCACACCTTGATGCAAATTCGTAAGATAATTTGGCACTGGTAATGGCAGACTAGTCGAGTCTAACGGATCATGTCCTGCAATTGCTTGTAGGATGATCGCGGCATCTTCCACAGTTCGAGATAGCGGACCGATCTGATCCAACGAAGAAGCAAAAGCAACCAAGCCATAACGAGAAACGCGACCATAAGATGGCTTCAGCCCTACCACTCCGCAATGCGAAGCTGGTTGACGAATCGAACCACCAGTATCTGACCCTATGGCAGCAGGAGAAAAATGCGCCGCGACTGCTGCAGCTGAACCGCCAGAAGACCCACCAGGAATATGCCCCAGAGCAGCAGGGTTATTTGTCCGTTGCAAAGCGGAGTTTTCTGTAGCTGAGCCCATGGCAAATTCATCCATGTTCGTGCGTCCAAAAAAAACAACACCCGCAGAACGTAATCGACGAGTGACGCCGGCATCATAGGGAGAGTGATAATTTTCTGCGAGAAATTTAGAGCCACAAGTGCAAGGGTCGCCTAGCACATTTATGTTATCTTTCATCGCAATCGGTATCCCGCCCAGTGGCAAGGAAAGATCTGCTTTTGCGGCAGCGGCACGAATCGCGACGGCATCAATCGATAAAAACGCGCCAATTTCCGCATCGCGTTGAGTAACATTTTCTAACAATTCATCGACAATATCCGTGGATTGAATTTCACCTTTTACGAGCATAGCACGCAAAGATGCAATAGATTGAGAAGAAAGATTCATAAAAAATAGTTAGATAAAATTAAGCATCAGCAACCACCTTGGGCACTCGAATTTGTTGCTGCGCTTGTTCAGGAGCATTTTGTAAAAAAAGATCGGTCGGCATGCTTTGCCATGCTATATCTTCTCGCATCGGTGCGTCGATTGGCATGGGATATGATGTCGGCTCGATCCCCGCAGTATCAACCTGCGCTAGCTTCTCCATCAGTGCCAAAACACCATCCAGAGGTGCTGAAAACGAAGCCACTTCTTCTTCCGATAGCTCAAGACGAGCAAGAGTGGCGATACGACGAACATCTATGTGCGGGTGCGACATGCGCGGACAGTAATGAATCAGCGGAAAAATTGCCACAGATTTCAGATGATTCTCTGATTTTTTCCATCGCTAAAATGCCAAAAATACATGACAGTCGCCCCCGTGCAGCGTCTTGCAGTCATCAATGTGGTCGGACTATCTTCGGGATTGCTCGGAGAAGCGACTCCGCGACTCTCGCGATTTGCTACGGAACAAGGAGTGCAATCATTCCCACCAGCATTCCCGGCAGTGACGTGCACGGCGCAGTCAAATATGCTAACAGGAAAAAATCCCAGCGGCCACGGCATCGTAGCCAACGGGTGGCATGATCGGGAATCCTGCGAGGTCAAATTTTGGAAACAGAGCAATCGCTTGGTCCATGGCGAAAAAATCTGGGATGTTTTGCATCAACGCATAACCGGATTTAAGTGCGCCAATCTTTTTTGGTGGTATAACATGGAAAGTACCGCTGACATCACCATCACACCGCGCCCCTTATATTTGGCCGATGGCAAAAAATCGTTCGATATTCATACGCAGCCGATGAACTTACGAGAAGCCATCAAAGCTGATCTGGGTGAGTTCCCCTTTCCTAGCTTTTGGGGGCCAGCCGCTGGCATTGGCTGCTCGCAATGGATTTCACGCTCCGCTCAGTGGATCGAAAATCACAATGCCCCACAGTTGAGTCTCGTTTATCTACCACACCTTGACTACAGCCTCCAAAAATACGGTCCAGAGGCTCCTGAAATCGCTCAAGAATTGCGCGATATCGATGCCATTGTTGGCGAGTTGTTAGACTTTTATCAACGAAACAATGTACGTGTAATCATCGTCTCCGAATACGGAATTTCTGCGGTCAATCAACCAATTCACCTCAACCGCGCTTTGCGTACGGCAGGTTTTCTATCAATCAAAGATGAACTCGGTCGTGATGGATTGGATGTCTTTATGTCGGATGCTTTTGCCGTAGCTGATCATCAAATTGCACATGTTTATGTTCGCGAGAAACATCGCATCGATGAAGTAAAGAAATTGTTAGAAGATGTTCCCGGGGTAGAAAAAGTTTTGCATGCCGAAGAAATCTGGTCTCCAGGAATCGCTACCGAACGCGCAGGTGATCTCATCGCCATTGCCAAAGCGGGCGCATGGTTCACCTATTACTTCTGGGAGAATGACGAACGTGCCCCTGACTACGCTCGCACAGTGGATATTCATCGCAAACCAGGCTACGATCCTGCCGAACTTTTTCTTGATCCATCCATAGCTTTTCCCAAAATCAAAATCGCCCAGTTTTTACTTAAGAAAAAACTCGGATTCCGTGCGCTGATGGAAGTAATCCCATTAGATTCGAGGACTGTCAAAGGCTCACACGGTCGCAGTGAAGTCCCACCGGGAGAACAAGCAATCGCTCTAGGAGCTCGTATAAATATCTCTGCGGCAGAAGATATTTTCGAGGAAATCTTGACCCATTTTTTGTCTTAAAAAAACTCTAATAAAATCATTGTTCATACGTTATTATAAAACCATAAAAAAATCATGAAAAAAGTCATTGTACTAGCGTCACTCACACCATTTTTAGCCCATTCACAGGACTTACTCGAACCGCTAGTTGTCACCGCCAATCGCTCCAAATTACCACTCTCAGACAGCGCTTACACCAGTAGTTACTTGGATAACGATTTCTTTTCTGAATATACCCGGCGCAATATCCCCGATGCCCTTACCTTCACGCCGGGTGTGTTATCTCAGAAAACAACCTACGGCCATGGCTCGCCATTCATTCGTGGCATGACAGGACGCAGCAATCTTTTACTACTAGACGGCGTTCGCATGAATAATTCCACATGGCGCAGCGGCCCCGTTCAGTATTGGAACACCCTTGATTCCTATTCCGTAGATCACCTAGAGTTGATCAAAAGCCAAGGCAGCGTGCCTTTTGGATCCGATGCGATCGGCGGCACGTTGACGGCATTTTCTAAATCATCCAACTACCGTGATGAGGCAAAAGGTGCTTTTTTCACACATGGCTCAACATACTATGAATATCGTAGTAACGGTGAAGACTCGCATATTGGCCGCATAGAAGGAGACATTGGCCAAGGCGGCATCTGGGGACTAAAGGCTGGCATCACCATGAAAGATTTCGGAGACATTCATGATTCTGCGATAGGCACCATGCAGAATACAGGTTACGAAGAAAATGATTGGGATCTGCGATTTGACATGTTGCTGAATCCATCCACGACATTGACCATGGCCTACCAGGCCACTGAGCAGGACGATGTGTGGCGTTGGCACCGCACTACCTTAAATCCTGGTTGGAATCATGACGGGCATGTTTCGGCGGCCGGAACTTGGCTTGAGAATTCGTATGATCAAGAACGTTCGCTAGGCTACATCAGAATCAGTTCAGAAGACCCACAAGTGGGCGCTTGGTTGTCACGCTGGTCAGCCACGCTATCCTATCAGCAGACTGCCGAAAGTGAATTTCAAGATCGTCGTAGCGCGGCAAGCCAATCCCTTTCTTCCACTAGATATCAGCAACTACAGCTAAATGACATCGATACCTACGGAATCGATCTGGAATTTGAATCACCCATGGGACCTGGCAAATGGATCTACGGCATGGACTATTACCAAGATGAAGTTGACACCAATGCCATCCGCAACAAAGGAGCCGGCTATGTATTCCAACCAGGTTCTCGTCCCGTGGCTGATGATTCATCCTATCAACTTTTCGGCCTTCACTCTCAGTATCATTGGCAGGCAACCGACAAACTACGCATTGAATCGGGAGCTCGTTACACCCATGCTCGCGCCGAAATCGGCAAACGCTGGGACTCTAATATCCTTGCTGATGTTTCCTCAGAGCGCGAGTGGGATAACACAGTATTTTCCGTAAGAGCCATTCAAGAATTGCCACATTCATGGTCCTTGTATGGTGGAGTTTCACAGGCTTTCCGCGCACCCAACCTTGCGGACCTATCAGGCTCCACTACCAGTCGTTCTGGTGTGGAAACAGGTGGCTCAGTGAACCTAAATCCAGAAGATTATGTCACTTACGAAATTGGTGCGCGTCACTCCGATGATAACACTTGGTTCAATGCTGCCATTTTTTACACCGACATTGAAAATATTATTACCGATGTTCCTGTTAGCATGGGCTCTACCACGACCCAGGCGGACAACGGGCGCAATGGATTTCTTTACGGATTTGAAATCGAAGCGGCTTGGCAAATCAACGATCAATGGACTCTCTCTGGTTTTGCTGGATGGCAAGAAGGAGAGACTGAAACATTAGCCTACGAGGGAGGACCACAAGTTACCGATCCCTACAGTCGGGCACTACCACTAACCGCCTCGATCTCTTTGCGCTGGACAAATTCTTCACAAAAATATTGGATCGAAGGTCGTGTTCTGGCTGCAGAAGAAGCCGATCGTCTCAGTCTAGCCGACAAGGGCGACAACCAGCGCTTCCCCACCAATGGAACACCAGGTTATGTAGTTCCCATGGTGTATGCAGGATGCAAAGCAACCGAAAACTTAGATCTAACACTAGGCTTGGAAAACATCAGCAACATCGATTATCGCAGTCACGGATCAGGAAACAACGAGCCAGGATTCAATGCCATTATCGGCATCAAGGCGAATTGGTAAGTCCATAATCGCGCCCCCCAAAAATTGCTGAACCGACACGGACATGAGTGGCACCTTCTTCGATCGCAATCGAATAATCCCCACTCATACCCATGCTCAGAGACGGTAATCGCGTGTCTGTTTTCTGCTGCAATTCATCGCGCAATAATCTCAAACCAGCAAACCAATGGCGCGATTTTTCAGGCTGCTCAGAAACAGGAGGCACTGTCATCAGTCCTTGTATTTCTAGTCGATCCAAGCCCATCAACAAATCCCATGATGACCAAAGCTCTTCGGCAGAGAAACCAGCCTTACTTAGTTCACCAGCCAGATTGACTTGGAGAAAAACTTTCGGGAAAATACCTAGTTCATGGGCAAGGTCATTGGTGTAGGACGCCAAGCGCAAGGAATCAATGCTGTGGATCATCGAAAACATCGGCAGTACTTTGCGCACTTTATTGCGTTGCAATTGACCGATAAAATGCCACTGCACTGATGAAGGACATAGCGGTATTTTCCACTCGGCCTCCTGCTGTTTATTTTCACCAAAATGGCATTGTCCAGCTGCGTATGCTTGATTCACATGATCAGCAGAAAATGTTTTTGAAACTGCGATTAATGTCACATCTTCAACAGAACTACCTGATTTTTCACAAGCCGCTCCGATGCGCGCATGCACATCGGCCAAGTTCACCGCGATGTCAGACATTAACGATCTGCGGTTTTCTTGAGGACACCTGCAGTTTTTGCCGCAGCGGCCATTTCAGCAAGATCACAAAGGATTAAAATGCCCTCGCGCTTTACCGAGTCCATGCCACTGGGCCATTTCGGGGTATCATCTAAGTCGTCTGTTTCATCTTTCGCTTTGCGCATGTAATCCGTGTTTTCTGCAGCAGGATCATAAAGATGCGGCGGTTTGTCATCGGCAATGTCAGCGAGTGATAGTTTATAAAACTTAGTCGACGCCTTGTCAGCTTTTTCCACTTCCGCGAATCGAGCTATGCGCTCCTTGTTGCGTTCATGACGTTTCACGTCAGCATCCGCAATTTCCTTATCGCGTGATGCTTTGTTGAGCGTCACTTTATTTTCAACATTACGCTTTTTGACTTCTGCAATATCTTCTGCTGTGTAGGCGAAGTCTTTTGACTCCAAAGTCCGCTTCTCGCTCAATTCCTTTAAACGTGGCAGGAATAAATTTGCACGATCAAGTGGTTCAAAGTCGCCAGCTTGACGTATGCGATCAAACTCTAACTTATTTTCCAAGTAGGCTTCACCGACCTCAAGACCATCGTAAATGCTGGATAGAACGATATCGGAAACGACACCTTTTAACTGTGTCGAATCACCAGAGGGACGATAGAATTTTTGCAATGTAACTTTCACCGTTCCGGCACGGTCACGTCGCGCAAAAAATGGCATCATACGACCAACGTCCATAAGTTGTTGTACCGTGCCTTTTCCAAACGTAGAGGTATCACCCACAATGACCGCACGATTGTGATCCTGGAGTGCACCAGCCAAGATTTCACTTGCGGAAGCACTACTTTTATCGATGAGCACCACAAGCGGACCTTCGTAGATCGGACTCTTTAGCTCTGAGTCTTTCACTTCGACTTGGCCGAGTTCGTTTTTCACCTGTACCACAGGTCCTCGCTTGATGAAAAAGCCTGTCATTTTGCGCACCTCGTCAAGCGAACCGCCGCCATTGCCGCGAAGATCAATGATAAGACCGTCGATTTTTTCTACTACGAGACGATTTAGCAATTTCTGCACATCGTTCGCGCAACTGGCTTCGCCGTTATCGAAATCCATGTAAAATGAAGGAAGTGTAATCCAACCAATTTTCTGAGCTTTACCTTGGGCATCTTTTTTCTCAATGATTTGCGCGCTTGCTTGCTCGTCCTTCATTTCCACTTTGCCGCGCTTAATTACTATGAATGTAGTTTCTCCTGGTGTGGCACCCGCAGGTTCAATCTTGAGACGGACTTCTGTGTTTTCCGCGCCGCGAATGAGATCTACGACTTTGTCGATCTTCATGAACATGATATCAGTAACCTCAGTGCCGCCATTAAGACTATCGACACCAACAATGCGGTCATTTAGTTTCAGCTGGCCTTGCTTGTCAGCAGGACCACCCACGACAATACCTTTGATGATGGTGGCACCGTCTTCTTCGGCTAATAACTGTGCACCGATACCGACCAATTGATTTTTCATGCTGTCCTTGAAACGAGCGATCTCGCGGTAGCCCATGTACTCGGTATGCGGATCAAACGCTTTCGTAACAGCAGTAAGGAAGTAGTTTGCCACATCTTCATCATCTGCCTCAGCCACGCTGTGTGTGAGGCGATCATAACGCATCGCTACCTTTTCTTTAGGGCTTTTTTCTTTCACCAGAGGATCTGGTTTGCCTTGCTCTTTGGCGAGACGAGCTACCGTTTCACGGCGCAACGTTTCGGAAAGCACGGCCTCTTTGATCGTGGCGCGCCATAACTGTTCTGCTTCAGCACGGTTTTTTGCCCATGCGGCATCTTTGCGCGAGCGTTGCAATGACTCATCTTTTGTAAAATCAAATGGATCATCTTTGAGCACGGATTTCACAAATTCTGCTCTTTCCGTCACACGCTCTTTGAAAGTTTTGTAAATGTCGTTAGCGGGCACGATGCAATTCTTTTGAAGCAACATTTCATGCAAGCGTGTGCCATATTCTTTCTGAAAACGATCAACGTCTTCTTGAGTGAAATACATTCTGCCATAATCAAGATCACGGAGATAGGTTTCGAGGAATTTTTTGCTAAGTTCTTCATTCCACTTAGCGCGAGAAAAATGAGTATTTTGCAAAAGAATAGAAACCTGTTTGCCTACTTCATTAAAATCGGTGGGTTGCTCCGCCAGAACAGAACAACTGGTAGCAAGTGCGAGAGAAGTGTATGCCAGAGCTTGGCGAATGCGTTTGTATGTCATAATGCGGGAGAATGCTGGAATGTTTACGTGCCAGAAGATTGCATCTTTCTTGGAAATGTCCAGAGAGTAAACTAAGCAGAACCTGCGATTTGTCTTAATTTTTTGGAGGTAGCGATTTCATCTGATTGAAAAGCCACTCCTTAAAAAATGCATCGCTGTTTTTATCTTCTTCGATTAGCGCGGTTACATCGGGTTGATTAAATTGCTGGATCGCGCCACCATTGAGAAACACACCACCGCCGCGGATGACAATGCCACCACCGACGAATTGATCTAAATTCGCAGGGCGTCGACCGAGCACGGCATCGACAGAAATCAGCGCATTGTCTCTCCAGATTCCTAACGTGACTTTTTTCCCGGCGCCCTTAGCTCTGATTTCTCCGCGAAGACCGCCATTGGCATCAAGCGGCATAATTTCACCTTGATTGCGCCATTTTCGACCGTCGAAAGTCACGATCATGTCGCCAGCTTTGATCCCGCTGAGTTCAGCTGGACCACCGTTTGTCACCATGCTCACAGGCACGCCATAACATGGCTTGTCGTCACCGGGAAGAGTCACGGCGGCTTCTATACCCATCGTGATGCCTATGTATCCTTCACCCGTGTTCTCGTAGTCAACAATCGACAAAGCCCGCAACAACTTCATGGAACGCTCACGGATCTCAGGCTCCGATGAATCACGAAGCAAGAACAAAAACTTCTGCTTCGCTTTCGCCGATTCCTTTGTCGCCCAGGCTTCCAACCATTGCGCTGATTGCTGGCGTTGTTCGCGTTTTGGCGAAATCAAGCCAGTGATATTCTCTTCAATCTTGGCGTCGCTCATATCCACAGGCGCAACTAGCGCTGGCACTGGCACTGGCGCGGGACTGGGCTCTGGCTCAGCGAAAACTAGGTGATTGATGGATAGAGAAATCCACAGAACGTAAGTTGCAAAAGAAAAACCATGGCCTGTGGATTGATGATTCATCTTGAGCGGTGGAACAGTTACTTAGCGAAACGGATTCAAACTTTTCTCAGGAACATCGATCGTATCACCAGCCTGCAAGGGAATATTGCGATCTTGCATGTTGTTCAAGTTGTAAACTCGACTGGTTTTACCTCGCATTAGCATTACGCGCTTGATATCACCAAATTCGGTAGCGCCGCCGCCATTTGCAACTGCTTGGAACAAAGTAAGTCCAGGGCTCATCGGTTTGGCACCAGGTGCACGCACGAAGCCGCTGATGGTTACCATTTCTTGAAGCACGCCGCTATCTGTCATTGTCGTAGAAATTTGAAACGTCGGATTGGTATAAATTTCGTTACTTTTATATATGGCCTCGAGTTTTGCCGCTGCTGCGTTGGCGCTCATGCCAGCGATGCTTACTTCACCCACCAATGCCATACGAACTGTTCCTGCATCACTTACAGTGCAAGGACCAGAAATTCTGGCGGATTCTTCCGCAGGAACACCTGTCACGCGAATTACAATACCTTGTCCTGCTTTGATTTCAGCTTGGACTGAGCTGCTAAGAATCATAAGCAACGACATCATCAATAATAGAATACGATTTTTCATAATGTTTTTTTGTTAGAATTAGTACAATTGATCGTTAGATCCTGAAGGTTTAGTGTTAGGTGTTGGAGTTGATACACGACTGGGTGTAGGTGCCTGTGGAGCAGACATTTGGCTTTCCGCAGGTGCATAGTAGGTATAATAGCTAGTGTAGTATTGATACTGACTATCACTGCGAACATCAACGTTGTTGAGCACCACGCCAATAACGTTGCCACCAACGTTTTCAACAGATTGTTTCACGCGCAGGAGCATGTTACGAGGAAGTTTGCGATGTTGCACCACGATCATGGTTAGATCTACTTCACTTGCAAGCACAGAGGCATCGCTCACACCTAGGATCGGCGGTGAGTCAACGAGAACTAGGTCGAAGCGCTGTTTCACATCTTGAATGAGCTCTGACATCCGGCGTGAGTTCAAGATACCCGCGGCATCTGCGGGCAAAATACCCGATGGCATGAAGAACAAGTTATCCACAGGAGTTTGCAGAATTACGTCTTCTAACATCAACTCGGTAGTGAGATAATTCGTGAGTCCCACCGAGTTATTGATATCGAAGAAAGTGTGCAAACGAGGGCGGCGTAAGTCGGCATCGATCATCAGCGTCGTGTAACCACCTTGCGCACAAATGTAGGCAAGGTTAACGAGAGTCGTAGATTTTCCTTCACCAGCACCGCCGGAAACAACGGTAAGGGAGTTATCCTCCGGATTTTTCCGATTGAACTCAATGTTGGTTCGCAGAATTCGATAGGCCTCAGCATCAGGACTCATGCCACTTTGTTTATGCAAGATACCCACTTCTTTCGGAATCACGGCAAGCACAGGAACTTGCAAATAACGCTCCACATCCTCAAGCGTTTTCACCGAGGTATCGAGGTATTCAAGGAAGAACGCGATGCCAATGCCAAAGATCAGACCTACGACTGCTCCTAAAATTAAGTTGAGGGTAACATTTGGGCTCACTGGATACTGTGAGACCAAAGGTTCTTCATGAAGTTCGATCAAATTTTTAGGTTGCTTGATATTGATGCGCTCCGTGCTCAGACGCTCTTTCATTTTATCGAGCATCCCTTGTGTTGTTTCAAAATCATTTTGCGCCGCTGTTAAGCCGTAAAGAAGAACCCGCTCGTTGACAGATAACTCGGTAAGTTCACTCAGGCGTTTTTTCAACTCTGCATGTTCCGCGACACGCTGCTCACGTTTCAATTTTAACGAATCCTTAAAGGAAATGCAGCTCGCCAATAACTGTTTGTAGATACTTTCAACAGACTGAGCTTGAGCTTTCACCGTAGGATGGTTGCGCCCCAAACCCTGTACCTTCATTCCATCTAACAAACGCTGTTGCTCTTGGTATTCTGGATAAAGTGTTTTCAGATCCCCACCCGCGAGTTCATCATTCGCAGCTTGACGTATCAATTCCTCTGATGTCAGAGGCGAAATCGAAGCAATTTTAGCGTCAATCATTCCGATCGCAGATTGAGCCTCTTGCAATTCGCCTTCCAACTTGGCTTTCATGGATTCCGTTCCTCCAACTGCATTCATTTTCAAATAGTTATCGACGATCGTCTGAGGAGCACGACGTAGCAAGTTGTCGCGTTGTTTGCGTTTTTCCTCCACCACATCCGATTGCGATTGCAAAGCTTTTTCTAATTCTTTCAAACCCGATTCTGCCGCTTCTGATTCTTTCGATTCACGACGTGTTTTGTAGGCCTCGTAAACTTCCTTGGCCACATCACGCGCATCAACTGGGCCTGTATGCTTGACACTGATCGTAATCAAATCTGTGCCACGAATATTTTGTGCGTCAACAATTGCTCTCAGAGTGCCCAGTGCTTCCTCTTCTGTCATGCCCCAGCGAGAAACAAGACCTAACTGCTGCACTACAACTTTAAGCGTTAACTGTGAACGAATGACCTCAAATTCTGTGGCAAAAAACTGTGGTGTCATTTGCGCAGCGCCAACTGTTTCATTTCCAAATACTTGGATTGTTTTCGTTGATGGCTTCACCTGCACGACGGCAGTGCTTTCGTATTTTTTCGGCATCACATAAGTGATCACGGCAGCGGTCATAAAAACCAACAGCAAAGTCATCAGAATAACTCCATAACGATTTTTAACTACCTGCCAGTAATCGACAGCATGGAGAGCGGCTTCGCTTTGTGAATTTTGTGGTTGCATAATAAAGAGTTAGAGTAGCGTAGTGGGAGGAAATGAGGTGATTTAAAGTTTGGGCTAAAGCGTAGGGATAATGTAACACAAAAAAAAACTCCCACAATGAAAATCACTGCGGGAGTAGGAAATTATCTAAATAAAAAAAGTTGTTAGATGATCGATGAATTAGAACGAGTAGCTCACTCCTGCACTAAGACGGAGACGATCATATTCCCGACCTTCGAAGTCTGAAACTGAATCTGTGCAGTTGATGCTGCACTCAGTAGTAAGGGAGTCTGAAATTTTAGCACGCAGACCAATGTAGGCGTTGATGACATCTTCTGACTCACCATCAGTTTCATTTGCACCATCTACGGTAATGCCGCTGCCATAACCAGTAGAAACCAAATCCACACCACCGAAACCTGAGAGGCGAGGAGTCAAACTGTAACTGCCATTCAAACCAATACGAAGCACGCGTTGATCTTGATATTCGAAAACAAAAGCACCTAATTGTTGAACGGTGTCGAAATCTTCAATGCTGTAACGAGCGAATCCACGCACGCTGAAACGTGTGTTGATTTGCGAACTCAATGCAGCTTCAAAGAAAGGTGAAGTAGAACTGTCGCCACCGTCAACTTCACGAAGCTGAGCACCAGCGCTTACCACGAAAATTGAAGTTGGGCTCAGGCGATGCTCAAATCCACCAGTAATGAAATGGTTCGTCGAATCACTTGCGTCACCCGTCCATGCAGTATAACGGTATTCAGCAGTCGCCACCGTGCGTGGAGCCAGCTGATAGCGCATTTGTTGATAAAGAGAAAAGGAAGAACGATCCGAATTAACGCCATCACCCAAGAAACCAGTCAAATTAATACCGGTGTATGAACCTAAACGCTCCGTCCAACGATAGCCAACCGAGTTATCGGAACTCCACAACGTGTATGGATCAACACCACGCTGAGCGGATTGTCCATAAGCATATTCTGGTTCCATTTCCTGAGCAGCAAAGTTACGGCTCGAGAAGCGCAGACGTTCGCTGAAACGATGTGTCAAATCGAATCCTAAGCGACCGTTGAATGTCGTATCGTCCGCCCCATCAATTTCAGATGATGTCAGGTAGTAGTTCACACCTGCACGAGCGTAAAGATCGATGGTGGTTTGCGGAGTGATTGAGGTAAATGTAGCTGCCGCATAGGGATTTAGACTCCATGCATCATCTTCAAAGCCCGGTTGTCCAAGTTGAGTGCCGGGGGTCATATTACTGTCGTAGATGGCAGTCATGCCAACGGACCATTTAAGCGGAATACTTTCCTGCGCTTCATCGCCTACATAATAGAGGCTCTGTGCTGAGGCAGCGCTGATCGCAGCCATGGCTGCCAATGTGAATGCGGATGATTTTTTCATATGCTAGAGTGTCAGTGTGATTTGAAAATGAATAAATAGTAGGAAAGCTCGTATTACCGACGACTTTGAAGGTTATTATCAGTGGCTGGATTAGAAACTATATTGTTACCAGGAATTAGGAATGCAAAATACTCAGGAGTATAGATAGAACCGCCAGGACCACCAACTGTAGGACCAACTACTACTTCTTCGCCATTCGTCGGGAAATCGAGAACGTTCTGTTGGTTCTTGGGTTTTACATCGCCACCCTTGTCCGACCCTTCTTCTTCATCAGAGGCAATTGTAGAATCACCCGTGCCTGGGTCGAGCTTCGCCAGAACTGCTTGCACATCCTCAAGAGCATCGGGAGCCACCGCAACGGCGCACTGGGCGATCAAACGCATTTGCTCAGGAGCAGCGGTCGCGGCAACCTCAACAATCGAAGCGATCATTTTAGCATCGGCTTGCGTTTCGGTGATCGACGCTTTCACGATTTCACAGGCACAACTTGGATTGGCGAAAACTGCTTTTTCTACAATCTGCAGAACCATCGAATGATTGGCTGCCACTTCTTGTTTGATCGCAAAGGAGAGTTTAACGCAGTCGACTTCCGCTGCATGGGAGGCAACTGTAGCGAAGCAAAAAAGCGACGCTGTCAGAGAAAATTTAATTGTTGTTTTCATGATGCTTGGTAAGTGAGAGGATTGTTTTTTATTGTGAATATAATGAATCTGGAGCGGGCAGAGGGAATCGAACCCTCATGTCTAACTTGGAAGGATAGCGCTTTACCACTAAGCTATGCCCGCAAACACATGCGAGAATTACAGCCCGAATTAAGAAATCGCAAGCTTTTTTTTCGTGAAAATGAAAAAAATATTCTCTCTGATTCTGAGCCAGTCGGCGCAGGCAAGGCTGATAAAAAGAACATTATTGGCATCATAAACCCGTCGGATGATCAATAAATGTCATATCTAGTCCAAAAGCAGTTGCTAATTCCGTGCTGATTAATTTCACCCCAAAAGTCTCCGTGGCATAATGGCCAGCATAAAAAACATTGATCCCAAGCTCTTCCGCTAGAGGAAAACTCCAATGAGGCCCCTCACCAGTGATGAAGGCATCCAAGCCTTTAGCTGCTGCCACCTCGGCACCTGCACCGCCTGTGCAAAGTCCGATTGAGCGAATTTTCTCCGGCCCGGCGGGGCAAACGTGCACAACACCACCCACTGCGGAGGTCAAGCGCTGTTGCAACTCATCCCGACTGATTTCCAATTCACCGACCAAGCCCACATCCATGCCTTTGTAGGGTAAAAATGTCCCCCGCAGATCAAGACCAATCGCCCGCGCTAAGGAGACATTGTTTCCCCATAACTGATGCACATCGAGCGGAAGATGCGAGCTGTAGATCGCCAGATTTGCGTCCATGGCGCATTTGATTTTTTCGTAAAAGGCAGCTGTCAATGGCTGCGCTCCTTGCCAAAACATGCCATGATGAACCACTAACAGATCAGCCCCAGCATCGATGGCTTTTTTCACCACTGGCAATGAAGCATCCACTGCGGCAGCCACTTTACTGACCTTGCCATTGTTTTGAAGCTGTAGCCCATTCATCGCGCCAGCATAGTCAGGAATCTCAGCGATGCGGAGTTCACGATCGAGAAAGGCAACGATATTGGCGAGATTCATAAATGCGTTAGCCTACTACTATATTCATCGTAGTTTCAATTTCCAAACGTTTGCTGCGATCCGGTGCCGCGCCGCGCGCCATCTCGGCATTGCCACCACCCTTGCCACCGCCGAGGGCCGCGAGTTGTTGCAGCATGATGCCGGCAGCTTTGCCAGAAGATTTCGCAGCATCGCCGCAATAGGTGCCAAGATGAAGTTTTTCACCGTCATCGACGAGTAATGCAGCGGCACCAGAGAACTGGCGCTTCTTGAGTCCATTCAGCAATTCTTGCAGCATGCTGGCATCGCCATCGGTGGCGTAAGTGATCGAAGCCGGCCCCGCCGCGATCAACTCACTCAGCGCCGCATCAGCGGCAATGGCAGCAGCTTTCGCGGCTTGTTTTTTCGCCTCTTTATCTTGCTCCACCCGCTGCTCATGAATCTGTTCGCTGAGAGTTTTCCACGCGCTAAGATCACGCACAGCCGAGAGATCCACCGCCGTGGCAGGATTCATTTTTGCTAGCTCTTTGACAATCTCCTGACGGTAGTTTTCAATCTGTACGGCGATCCATTTTTCGGCAGCATTACCACATGATGCCTCGATGCGTCTCACACCGGCCGCGATGGCTCCTTCACTCTTGATTTTAAAAAGTCCGATCTCACTGGTATTGCGCACATGAGTGCCACCACAGAGCTCCATGCTATATCCATTGAGTTGATGAGCTGAACCACCGACCTGCACCACGCGCACCATTTCTCCGTATTTATCACCGAAAAATTGCATCACATCAGCGCGACCTTTCACACTTGCGTGGGTCACCTCGCCACCACTGACTTGATCAGCAGAGGAAATTTTGTCGTTCACTAGTGCTTCAATTTTCGCAACTTGCTCGGCACTCACAGGTCCGGAAGAAAAATCGAAGCGCAGACGCTCCGTATCCACCAATGAACCTTGCTGCACAGCATCCATGCCCACTACTTCATGCAATGCCCAGTGCAATAAATGCGTAGCAGTATGATGCGCCTCTATGGGACGGCGACGAGTAGCATCAACAGCCAATGTTACCACCTGACCAGCCTGCAAGGACGGTTCACCTTCGATCACGTGGGCGCGAGCCTTGCCAATTTGTTGTACATATACGATCTCATCGCCATTACAACGTCCCAAGTCGCCTATCTGCCCACCCATTTCTGCATAAAATGGCGTGCGATCTGTGATCACATAAGTCACACCGTCTTGGCGATGAATCTCTAAAATTGTCGCCTCTGTTTCATCGGCATCATGCCCCACAAATTCGGTCACCGCATCGGTGGCAAGGTCTAATGCACGCACCACAGTTTTCACTCGTGCGCCGCGAGAATCTTCGCGCTGCTGTTCCATCAGCGCCTCGAATTTTGGCATATCAATCGCAACGTTACGCTCCTCGCACAGCAATTGTGTTAGATCGATCGGGAAGCCAAACGTATCGTAGAGTTGAAACGCAAATTCGCCAGAAATGGTCGAGGTGGATTTTGCTAATTCTTTTTCAAACAATCCCAAGCCACGATCTAACGTTTCATTAAATGATGCCTCTTCGCGACCTAAAGTTTCCTGAATCACCGTCAACCGTGCACGCAATTCAGGGAAAACATCTCCCATTTCAGCGGCAAGAGTCGCGGCCAGTTCAGGCAAAAATGCGACATCGCCAGTGAATCCGAGTTGACGTCCATAGCGCACTGCCCGACGCAAAATCCTCCGCAGCACGTAATTCCGGCCATTATTTCCTGGCAAAATGCCATCAGCAATCGAGAACGATAGCGTGCGAATGTGGTCAGCGATCACCCGAAATGCCACCGCCGTTTTCACCGCCGCAGAAATCGTCGATTTCGCTTGTCCATCCGCTGGATAAATATCTTCGTAAACTTTTCCGCTCATCTTTTCCAATGTCGCGAACAATGGCAAAAAAACATCGGTATTATAGTTCGATGGTCGGCGAGAGAAATCCGTAAACCCCTTGGTCCCTTGGATGATCGAGCAAGCCCGCTCAAAGCCCATGCCCGTATCCACATGCTTCGCTGGAAGCTCGCGGAAAGTGCCATCCGCTTCTGCGTTGTATTGAATGAATACCAAATTCCAGATTTCGATGCATTGATCAGATGTGCCGTTCACCAGCGCGCCCTTGGTATCGCCGAGCGGAGTAAGATCCACGTGCAGTTCCGAGCAAGGACCGCAAGGACCCGTCTCACCCATCATCCAGAAGTTATCCTTCACGTTGCCATTGACGATCTGTATCGCAGGATCCAGTCCCTTGGAGCGAAAAAGTTCCGCCCAAATATCCCACGCCTCTTGATCGAACTCACCGGGGTCTTTTGGCGTCGGCGCATAAACGCTGGCATAGAGGCGATTCGCCGGCAAACCCCACGTTTCCACCACCAAATTCCACGCCCATAAAATGGCCTCCTTTTTAAAATAATCGCCAAACGACCAGTTGCCCAGCATCTCAAACATCGTGTGGTGATAGGTATCATAGCCCACATCCTCGAGGTCATTATGCTTTCCGCCAGCGCGAATGCATTTCTGCGTATCCGTAGCGCGTGGTGGACTGTAAGGAGCCACATCCGTCCCGAGAAAATACGGCACAAATTGATTCATCCCCGCATTCGTAAATAGCAAACCGGGCGACTGCGGCATCAACGACGCCGATGGCACAATCGTATGACCTTGCTGTTGGAAAAAATTAAGGAAACTTTGGCGAATCTCGGCGGCTTTCATATATGCGGCACGGAAACAATCATGAATTTGCTACATTGGCAAGATTCACATCAGGGCAAACGCATTTTATTAAATCTCTGAAATCGACAGTTATGATTTCAAATGCAGACGGATAATGCGAGAAAGAGTCGCGGCGGCGATGGGGTTCTCATTTTCTTTCTCATATACATCGACCATATAACCAAATTTCTAGAACAACTATATCGCTTTCTGTCCATATGCTTGACGAGTAAAAGGAATTTCGCTGTGCTTTGATTCATCCATGAGATTGCTTCTACTCACCCTTTTTGCCCTGATCCCAGCAGCTTTGCCCGCGGTGGAGTTTTTTGTATCTCCGTCGGGAAACGACGACCAGCCCGGCACCGAAATCCAACCCTTTGCCAGCCTAGAAAAGGCCCGAGATGCGATTCGTAGCCTGCATCAAAAATCTCCGGACGAAGTGGCCACCGTCTGGTTGATGACTGGTGTCCATCAGCGAAAAACAACCTTCGATCTCACCTCCGCCGACACACTTACGACCTACCGAGCGAAGGAACTGGGCAAGGCCGTCTTGAACGCCGCCATTGTGGTTCCGACCTCTGCTTGGAAGCCTGTTCCCACGGACTCCCCCCGTCTCGATCCGGCCGCACGCGGGAAGGTATTTCAACTCAGCCTCGACCTTCTGGGCGTGAAGCACGACAAGCCGTTTCCAGATCGTTTCAACGATGGCGGAGGTCTGTTCGACCTTTACTACGGTGGCGAAAAACAGCAAATCTCTCGCTGGCCCAACACCTTGGACACCAAGATGGTACGGGTCCTCGACAAAGGAATTTGGAGCGGTCAGCCAAAAGACAAACGCGGAGGTGTTTTTGAGTATGCGGGCGACCGTCCGCTGCGCTGGAAAACAGCTTCCGACGCGGGCCAACTCTGGGTGGCCGGCTTCTGGCGCGTGCCTTGGGACTTTCAGTCAGTCAGGGTCAAAACCTTAGACACCGAAAAGCGAACCATCTCCATGGCTGAGCCAGTCACCCTCGGCATCGGCTCCAAATATGCGGGTCCGGAAGGTGCCGGAAACGAGCCTTGGCACGCCCTTAACCTCTTGGAGGAGATAGACATCCCCGGAGAATGGAGCGTGGACTTCACCACACGGACGTTATATTTTTGGCCTCCTGCCGAACTCACGGGCGCCTCTATCGCCATCTCCGATCTTGAAACCTCCATGGTGCGTATGAAGGACTCAAGTAGCATTACTCTGCGAGCCCTCAGCATCGAGGGAGGGCTCGGCGATGGTGTGGAAATTTCCGGAGGGAAAGACTGCGTAGTGGCTGGCTGCCGTATCTCCCGCGTGGGTCGAAACGCCGTCGTTCTCAAGGAGGGACTGCACCACCAGGCGCTCAGCAACGACCTTACCATCCTCGGACACGGCGGGGTTATCGTTAGCGGTGGCGACCGCAAAACCCTTACACCCTGTGGGCATGTCGTGGACAACAACCACATCAGCAACTACGCCCTCGCCAAGCTCAATTACTCTCCCGGAATCGGCGTTGGATTCTCTCCGACGGGTATGTTCGCGGTCGGTTGCCGGATCACCCACAACCGCATTCACGACTCGCCCCATGCCGGTATCCTTTACGGCGGTAACGACAACCTCTTCGAGTTGAACGAGGTTTACGACGTAGTAAAGAAGACCTTCGATATGGGCGCGTTCTACACGACCCATGAGTGGATTAGTGGCGGCAATATCCTACGCCATAACTTCGTCCACCACGCGCCCGAGGCAACCGGCTTCTACCTAGACGACGGTGACAGCGGCGACCTAGTCGAGGGCAATATCGCCTACCGAGTCGGCTGCGGCCCCTTCATCGGCGGAGGTCACGACAACATCGCAAAGGGCAACCTCTCCGTGGACTGCGGTCGCGGCGCCCACCTCGACACCCGCGGTGTCGCCCGAGGCTATGACAAAGACAAGGCCCTATACAAAGGGTTGGAAAGCATTGATGCCAAAAGTCCGACTTGGAGCATACGTTTCCCGAACTTGGCCACGATCTTTGGAGGAAAACCAGAGCTACCAACTGGATCAGCCATCGAAAGCACCGTCGCGGTGAACTGCGAAAGCGTCCTCCACTTCAGCGGCAAAAAGGAGGAACTGGCCGCGGCCACCTTGCAGAACAACTTCGAGCTAACCATCGAAGACATGGGATTTTTTAACGCTGCCAAACTGGATTTCAGAATGAAGCCTGACGCACCCGTCTTCGCTAAAGTCCCCGGATTTAAACCAATTCCTTTTGAAAGGATCGGGCTTTACACCAACGAGTTGCGCCCTACTGTGCAAGAACGCTCCCCTGAATTCACTACCCTAAAATCACCAAAGTGGACCACCGGCAAAACCAAGCCAAACCCGATCCCTAAGGGAAAGTAGGCGAGTGGGTAAAATCCCATGAACCACTTTTGACCACTGAACCCACTGCTCATGATTTACATGCTAATTCTGTAAATCTTAAAAATTCAGTCATCCTGTCAAAATATCGCTTCCTTTGAATTGTTAGATTCACACACCAAACATCAAGCAATGCGAATGTGATCGGCCTCGATAACGATTTTCTTTTGCTTATAGAGCAATCCGACGGCTTGTTTAAAGGATTTTTTGCTCATATTGAGCTGTTTTTTGATCGCCTCGGCGGGGCTGTTATCGGTGAGCTTGATTACACCATCTTGTTGGATTTTTTCTAACAATTGATCCGCCATCGGCGAGATTTTTTTGCGTCCTTGCAGAGTGAGCGTGATGTCTAGTTTGCCATCGTTGCGAGTTTCACGCACGTAACCAGTGATCATTTCGCCGTAGTTGACGGGCTGAAAAACTTCACTAGCAAAAATGAGGCCGTTGTACTTGCCATCGACCACGACTTTGTAACCAAGTTCGGTTTTCCCCCAAGGCAAGGCCTGCACGCGATCACCATCACGGTAAATTGCGGCGGCACTCGTGAGGAAACGATTGATGCGCTGACTACCCACGAATCGGCCACTTTTTTCATCGATGAGAATTTTCACCACATAATGGCGCCCCACGATCATCGGCTTGCTCTGCTCACGGAAAGGCACTAACAATTCTTTGGCGAGTCCCCAGTTCAGAAACGCGCCGATGTCATTGATCGCCACGCAGTCGAGTCGCGCGATCTCACTTGGCATGGCAATCGGTTTGCGGCGAGTGGCGATGGGGCGATCGGCAGAATCAAGATAGAGAAATACCTCCACTTCACCGCCCACTTGCAGGTCAGGTGTCACTTCATTTCCCGGCAGTAAAATCTCCCCAAGATCCCCAGCATCCAGATACAAGCCTGTGCTGCGGAATTTAAGAATGGGTAATGAGGTATAATCACCGAGTTGAGCCATGAATTATGATGCATCGGATCGGGTATAAGCGCAATTCTTTTCCTCATTGCACTCGAAAATGAGTAGATATTCACTTACTGCTTCCACTTCTATGCTGACGAGTTATAAAAGGACATCAATCAACTGCTACTAAAATGCTCACTTCACGCACCAACCAAATGACACGGCGCACATTCTTAGGGCTAGCATCAGGCGCCATAGCAGTTCCCGTTTTTGGCAAAAGTGACAGTGCGTCGTTGATACTCGGCCAAGGTGATTTCCGCTATCGCGTGGTTCCTAGCTGGGGACAACTAGGAGATGAAACTCCTGTAGAAAATTGCCATGGCATCGTCTGTGATCGTGAAGGACATATCATTTTACTAACAGACCAGATCAAAAACAATGTGATCATTTATGATGCAGCGGGCAAACTCGTTCACAAGTGGGGCACTACTTTCCCGGGAGCACATGGACTTTCGTTAGTGATGGAAAATGGTCGTGAGGTTCTTTACATCACCGATCTTAAACGCCACAAGGTTTTCAAAACCAGCACTAGTGGTGAAATACTCAATGAGTGGGGATGGCCACAATCAACAGGCAAATACGAAAAAGAAGATGAATATCGCCCATCGTGGACGCTACATCATCCAGATGGTAGTTTCTTCATCCTCGATGGCTACGGCAAAGACTACATCTCACAACATGATACCGAGGGAAAATTTGTAAAAATTTTCGGTGGGAAGGAAGGCGGAATTGCGCATTGGGGGCCTCATGGAGGAGTGATGGACACCAGAAAAATGGATGATGTCACCATGCTTGTTGCCATGAGTGATAAGCAGCACTTGCTGCGTCTTGATTTGGTTGGCAACAAGCGCGAGACAATCGCTATGCCGGGTGGCAACCCGCGACAAATTCGTTTGCACAAAGATCATTTTTTTGTTGCTCATCTTGGTGATCATTGGCCTGCCGACCCTCACTGCCGTGGCTTTATATCAGTGCTAGATGCGGAACTACGCGTGATCTCTAACATTGCTGGTAGCCCTCCCCTCTACGATGACAAAGGCATACTACAAACGATGTGTCACCAAGAAGAAATTTTCCAGCATCCACATGATCTCGTCGTTGATCCGCAGGAAAATCTTTACGTGGCGCAATTTAATTCCAGTCGAACTTACCCGATCAAGTTAGAACGCGTCTAACGCATTTTCAACCTGCGCATCGAACTGCGCTTTCACCTCGCGAATGGCGGTGGCGATATCTGGGGCGCGTAAAATGGCCGAAACGATGACCACGCGCTTTGCACCAGCTCTGAGCACTTCTGTTAGATTGTTAGGTGTAATGCCGCCGATGCAAAACAACGGAATTTTTTCGCCCACTTGTTGTTGCGCAAATTTCACGTTTTCTAGTCCGATGCCCGGTCGCCCGAGTTTGGTAGGAGTAGTAAATAGAGGGCCGAAGCCTAAGTAATCGAACCCTTCCTGAGCGGCAGCTTTTGCCTGCTCCAGCGAATGGGTCGATCGACCAATCAGCATGCTACTACCGACGATAGCACGCGCTTCAGCCAATGATCCATCCTCTTGACCAAGGTGCAATCCATCCGCGGCTACCGAGACGGCGATCTCAGCGAAGTCGTTGATGACAAAGGGAATGCCGGCATCAGCAAAAATCGGTCTGACGGATTGCGCCAAGGTAAGAATTTGCTCCGGAGTATATCCCTTAGCCCTTAATTGCACAAGGTCAGCACCTCCTGCACAGAGCGCACGCGCCGTCGAGATGACTTTATCTGGCGTCACGTAGCCCAAGTCAAGAATGCCATAAAAGCGTGCGTGCTGCAGAGATTGTTTCACTTGCGCATCAACACTCAGAAGCCCGAGTTCGTCAATGGCAAAGCCTACAAACGAGCAATAAATAGCATATTATCAACATATGTGAATATTATTCATAATTAATACCAGACTGGCACGCGCGTTGCTTTAAAGTTATACGCCCACCGCACATGCCCATTCACGCCTCACTGCACCACGTCACGCATTATCGCTACGATAAGGTGATTTCCTTAGGACCACAAACGATTCGCTTGCGGCCCGCGCCTCATTGCCGGAGCAAAATCGTGGGCTATTCACTCAGGGTTACTCCAGGTGAGCATTTCCTCAATTGGCAGCAAGACCCGCAGGCAAACTACCTAGCGCGGCTTGTTTTCCCTGAAAAAACGACCGAATTCCGGGTGGAAGTCGATCTTGTGGTCGAAATGGCGGTATTCAATCCCTTTGATTTTTTTCTGGAACCAGAAGCCGAGCATGTTCCATTTCGTTACGACCAAGGATTGGACCGTGAACTGGAGCCATTTCGCAAAACATTACCACCCACTCCCCTGCTCACCCGCTATGTGCAGGTAGTGGCTTCAGAAATTCACAAAAAAGATTACCTTGCCCGACTGAATCAAAAACCTGCTGTAAAAGGAGAAGAAGATAAGCCAACTGCTTTCCGCACGATTGATTTTCTGGTATCGCTGAACTCGCGATTATTCAGCGATATCAAGTACATGATTCGCATGGAACCAGGCGTGCAAGAACCTGAAGAAACGTTAGAAAAAGGCACTGGTTCGTGTCGGGATACGGCTTGGCTCATGTGCCAAGTGTTCCGCAATCTTGGCTATGCCGCACGTTTTGTTAGTGGGTATTTGATTCAACTAAAATCTGACCAAAAATCGTTAGATGGTCCGAATGGTCCCGAGGAAGACTTCACCGATTTGCATGCGTGGTGCGAAGTTTTCCTACCTGGTGCTGGCTGGGTAGGTCTGGATCCTACTTCTGGCTTGTTTGCCAGTGAAGGACATATTCCGTTAGCAGCGACGCCTGATCCATCGAGTGCATCGCCCATCGACGGCGGACTAGAGCCCTGCGAATGCGAGTTTTCTTTCGACATGAAAGTCGTGCGCGCGAAAGAGACACCTCGCGTTTCACTCCCCTACACAGAAGATCAATGGCAAGCGATCGAAAAATTAGGCATCGCGATTGATGGTGAGCTAACGAAAAACGATGTGCGCTTAACGATGGGTGGCGAGCCTACCTTTGTGAGCATTGATGACATGGACGGCGACGAATGGAACACCGCGGCCATGGGACCCACAAAACGATTGCTGTCTGGTCAGTTGATCAAAAAACTGCGACACAAATTTTCTCCCGGAGGTTTTCTGCATTACGGTCAGGGCAAATGGTATCCGGGTGAACCACTACCGCGCTGGGCACTGGGCTGCTGGTGGCGAAAAGATGGCGTCCCCATTTGGCATGACGATTCGCTGATCGCTGACGAGCAAAAATCCTATCAACACAGCGAAAAAGATGCGCAAAAATTCGCACTTTTATTAGCGCATTATCTAGGTATCGAACCTAGTTGCCTCATCCCCGCCTACGAAGATATTTATTACTATCTATGGCGAGAAAAACGACTTCCGGCAAATGTTGACCCGTTAAAAAACAACCTCAAAGACCCACTAGAGCGGGCACAATTGGCGAGAGTTTTTCACGACGGTCTAGGATCATGCATCGGTTATGCACTGCCCTTGCAAGCCACCACGGAAAAAGGAAAAGTCTCATGGAAAACTGGTCGTTGGTTCCTGCGCGATGAGCACATGTTTCTGGTGCCGGGAGACTCACCGATGGGTTATCGATTGCCGTTAGATTCTCTGCCGTGGGTGAAGGAAGAAGAATTCCCCTTCTATGTTCCCGATGATCCGATGGTAGATCGCGCAAAGTTGCCAAGCCGCCCCGCGCCTCGTCAACAGATGCTAAAATCGTTAGCGTCATCGATATCTTATATCCCCGCAACACTATCGCCACAGGGTGAAAAAACCTCGACAGCTCTTGATCAATGGATCGAAAAAATGGCAGAGTATTTGCCCGAAACCGTAGCGCGTGTTCCGCAAGCGGGCGAGTCAGCGCCGTGGATCGTTCGTCGCGCCATGTGCTTCGAACCACGCGAAGGACGACTACATTTATTCCTACCACCGCTGCAATCTGCGGAAGAATTTTTAGAACTTTCTCACGCGATCGAAGAAGTTGCTAAGGCACTGCAAATACCCGTAGTGATCGAGGGCGAGGCACCACCATTCGACACCCGATTGCAATATTTCAAAATCACGCCAGACCCTGGTGTGATCGAAGTAAATTTACAACCTGCAGCCAATTGGAAAGAATTGGTGAGTAATACCACAACCCTCTATGATGAAGCGCGCGCCTGCCGACTGGGCACAGAGAAGTTTTTGTTAGATGGACGCCATACTGGAACTGGTGGAGGCAATCACATCGTCCTCGGCGGTGTTACTCCTGCAGATTCGCCATTTTTACGACGTCCCGATGTGCTTCGTTCCATACTCGGATATTGGCACAATCATCCATCACTGAGCTACTTATTCAGCGGACTATTCATTGGTCCGACCAGCCAGCATCCGCGTGTGGATGAAGCGCGTGATGATGCGCTTTACGAAATGGAAATCGCCTTTAGTCAAATTCCCGATCATGAACCCGTGCCGCCATGGATGGTCGATCGCGTCTTCCGCCACTTGCTAGTCGATCTAACAGGAAACACACACCGCGCGGAATTTTGTATCGATAAAATGTTTTCCCCAGACAGCAGCACTGGACGACACGGATTAGTGGAATTGCGTTCCTTTGAAATGCCGCCTCATGAGCGCATGAGCTTAGCACAGCAACTGCTCATCCGAGCTTCGGTGGCGAGATTTTGGAAAAAACCTAACCATTTGCCATTGGCACGATGGGGCACGGAACTGCATGACCGCTTCATGCTGCCGCATTTTGTTTGGCAGGATTTTTCCGATGTGATCGACGACTTAAAACGCGATGGCTATGAAATGAATGCAGAGTGGTTCGCCCCACACGCCGAATTCCGATTCCCGTTGATTGGTAGTTTTGATCAACAAGGCATTCACGTAGAACTGCGCACCGCCTTAGAACCGTGGCATGTGCTCGGCGAAGAGACCAGCGCTGGTGGCACGGCGCGCTATGTCGACAGCTCACTGGAACGCATGCAGGTGAAAGTGACTGGCTGGGTTGACCGCCGTTACGTGATCACTTGTAATAGTCGGCGTTTGCCATTTCAACCAACAGGCGTCGCTGGTGAATACGTCGCCGGAGTGCGCTACCGTGCTTGGCAGCCGCCAAGCTGTTTGCAACCCATGATTGGGGTTCACGCGCCGTTGACATTTGACCTCATCGACACCTGGACACAACGCAGCATGGGAGGCTGCGTCTATCATGTCACCCACCAAGGTGGCTTAAGCCATGAACGTTTTCCCGTCAATGCCGCAGAAGCAGAGAGCCGCCGGATGGCACGCTTTTTTGCCTTCGGTCACACACCTGGCATGATGAATCCTAGCGAAGAGCTCAGAAATCCAGTCTTTCCCTTCACCTTAGATTTACGCACTGCCCCATGAATTTGATTAATATTGATTGCGAAAATGCGAGAATTGGCGCACTAATGTTCGCGTCATAATCTCCATACAATGCAGCAACAATTTCTTTCCCAAGGCATGATTCCTAGCCAAGCGCCAGCGCTGGATAAGAGTCTGCCTTTTCTCTATTCCCCCGCTGCGGGCACATGGGATGAAATGATCGATCAACATGGCGCCATCCGCCCACATTGGAAGAAATTTCATAGCATGTTGCAAAACGATGGCGTGCAAAGCATGGATATTCACGAGCGAACCGTGGCGCGATTGTTACGCGACCATGGAGTGACCTATAATGCCTATCAAGACACAGGAGCGGCGGGTCGACCTTGGAATCTAGACGTAATCCCCGTGCTGCTTTCTGCTAACGATTTCTCAGAAATCGAAAAAGGCATGCAGCAACGCGTGAGATTATTTCGCGCTATTTTAGCAGACATTTACGGACCTCAGCGTATTTTGCATGACGGGCTCATCCCCCCACGGATGCTGTTTGCGAATCCTGGTTATTTAAGGGCAGCAAAAGACATCGAAGTGGAATCTGGACTAATGAGCACCATCGCGACTGATCTCATTCGCGCTGAGGACGGCTCATGGTTGGCCTTGGCAGACCGCACGCAGATGCCAAGTGGATTGGGCTACTCGTTAGAGAATCGCATTGTGCTCTCGCAAGCATATCCGCGTGAATTTAAAAATTGCCGCATTCAGCGACTTGCTGCATTTTTTGAACGTGAGCGCGATCACTTTCGTGAATTAGCCCCAGCTTACCGCAGGCAACTCAATGTGGTCATGGTCACACCAGGTCCGCAACATCGAAGTTATTTTGAGCACGCATTTAAAGCGCGCTACCTTGGATTCCCGCTCGTAGAAGGCGCTGATCTCACCGTGCGCGATCGACGCCTGTATGTAAAAACCTTAGAAGGATTACGCCAGGTGGATGTTTTGGTTCGACGTATGGAAGATCATTCATGTGATTCGTTAGAGCTAGAGGCTGACTCATGGTCTGGCATCCCAGGATTGTTAGAGTCATGGCGAGCTGGAAAAGTAAGCATCACCAACGGCATTGGCTCGGGCTTATTAGAAGCCCCGGCGTGGCTGCCATTTCTGCCAAGTATTTGTCAGAGTTTGTTAGGTGAGGATCTACTCATACCCGCAGTGCCCACATGGTGGTGCGGTCAGAAAAATGAATGTGAAATGGTAATGAATGACCCGCGGAAATGGGTTTTCAAACGTGCCTTCTACGACACCGATCGACCAGCACAGTCCGCCTCATCAATGACTGAGGGTGACTTAAAACAACTCCTTGCTAGCATCCAAGCAGATCCTGAACAGTGGGTGGCCCAACAATCACGAACATTATCGACGGCTCCGATGTGGGTGGACGGAGCATTGCAACCGAGACCATTTGTGCTGCGAACATTTGCCCTAGGAACCATGCGTGATTGCTTCGTGATGCCCGGCGGCTTAGGTCGAGTAAGTCCTGAAAAGGCTGGCTTTCTCGTAACAATCAATGCCGGCGCAATTAGCAAAGATGTGTGGGTGCAAGCAGATGGAGAAGTAGATCAAAAAACCTTATTGGGAGGACATCAAGAAGTGCTCCGCATCGCTCGACCTCCTGGCGACGTGCCCAGCCGTATTGCCGATCATTTGTTTTGGTTAGGTCGCTACGCTGAGCGTTTAGAACAGACCTCACGCGTGCTACGGATGCTCTCACAGCGGCTTACCGGGGAAGGCAGCGAGGATCAAATGCGAGAAATCGCAGTCGGCTTACGCTTGGCTAAAGAAATCAAATTATTAGATACTGCGTTTGATAATAATGCTCAAATTCTCACCATCCAAGAGGAAATTCATGCCCTATTAGAAGACCCCAAGCGCGAGGGAGGCATCGCTGATTTGTTAGGAAGATTGCGTTTTAATGCGGCCTCAGCGAGAGACCGTTTATCTGATGATACCTGGCGTCTGTTCAATCGCTTGATGGATGAAACGTTGGTTAAAATTTCACCTTATGCACTGCCTGATATGATCGCGAAATTGGATCGCATTATTTTAGACATGGCGGCATTTAGTGGTATGCAGCTAGAAAACATGGTGCAAGGTCACGGATGGCGCTTTTTGGAGATTGGACGTCGAATCGAACGTGGCATGGCGAGTGCCTCATTCAATCATGCCGCGATTGAAATATCCACAGACGATGATGCTGTTCTCGGGCCGATGTTGGAAATTTTTGATAGCACCATGACCTATCGGCGCCATCATTTTGCTCGTCCCAAACTTCTGCTAGTTTTGGATTTGTTAATTTTGAATGCCGCAAACCCACGTTCCTTGCACTATCAGTTAGAAGCCATGCATCGCCAAGTTAAGTTATTACCGGATGAATCTTCTCTCGGTGGAGAGCTTAAAGCGCGCGAAGAAATCGAAGGCATGATCGCGGCCGTTAACAAAATTGATTTAAAATCCATTGAAAACAATGCGCGCAAAACCACGATATTGTTAGAATTTTGCGAGTATTTTTCGGCACAATTGGAAAAATTTTCCGATCACCTCACTGAAGATTATTTCAGCCACACTACCCGTCGATCACGTTGACCATGCGTTACCAAATCATTCATAGCACGATATGCCGATACGACAGCCCGGTAACCGTTTGCCACTACCATGCCAAACTGATCCCGCGGCGCTTGCCGTTTCAGAATTGTCCATGGCATGAAATGACGATTCGACCAGAACCACTGCAACGATTTGTGCGCCAAGACGCATATGGAAATGCCACCATCTATTTTGAGATTGAAGGTGCTCATGAAGAACTCGAAGTAATTTCTAGCAGCTTTGTAGAACTCGAAGAATTTGTGCTGCCTGCCAGTGAAAAATCGCCCACTTGGAAACAGATCCGTGATCAATGTGATGCCGAGCGCTGGACAGCAGGATCTTCTGCTAGCGAATATGTCTGCCCTTCGCCATTGATCCGCACCAATGAAGAACTGCGCACCTATGCGCGCGATAGTTTTCCCGCAGAAATGCCCATTCTTCAGGGCGCGTTGGATTTGAACCATCGGATCTACAACGATTTCACCTTTGATCCGACGGCTACCAATGTTGCGACAAAAATCGAAGAAGCTTGGGAGAAAAAACGTGGCGTCTGTCAAGATTACGCACAGGTGATGATTGCCTGCTTACGAAGCCTCGGTTTACCCGCCCGCTATGTCAGCGGATACTTAGAAACACAGCCGCCGCCAGGCAAAGAAAAACTCATCGGCGCAGATGCCTCCCATGCTTGGCTATCGGTTTGGTGTGGTGAAGATCTCGGCTGGATCGATATGGACCCGACCAATGACATCATGCCATCCACCCGTCATGTCACCCTTGCATGGGGCAGAGATTTCAGTGATGTTAGCCCACTGCGTGGAGTCACACTGGGAGCCGGCAACCAAAGCATTTTGATAGCTGTGGATGTAATGCCACAGAAGTAGAGAAAGACTTTTTTCCTCGCATTCTGAAAAAAAACTACTATTTTAAGGCAATGAAAACGATCGTCTTTCCCCTCATTTCAATTTCATCCCTGTTTCTCGGAGCAGCCGAAAAAGAAATTTGGTATGACCACCAAGGTAAGCCAGTTATACAAACAGACAAGAACGCAAGCAGCGATCTAACCACTCAACCGAAGGATCTTGTCTCTGCGCAACCTGTAAATTTGCAAAAAATAGCGCCGATGCCGTGGTCGCGTTCCACACGTTATCGCAGCAACTCATCACGCGACATTTTTGGCTTTAATCAGCAATTTGGTTGGTTTTTCAATGATTGTTATCGTCAATTTAACACGCCACGCGGCTGTGGGTTAAATGGATGGTATCAATCAAACGGTCAATGGGGCATTAATTACCAGCGCCCGGGATTTTCTTTGCAGTGGTGTCGCTAGCCTTTGGCACTGAAGGAGCAGGCACTGGAGGGGCTGGGGCAGGCGTTTTGGGCTCGACCATTTCAGGGGCTTTGTCAGAACCCTTAATCACCACCGGATGATTGTTTGTTCGCGTTGGATTGCTCACGGTACGTCTATCATTTTGCAGTAATGATGAATCCAATTGATTGAGCATATCGGGTTCACGTAATTCGTTAGCCAGCTCTTGATCTGAGTTCGCCTGTGGCAGTGTATCGCCATGAGATTGGGTAATTTTTTTTACAGGAGCGCTGATCGCTGCCGGTTCGGGTTCTTTTTTAGCACACGAAAAGAAGCAGAGCGAAAAAATAGCTAGTAGTGCGAAATGGCGACTCACGGAGGGATTCAAAACGAAAGAACCTAAAATGAAAAGAAAGAAATGCCAAGATTGCATGCTAAATGCTTGTGAAGTGCTATACTAGTGAGCTACAATCAATGCGTATGGCGAGCTATGCTCCATCAATGACACCGAATCAAGGACGACTATGGTTGATTTCCTTTCTGGTATCTTTGGTGATTTGCTTACTAGGATTTTTGCTCTTTGGCTTTCTTTCTCTTAGCTCGCTAGTATTGAGTCACTCCACTCCGATCAAGCGCGCTGTGGAGGAGCAGATCGTGATTCTCTTGACTCCGAAGGTCAATGCGCGTCCTGCCGTTGCACCTACCGCACCCACACCACCTGCTAAAAAACAATTCGCTCGCACCAGTGCCGACCAAGAATCTGCTCCGCCGATTGATACTCCATTCATCGGAGATCGTGACACCATTGCCACCAGCGATGCCAACCCCATCCCTGGCGCGCCAGAAATGCCCAGTCAATCAGGACGTGATCCACGAAAACCTAATGACATCGAAACCACACAAAGCCGCATTCAACCTGGAGACCTAGAACATCAGTCACTGGCGAAAAAGCCCCCTACTCCGCCAGCACCTACGCAGCCCGTGCCCCCTACCGTAACAACTCCACTTGAAACATTGCCCAAGCCGATCGCCGATGACATAACGCAAAAAGAACAAGTCAAAATCCCCGACCAAAAAATGCTTACAGGCGATCAACCCATCGAACGCAATTTACCAAAAGAGGAAATCAAACCTAAAGAAAAACAAGAAACTGCCGAGTTACCGAAGCCGAAACCAGACTCACCAGATGCTGCGGCCAAGGAGCCAGGCTTCCGTGGCAATCAAGAAAAAACCAAACTCAGTGGCTCGATTTCTCGCAAAGGAAAATCAGCCTTGAATGTCGCGAATACTGCGATGGGGCGCTATCATGCGGCACTCAGTCGTGCCATCGAAGCTGAATGGAATGCGAACTGCACCAAGTACCGTGATTTGATCTCACCGGGAATTATAACCTTACGTTTTGTGATCGATGAAAACGGCAAAGTCCGCTCGGTAAACGTAGTCGAGATGGTGGACGCGGGTGAGATACAAAAAGGCTTCACCCTCAACTCGATCCGCCAAGCCAAACTTCCAAGTATTCCTAACGATCTCAAAAAAGAACTCGACGGCGAACCAATCGAACTCTTATACAATTTTTATTTTTAGCATGTATCATTCAATATTTATATTTGCCGATGTCGCGACCCCAAGCAGTTCCAATGTGGTCGATGTGGTGTGGACCTATTTTCATGCGGGTGGCAATTTCATGTGGCCTCTGTTGTTTTGTCTAGTCGTAGGCGTCACAGTGATCATTTTCAAAATGCTATCATTGCGTCGCTCATTGATTATACCTGCTGCTCTCGCTCGCGAAGTGGATGACTTTGAAAAAAGCGTAGAAGCTGGTTCGGTGGAAAATTTGTTGGCCGAATTTGAAAAAGGCAATACTGCACTCGCTCGTCTCGCAGCGGTCGCGGTGAAAAACCGTGGCAAATCACAAACCGATATTAGCGATGCCGTGCAGACTGTTGCCCGCCATGAAGTTCTGATGCTGAATGCAGGAATGACTGCACTCGATGTAGTCATCACCATTTCACCATTGCTGGGATTGTTAGGCACGGCGAGCGGACTGGCATACCTTTTTCAACGTATGGGTGAAACGGGCGACATGAGCAATACGCAAGTGATTACGAAAGGAATCGCAATCGCGCTCAACACCACCATTTTTGGACTAGCGATTACTGTTCCTTGTGTCATCGCGCAGAGTTTCTTTAATCGGAAAATCGAAAGTTTTACTACCGAGTTAGAAATGTTGTTAGGCAAGTTGGTGCATGTCTGCCAAAAAGCGCGCGCTCCGCGTAACTAACCGATTACTTATATGCAATTCGCCCGACCAGCCCGTAAATCTTCAGGAGTGCCGATCGTTCCCATGATCGACATTCTATTTATTTTGCTGATCTTTTTTATTGTCTCCACCAATTTCAAACGTCCGCGCCATGTCATGCAGATCACCTTGCCCACAGCAAAAGATGTGCCTACTGATACGATCGTCGAAGAGATGTCTGTTCTCGCTGTCGATGGAATAGGGAAAATCGCCCTCGAAGGCGCATCCGTACCAGATGATTTGTTAGATTCTTACTTGGAAGCTTGGAGAAAACTCAATCCCAATCGGCAATTAGAAATCGAAGCTGATGAAAAAGCACCATTTGGAAAAATGATCGAGATCTGGGGTGCCCTCAAACGCTTAGGGATCGAAGCCATGCCAACGCGAGCAAAAATGTCCACGGATTCATCACCACCATAAATCAATTAAATTGTTAGAAAAATGTTGTTAGATATAGTGCAATTAGGCAACCCTGTGTTGCGGGAAAAATGCGCAAGCATTGAGAAAATTGATGAAAACATCATGCGTCTTGCCGAAAGCATGATCGAGACGATGTATGCCGCGCACGGCGTAGGGCTAGCAGCACCACAAATCGGCGTGCCGCTACGTATCGCTTGCATCGACGTATCGCACGATCCTGAATGCATTACTTTTCTCAAAATCAATGGCAAGGAAGAGGATATGATGGATCACATGCCGTTGGTATTTATCAATCCAGTTCTGGAGTTGGATGGTCCGCGCACCATCGAAACAGAAGGATGCCTTAGTATTCTCGGCGTGCGTGCTCCGGTCGGTCGTCCATCGATCGTCCGCGTCAGCTTTCAGCAACTCGATGGGCAGACAGTCACGTTGGAGACAGACGGACTGCTAGCTCGGGCCTTTCAGCATGAGATCGATCACTTGGATGGAGTGTTATTCCTAGATCGTTTATCTCCCGCAGCCAAGATGGCCATTCGTAAACAATTAAAAACTTTTGAATAATATAGTCATTTGATAATTATTTTTGCACATTTTTGCCAAATTTATTGTCTAAAGGTTTGAGATTTAGTATTGCTTTATAAGATTTCACCCATTAATATTCCATTGAACAATTATGAGCACTAATCGCGGAATTTTTGAATCGTTGCCTTCGTATGGATCAAATGGAGGAGTGAATCCATTTTCTTTTGCTGTTGAAGCACCTGCCCTTACCAATCCATTTGCAAGCGCTCCGACCATGAGTGAATCCCCCTTTGCTAGTGCTGCTGATGCCCCACCTGAGCGCCTTGTTCCTGAACCTGGAAAACCGGCCAAAATTCCTGATCGGAGAATTAAGCCCATCGAAAGTCCGTTCCAGATCGCACCAGAAAACGGATCTTCCTACGGCTACGAAGCGCCGCAAGTAAATAACATCCAAGCGGCACCCTTTGCTACCGCTCCCACACAAGCGCCAGCAACCCCTGCTCCCAGTCCTTTTTCCGTGCGCCGCGAGCCTGCTGCGGCTACTCCACAACAAAGTTTTGGCGCTTGGCCACATCATCAAGAGGCTGCTTCATTTGCAAAACACGTAGTATCAGCGATCCCTGCTGCACCAGCGCCTCAAACCTACCAGGCTCCTCAAGCCCCCGTGCATCAAACTACTCCTCTTCCAAGTTACGAGTATACTCCCGCTGCACCGATTGCGCCTCTGCCTATCGAGATGCCTCAAGTGATAACCCAACTCGAGCTTCGCGCTATTTTTGGTGTTGATCGCGAGATGAGTGGAGAAGAAATTTTACAACGCACACGCGCCCTTCCGGGTATCAAGCATGTGGCACGCATTGGCACAGGAGATGTCTCGGCGTTAGAAAATTTAAAATATACTCTTTCTTCACTGGGATTTGACGGAGGAAATATCCGCTTGTATAGCGGTAATGCACCGATCGAATTTGTGCGCGATGGAAATACCATGCTTGCCATACAAACTGACGGCGGTTTTGCTCCTGGTGTAAAAGAAGCAATCATGATTGTCGCTCGTGAACTCGAGAAGATGGCCTGATCTTGAATCTCACTCCATGAAGCGACACCCTAAAACGGGACGCGACCGTCATATTAAAAATGGTGATTGCAGGCCCTGCGAATTGTGGCAAGGCTGAGTTTACTAGAGCACTCGCTCCAGCAATCCGCAAGCACAGCTGCGTGATTACAAGGTCGGCTGGTTAGATGTATTACCTCTTGACTATGTTGTTCCCGCGAACAATGCCGAAGAAGAACCTTATGATCTGAGTGTTCATACGTTAACCGGAAAAGTGCAATACGGGGGAATATATGAAATGTTACTCAGCAATGCCGATGCGGTATTGATGATGATCGATATTAACCCTACACGCATACAGGATAGCCTAGAGGCCATGATCAAAACAGCCGATGCGCTGCAAAAACGCGGCCTCGATATTCGCGATGTGCCGATGATGTTTCAGTATCATCGTGCAGAACTCGCCTCGCCACAAATCGTACAACAATGGGATGAATTGTTAGATCTGCAAACAACGGCAGTTCCGCGTTACTTTAGTGCCAGTAATTTTGCCGAAGGCTCTTTCACTGGCTTTGATCTGCTTGTGAAGGCAACGATTTCTCAACTAAGCAATCTCGCATGAGTCATTTACTCCCCGGCGATAATATCCTCTAAGGTTTGACGTTTCCTCACAACGCGATGCGTGGCACCATCGACAAGTATTTCCGCAGGCAGCGGCCGGGAATTATAATTGCTAGCCATCACAAATCCATAAGCACCCGCAGAGAGTAAAGCGATGCTTTCTCCCGGTTGAAAGTCTGGCATTTCCCGATCTTGGCAAAAGAAATCGCCACTCTCGCAGATGGGGCCCACCACATCAGCCTTCACGAGATCACCTTTATGCTCTTGCAACGGCGCAATCTCATGATGACCTTCATACAAAGCAGGACGAATCAAATCGTTCATCCCAGCATCGACAATTTTAAAGGTCTTGGCACTACCCTTTTTTTCATAAAGACATTTTGTCAATAGCACACCAGCATTGCCAACAATGTAACGTCCTGGCTCTAACAATATTTTCAGACCAACATCCTGCAGTAGCGGCACCACCGCAGCGCCGTATTCTTCGATCGTCAACGGCTTACTTTCCGCATCTTGCCCATCCCACCATGAGACAGCACCAGAGGCCAGTGAATCATGATAAACAATGCCTATACCGCCACCGATCGACCAAAACTCAATGTTGTGTTTTTCCTTCAGCGCTAGCGCCAATGGTTTTACTTTTTCAACAGCTTCCATGAATGGCTTCACCGAAGTCAATTGTGAACCAATGTGCATTTGCAAGCCACGCAGACGAATGTTAGGCAACTCACGCGACGCACGATCATAAAGATCAATGATTGCCTCGAAATCGATACCAAATTTATTTTCTGATTTGCCAGTGGAAATGTATTTGTGGGTTTTGGCATCAATGTTAGGATTCACACGGACTGCAGCAGGGGCGATCACTCCAAGCTCGCCGGCGACTTCGTTAAGGTAACGTAGTTCCGATTCTGATTCGACATTGAACGAATAGATCTGATGTTGCAGGGCATAAATGATTTCCTCGCGCGTTTTGCCAACACCGGCAAACGTGCATTGCTGGGGATTTCCTCCCGCTTTGATCACTCGGAAAAGCTCGCCGCCGGAAACAATATCAAACCCCGCACCTTCGTCCGCCAAAATTCGCAACACCGAAAGATTTGAATTCGCTTTAACGGCGAAGGCGATTTCATGATCCAAGTCGCCTAGCGCAAGGTGCAGACGACGAAAATGATCAAGAATGGTATTCGCCGAATAGACATACGTAGGAGTGCCGTAAGTGTCAGCGAGACCTTGCAAAGCAACGTCTTCGCAGTGAAGTTGTCCGTTTTTATAAGAGAATGCGTGCATGTTACGCGCGGAGATTACTCGCAAATGCCACGATCGCAAGCAGGAAAATGAGACAAAGAGAAATCCAATAAGTGACGCTGGGAGAAATGATCAACGATTCACTCTATGGTCAAAGCAACATGCCGAGCGTCAGGATAACTTGCCTGAGCAGTGAGGCTAATGCCGCCACGTGGTGAGAAATCACCGCGCACGATCATTTCTTTTGGTTGACAGGCCGCTAACACGTCTTGGAGAATTCGATTCACGATTTCTTCGTTGAATGCCTGGAAATTCCGAAATGATGTGAGATAAAATTTTAGGGACTTTGTCTCGATGCAAGTTTCACTAGGAATATAACGGATTTGGATGCGCGCGGTATCGGGTTGACCTGTGACGGGACATAGCGAGGAGAACTCCGGGAAGTCTAGATGAACCCAGTAGTGATTCTGCGGGGCACGATTCGGAAATGTTTCCAGAGTCGCCTCGGTCGGAGAGGACGGCCACGAAGTCTGTGAATTGCCGAGCAGTGTGAGAGATTGATCCATGCATCAAGGCAATCCTAACTTGATCGATTGATCAAGAATTGATTCTGACAATTGTCTTAGTTTGCCAGCTCACGCCTGAATTGATGGAATATTTTTGACAAATACTCCAACCTAGTGCGTATTACCAAAAGCAATATGAACACGCGCAGAATGTTTTTGAAAAGCTTGGCATCGACGATTGCGCTGCCATTGCTGCAACCGCTTCGCGCGGCAGCGGTTGGCACGGCGGCGGCGCCACTGCGCTTGGCATACATTTACTTACCGAATGGGGTTAACACCAAGATGTGGTTCCCTCAGGGATCTGGCACAAATTATAAACTTTCGCCATCACTAGAACCACTGGAAGGCCTGCGAGATCACTTGCAAATTATTCGTGGTCTAGCCCTTGATAAAGCACGCGCCAATGGTGACGGTCCTGGAGATCATGCTCGGGCCAATGCCACATTTCTCACCGGATGCCAAGCTCGCAAAACAGCTGGCGCAGACATTCGCATCGGCGTTTCCGCAGATCAACTAGTCGCCAAACAATTAGGACAGACGACACGTTTACCTTCGCTAGAGCTTTCTACCGACGAACCTAGGCGCTCGGGGAATTGCGATTCTGGATACTCTTGCGCTTACCAATACAATCTCGCTTGGCGTTCAGAAACCACACCTGCTCCACCGATGCGCGATCCGCGCGCCGTATTCGAGGCACTTTTTGGGTCTGCCGATGGCAAGGGTAACCTAGAACGTCAGCAACGTAAACAATCTGTGTTGGACTTCGTTATGGAGGACACAAAACGCTTGCAAAATCGAGCTAGCGGGGCCGATCGAAATAAACTTGATGAATATTTTACCGCGGTTCGCGAAATTGAACAACGCATCGAAATGGCGGAAAAACATCGCAAATCGGTTCCTGAAATTGATAAACCAAATGGCGTTCCGGAGACGTATCAGGAGCACATTCGCACAATGTTCGATTTAATGACCGTTGCTTTCCAGACTGACACTACGAGAGTATCGACTTTCCTCCTAGCTCACGATGGCTCTAACAGAACTTTCCCTGAGATTGGTGTGAATGAAGCGCATCATAACATTTCTCATCACCAACGTGATGCGCGGCGTTTGGAATTGATCGCGAAAATTGATCGCTACTACGCAGCTGAATTTGCACGATTTCTGGATAAACTAAAAAACACCCGTGAGGGCAATGGTAATTTGTTGGATCATTCCATGATTGTATTTGGCAGCGGCATTAGCGACGGTGATCGCCATAACCATGAAGATCTTCCCCTCATTCTTGCAGGTCATGGAAATGGCAGCTTGAAAACGGGTAGATTATGGCAAGCTGACGACAATACCCCGATGACCAATTTGCACCTTTCGCTACTCGATCGAATGGGTGTGAACGCGGAGCGCGTCGGAGACTCGACAGGAAAATTGGCAATTTGAGATCAGACTTTTCTTTTTCATCGATCACATTATTATCTCGCTATGTCGCGTGAGGAAATATGCAGAATCCTAGAGGAAATCGCTTTATTGTTAGAATTAAAGGACGAGAATCCTTTCAAAATCAAAGCCTACCGCGGCGGGGCAGAAACGGTAAGCAATTATCCTGACGACATCATCCAGTTGGCTAGGGATCAGCAATTAAAAGGAATCAAAGGTATCGGTGAAGCATTGCAAGAAAAGTTGCACGAGCTCGTGACAACTGGAAAATTAGAGTTCTATGAAAAATTGCGCGCCGAATTTCCATCGACATTGTTTGCCATATTCGACCTTCAAGGGCTAGGTCCCAAAAAAGTTAAAATCTTACATCGTGATCTCGGAATTAATTCCATCGAGGATTTAAAAAAAGCATGCACCGAAGGAAAAATCGCTGATTTGGCAGGTTTCGGAAAAAAGACGCAAGAGAACATTCTGCTATCAATCGCTCAACGCGAACAATCCGCTGGCGTGTTTCGCCTCAGCGCAGTCGCGTCCATCGTCGCACATTTCACCCACTTGCTGCGCGAACATCCAGATGTTCATCAAGTATCAGTGTGTGGATCATATCGACGCGGTAAAGAAACAGTGGGCGATCTTGATTTTCTGGTGGCCACATCTTTTCCTGCTGATCTAACGAAATTTTTTGTCACTTTCCCAGGTATCGAGCAAATTCTAGCGCAGGGAGACACCAAAGCATCGGTCATGCTCGCGGACGGTCTTCAATGCGACATGCGCGCGGTAGCGAACACACAATTTCCTTTCGCTTTGCAATATTTCACTGGTTCGAAAGAGCACAATGTCGCACTGCGACAACTAGCCTTGCAAAAAGGCTGGTCGCTCAATGAATATGCCTTCACGCAAGTTCGCGATGATGCGGAACCGTTGCCCATCGTTCATGAAGAGCGCGATATTTATACGGCTCTTGGACTGCAATTTGTGCCACCAGAACTGCGTGAAAATCGCGGTGAATTAGAAGCGGCGAGCAAACAGGAATTGCCACGCTTGATCGAACTAGCTAACCTGCGCGGCACGTTTCACAACCACACCACCGAATCGGACGGGAAAAATTTATTAGAAGAAATGGCAGCAGCAGCGATGGACGCGGGCTTACAATATTTGGGAATCGCCGATCACTCGAAATCATCGTTTCAGGCCAATGGTCTTCATGAAGATCGCTTACTGAGACAGGTGGAAAAAATCCGTGCGCTTAATGTCGAATATACGCCATTCCGATTATTTGCAGGATCGGAAGTCGATATTTTAAAAGATGGAACTCTTGATTTTTCTGACGAGATACTGGCGCAACTCGATTACTGCGTGGCGTCCGTTCATGCCTCATTTACTTTGAGTGAAGAGGAGATGACAGCGCGTATAATCCGCGCGATGGAGAATCCACACGTAACCATGATCGGCCATCTCACTGGTAGATTGCTACTAAAACGCAATGGTTACGCGGTGAATCATGCAAAAATCATCGATGCCGCCGCGGCTACTCGGACGATTATCGAGCTCAATTGCAATCCCAAGCGACTCGATATGGATTGGCGTTGGTGGCACCGTGCACGTGACAAGGGAGTGTTATGCTCGATCAATCCTGACGCGCATCACGCAGATCAACTACAGTTCCTTCATTACGGAGCCATTCAAGCGCGCAAAGGTTGGCTGCGTAAAGAAGATGTGGTCAACACCATGTCGTTAGATAAAATGGCAGCGTTTCTCGCCACGCCCAAAGCGCAGCGCTGAGGAATTCATAAATAACGACAACGCACCACCGCCAAACAAAACAAGGAAGCTGTCTCTGTTCGCAGGACAATATCGCCGAGTGTCACGGGATGAAATCCTTGGTTAATCGCTGCTGCGGTTTCTTCGCTGGTGAAATCACCTTCTGGGCCGATCAAAATCGTAGCTTGTTGTGGGGTGAAATTTTTTTCTAACAATTCTCGCAGTGAAGTTGCTCCGTCAGCGAGAGATGCAATAATTTTTAATCCATCATTACTACGATTGATGTAGTAGTTCCAGTCGATAGGAGTTTCCACGATTGGCATCCAATTTTGACCGCACTGTTTGCAAGCTTCCATCGCGATCTTCTGCCACTTTTCGGCTTTGCGCGGAGCCTCGCTAGCATCATATTTGACGACGGTGTAGCGAGTAATCAGAGGGATGATGCGACTCACTCCCAACTCTACGGCTTTTTCCACGATCCAATCCATGGTTTTCCCCTTGGGAATAGCTTGTGCTAAAATGATCTCAGGCGTGGATTTCTCTGCGTATTGAATTTCACCGATCTCCAATAACACAGCGTTTTTTTTCACTGCTGTGATCCTCGCTTGGGCAAAACGCCCCAGACCATCAAACACTGTGACAGGATCACCCGCTTGCTTTCGCAACACCTGCGAGCAATGGCGCGATTGCTCCTCGTCGAGTGTGGAACCCTGTGTCCAGGAATCCGCAGAGAGGAAAAATCGAGCCATGATGAAAAATGTTAGAAATGATTCACAAATCTAAAAATCGTTTTGCCTTCGCAAAAAATGATTCCTCCATCGGGCTATTTTTCTCGCCGATGGATTCCGCAAACGCCCGCAATTTATCTTGCTGCTCCGTGTTAAGCTTCGTAGGAATTTCTACTTGGATGGTAACGTGAAGATCGCCACTGCGACCACCGCTGAGATTTGGCATGCCTTTTTCCTTGAGGCGAAATACCGTGCCGCCCTGCGTTCCCGCAGGGATTTTGATCGAAGAGTTACCACCGAGCGTAGGCACTTTTTTTTCACCGCCCAATGTTGCAGTAGCAAATGAGACCGGAATATCACAAAACAAATCGTTTCCTTCGCGCTCGAACACATCGTGTTTTTTGATGATCAAAAAGACATACAGATCCCCTGCCGGACCGCCGCGCAGTCCGCCATCGCCATTGCCCGAAGAGCGCAGACGATTGCCCGTATCGACTCCTGCAGGGATACGTATTTTGAGGCTAGTTTCTTTTTGCACTCTTCCTTCACCACGGCAACTATCGCACGGGTCAGAAATCAGTTCGCCTGTGCCATGGCACGATGGGCACTCACTTTGTTGCACGAAAATCCCCGCCGATCGAGTGACTACGCCACGACCGCCACAAGTGTTGCATTTCTTCGTGCCGGTGCCGCTTTTCGAACCGCTGCTATTGCAGGTTGCGCAGCCCACGGAGCGCTCGATGAGTAATTCTTTCTCTACTCCTTTTGCCGCTTCTTCGAGAGAAATTTCTAAATCGTAGCGCAAATCACTACCACGTTGTTTAGCGCTTTTTTTACGACCACCACCTCCGCCAAACATGTCTTCAAAACCGCCACCGAAGGCACCACCAAAGACTTCGCGGAAAAGATCCATCGGGTCATGGAAGCCGCCGCCACCGCCGCCACCACCATTGCCACCGGCAAATGCTTGATGCCCATATCGATCGTAGGCAGCACGCTTGTCGGCGTCGCTAATCACATCATAGGCTTCACCTAACTCTTTGAATTTTTCTTCTGCTGCTTTGTCACCTTGATTTTTATCAGGGTGGAATTGCATCGCTAATTTGCGATAAGCCTTCTTGATTTCGTCTGCGCCGGCATTTTTTGCAACGCCTAACACTTCATAATAGTCTCGTTTGTTCGCCATGAAATTACTTTTCCGTTGCTTTTGCTACAATGACATTTGCTGGGCGCAAGAGTCGATCTTTTAAACGAAATCCACGACGTGTGACGCGCAGTGTATTGCCCGGCGCGATCGTATCACTGAATTCTTCGCTAATCGCCTCGTGCATATTGGGATCGAAGGGGACATTCAATGCCGCGACTTCTTCCACGCCTTGTTGCGATAGAAAATCAGCAAATTGTTTCCGCACCATATCCATGCCGATGTAAATCATCGAGCCAGACTCGTTAGAGGCTGCTTGCATGCCCATTTCAAAATTGTCAAAAATAGGCAATAATTGCTCTAACATATCCTGCGTTCCGTAACGAACCGCTTCTTCGCGCTCACGAGCCACACGTTTGCGAAAATTATCAAAATCTGCTGCGGTTCGAACCGCTAACTCACGCCAACGCGCTACTTCTTCTGCCATGGCCTGCGCTTGATCGCCGGTCTCTAGTTCACATGCGTCGAGGACTTCGTCAGTCTCCGCATCTGCTTCTGGTGTTCGTTCTTTATCACTCATACGCCCATACCTCTACTCGTAGTTCTTGTTTCGTCAACCCTTGAGTGTATTTTTTCAATCATGCAACAGATTCCATGCGCTTACCAAAGCTCGCAGACCAGCCATTTCGATCGAAGGATCAATGCCTGCGCCCCACAGCAAACGCCCGTCATCCGCTTGCAATTGCACATAAGCCGCCGCACTGGCATCAGAGCCACCCCGCACCGCATGAGAGCGGTAATCCGTGACTTTGAAGTCCTTCAGACCAATCCCTTCTAGCGCATTGACAAACGCATTGATCGGGCCATTGCCGCGACCGCTGATTTTTCTCTCCTCGTCTTGGTAAATAATCGTGGTGGTGCACTCCACCTGTCCACGCTCACTGGTATGATGGTTGAGGTCATAGTCAGTGACTTCCAAGGGGCGCGAAAGATTGGCAAAATGTTGGTGAAATGCCTCGCCAATTTCATCAGCGGACATTTCCCTGCCAAGTCGATCTGCAAGGTCGTAAATAAATTTGCCCACCTGTGGATGCATGGTTTTCGGCAAATCGAGTCCGTGTTCACGATCGAGAATGTAAGCCACACCACCTTTGCCCGATTGCGAATTGATGCGAATGATCGCTTCATAACTACGACCGATGTCTTGCGGATCGATGGTGAGATAGGGCACACCCCATGGCACGTAATCGTTTGTCGCGGTTTCTTTCGTGCGCACATCGAGACCTTTTTTAATCGCGTCTTGATGCGAGCCAGAGAAAGCGGTGAACACCAACTCACCCGCATAAGGTTGGCGCTCGGGCACGATCAATCGGCAGCAACGTTCATACACATTTCTCACCGAGGCGAGATCAGAAAAATCAAGCCCCGTAGCAATGCCGTGGCTATTCATATTCAATGCCACGGTGACAATATCCAGATTGCCTGTGCGTTCGCCATTGCCAAACAAGGTGCCCTCCACCCGATCCGCACCGGCCAGCAAGCCAAGCTCGGTGGCGGCAGTGCCAGTGCCGCGATCATTGTGCGTGTGCAGCGAAATGATCACACTATCGCGTTGGCGAATGTTTCGACACATCCATTCAATCTGATCGGCGTGCACATTCGGCAAGCACCATTCCACGGTGTTAGGCAGATTGAGAATGATTTTTTTCTCTGGTGTCGGCTTCCAAACATCCATCACCGCGTGACAACATTCGAGTGCGAAATCCAGTTCGGTATCGCTAAAACTCTCGGGCGAATACTGAAAAGTCCAATTTGTTTCCGGCGCACGCGCGGCATACTCGGCGACCCATGTTGCCCCTTGAATCGCAATCGCTTTCGTATCCTCGCGCGAAGCATTGCCAAAAGTAATCCGCCGTTGCAGCGTGCTGGTAGGATTGTATAAATGTACAATCGCCTGCTTAGCCCCTTTAAGACTGGCGTAACTTTTCTCGATCAAATGCTCACGTGCTTGCACCAACACCTGGATGGCAACATTTTCTGGAATGCGATTTTCTTCGATCAATCGACGCACAAAAAGAAATTCGGTGTCAGAAGCCGAAGGGAAACCGACCTCAATTTGAGTAAATCCCACCCGTACGAGCAAATCAAAGTATTCTAGTTTTTCATCAATCGACATCGGGGTCGGCAATGCTTGATTGCCATCGCGTAGATCCACCGAGCACCAAATCGGTGCTTGAGTGATCGATTGATCAGGCCACGTCCGATCCGGCAACTCAACCGGCGGAAATGGACGATACTTAGAAATAGAACTTTGCTTCATAGCGGGAGGCGAATCCTAGCGATGTGGGAGAACCTGTCAAGTTTGGGATATTGATGCAAAAACGGCCGAACACGCGTTCCCTGCTGCTAATTTGCTGATTCGTCATTTGAACGGCAACAGTTTTCTATTTCACTGATTGCGCCCATTTGCGTGTGCGGTAGTGCCGGTACTTGAAAAGTATGATCAGATAAATTTTCACCGCAGTCGCAGAAACAAGTTTCCCCCACCAGGATCGTCCCCATTGGTAAGTGATGGCATCATGCATAACGCAACTGTCTGCTGCTTGTTTTTCAAATCGATGTTCGTGTATAAAAACAGCGAACGGGCCTTTCACCATCTCATCCACTAACAGATTCGGCGCTTGCACGGTCTTCCAGCGACACGTCCAGTGCATCGGGATGATACCCCAATCTCGGCAATGCAACTCAATAAGACGTCCCTCTTGTGCGGGGCCATCAGTTTTCAAGCAAACCAACGTCAAGGTAGGAGGCATGACTTGTGTTAGATTTGCGGGATCGCTATGGAAAGCAAACATGACCTCGGCGCTAGCACTGAGCGGAGTATTGGTGTGGAAATAGGATGGCATCATGTTTGGCAACGGTTCTCGCTGCAATCACTCGTTGTTAAATCTAAAATTGTATCCTCATTTTTTCTGCGCATCCCATTGAGCATTTTGCAGAGCTTTGAGTCGCGTGACTTCCTCTGGATTCTTGGCTGAAAGATCGTTTTTTTCCATCGGGTCAGATTTCAGATCAAATAACTCGATGGCTGATGGGGAAGATGAGAAAGTTTTATCGAGGTTGACTTGTCCGGGAATGAGCAGCTTCGACCAACCGTTGATGACGACTCGTGCTACTAGGCTTTTTTCAGGCTGACCGAGGGCGGCGATGTCGTGGGTGTAGGATTCGACGAAGACAGATTTCCGAGCGGTCATTGCTTGGCGATTTGTTAGATCAATCCCAGGAAGATCGCTGGGGACTTTCATGCCGCATGCGTTGAGCACCGTCGGCACGAAGTCGATGATCGAGGCGAGTGTTTCCTCATCGCGCATTGGTTTTACCTTTTTCGGCCAGCGCACAAACATCGGTGTACGGATGCCTAGTTCGTAGGGGGAAAGTTTGGCGCGATTGCCCTCTTCTGCGTCCCATCCGTTATCGGCCATGTAGATGATCACAGTATTATCGGCGAGTTTATTTTTCGTTAGATAGTCATCGAGTTGACCGCAGGTTTGATCAAACCACTCGACCATCGCATAGTAAGTAGCCGCTTTAACGCTTAGCCCTTTGCCTTGGTAATGGGCTAACAATTCCTGCGGTGGATTGTGCGGTTGGTGTGGCAACATCGGCGCATACCAGACGAAAAATGGTTTTTTCTGAGATTGCGCGTTGTCCATAAAATCGAACATCGGCTTCATTGTTTTACGTCCAATATCGAGACCATCACCGCCATGGCGACCTTCTTTATTGGTCATACCAGTCGTGAAGCCAACCTCTGTGGCCGTGACATTCCATAACTTGCCGCTTTGAAATGTTAGATAGCCATTCGCCGTTAAAGCCTTGGGCAAAATCATCGAGTTGCCTAATAGTTGATGTGCTAGCGGCGAGCGATCACCAGGGCCTTTGGGCTTCTCTGCACCCGTAGTTTTTTTACTCAAATCATTTCCCGTAATCCCATTCACGTGAGGCATTTTCCCCGTTAGTAAAATCGCCAGGGATGGCGAACACACAGGCATGACGTAACCGCGGGTGTAGAGCATGCTTTGCGATGCCATGCGGTCGATATTTGGCGTTTTGACAATCTTGTGTCCCATGAATCCATAATCGGTAAAGCCCTGATCATCGGATAAGATAAGGATCACATTCGGCTTGGCGTTTTCCTCACAGAATACCAACTGGGTGAAGAAGAATGTGGCGATAAATAGTATCGATTTTTTCATATGTGCAAGAAGAGAATTATCAGTTATTTTTTAGTGCGACGAGGAATTTGTTTCGGATGGATTCCTGAGTCATGGGAAAATTGTTGCCAGTCAGCGAACTCCTTGCGCATCAGGCCGAGCGTGGCAGCGTGCGCGGGATCATTGATAAGATTTTTCACGGCCCAAGGATCGGCATCGAGATCGTAAAGCTCCTCAGGTGGCGCATCGCCCATGCATAGTTGCCTGAGCAGTTCGTAGGGAAGCGGTTGATCGCTTTTATGCCGCACGGCCTCGTCGTGCAGATCAATGGCATAAAGCGGCCCAGGGTCGCCATACTCGCCATTGCCAGTGCCGATGTTGATTGCTTGACTCTCAGGCAGCGTGGTTTTTTGTTGGACGATATTACGAATAAAATAAAAACGCCCATCGCACACCGCGCGTGCAGCCGTTCCGTCGCCCTTATTTGGCGGAGCCGACATGAGGCTATTATTGGTCTCGGTCATGATCGTGCGACGACCGGGCACGGCATCAACTTTTCCAGATAAAATCGGCCAGAGAGACTTCGCGTGAGTATTTTTTATGGCGGTCAGCCCGAATGCTTCCAAAAAAGTAGGATTCAGATCCATCTGCGAAACTGGGGTGCCAATCGTCCGCCCAACTTTCACTCCCGGTCCTTTGATAAACAATGGGACATGGGTGCCAGCAGGGTAAATGCTCGTTTTGCCACGAGCGTATCCTATCCCGTGATCACCCGTGAACACCACGATCGTACGCTCCGCTTGGCCACTCGCTTCTAGCTTGGCTAACATCATACCAAGAAATTCATCGACCGTGCGCACGCAAGAGTAATAGTGGGCGAGATCGATGCGTGCCGCAGGAGTATCCGGCAACCACCGTGGCATGTGCAGAGCCGCAGGGTCCACATCTTTCGGCGCTGAATTGCGATTTTTGGGATCGGTGAGTTTCCCTTTCACATGCTGCCACCACGGGGCGTGGGTCGCACCAGGATTGCACCAAAAGAACCACGGCTTGGTCCCGGCCGCTTTGATTACAGAGTCGAGATCATCATCTTTCACGAAGGCATCATAGGGAAAATTCCGGGCGGGCTGGACGTGTAGTTTGCCAGATAAAGCGCAATAAACTCCCCCAGCCTTGAGACGCTGAATAAGATTTGGAATGTCTTCATGCATGCCGCCTGCGGCAAGAAAAGTTGGATCATTTTGCGTAATCAGTGGCTGCGGCAAAGGAATCCATTTATCCGGTCCACCGAGCTTAGGATGGTCATTGTGCACATTGCGCCAAATCCCATTCGCATGAGGAAGTAATCCCGATAACACCGCACCCTTGCTAGGCGAACAAACACTTTGCCCACAAAAAGCTCGGGTAAAATTTACACTCTGAGCGGCGAAACTATCCATGTGTGGCGTTGCGAGCCCTGCAATCTGGGCATTACTTTCTCGGGCAGATCGTTCACTGGTATAGTAACCAAGATCCTCCACGTAAATAAACAGAATATTCGTTGTGTTTTCGGCTGCGCGCAGTGGTCGAAAAGAAACCAAAGACAGCAGCACCAACATGAGCGAGAACGCATTCATTTTGACCACGATCACTTATGCTCAAGATAACTGCGGGCGATGACTTCACCAAGTTTTACAATACCCGCGGTGGTGATCACCAATTCCGCATCCTGTTTCGGCAGATCGAACGCCTTGATATGGATAAAATTTGGATCATCGGTAGCAAGAGCGGCGATGTTTGAAGTCACATCGATTTTATTCAGTCCCTCTTGATCCGTCGGAGGCTGCTGACTGACAAACCATTTCAAGCCCGGCAGAGATAAGTCCTCTCGGCTTTTTGCCACGGTGGATTGCAACCATTTTGCCGCTTGATTGCGGTAACCACCCATCGCCATATCGTTTTCCCCCACGTGATAAAAAATCCCTGCCAACTCGACTTTCTGGCCTTTCCCCTCAAGCTCCTTGATCGACTCTTTGATAAAAGCGATGAACTGCGGATAAAGATTGCGATCTTTGGCCTCCGTGCCCTCAGGTGTCCAATCGTTCATTTGTGAACCACTATGGGTGAATTTTGCGATGGCAATGTTGCCGGGAGGTTTGCTTTGCAAGGTCGCTCCAAAACTGAGTTCGGGACCAAACGTTCCATAGAACCCCGCTGGCCCTAGTGGCTCCCAGCCATTAGATACTTTAAAGCCGCCACCGATGTTATATTTGTAGGCAATTTTTTGATTATCGTTCGCCAGAGATTCATAGCCCTTCAGTTTACTGAGATCGCCGGTAAAGGCACGCTCACCTTCCATGTTACGATGTCCCGCGAGGATAAATAATTTCACTGGAGCTCCTTGCGGAAAAGGACGAACCTTGAACGGACGAGCAACCGTGGTATTGATGCCAATCGTTCGCAGGTAGGCATCGGCATAGTTTTCACCATGCTCCAATTGACCAAGCGTGCCGTAGTGATAATGCAATCCTGCACCACCGCCAATTTCCATCGCATCGTGCGACGTAGGAATATATTCTGCTAGTTTATCACTGGTGGTAACGAATTTCTGCCCCGCACGAATTGCATACATGTTGTCGCGATTATCCATGCCCCACACCGATTTTGTGCACAGCTCACCGATGTAAAATTTCAAATTCGGAGTCTTCAGATCAAGACGCCACTTCGTGAGAAAATTCTGCAAGTTTGCGCCGTAGTTCGCCTTAAATTTTTCATCGAACATATCATTCTCGCCCTGATGCCACATAAATCCCTCAATCCGATAGGGGATCCTTTTTTTGTCCAATTCCGCCAAAGACGATTGGATCAATTTCAATGTTAATGGATACAAACTGAATCCACTCGGCTCATCCGGATTCCAGTCAGCACCGAGGGTAGTACCGCCCGAAGCGCACTTAATGATCGCAATGGGAGCTTTGATTTCTTGCGAAACTTTTCTCGCAAAACTGAGTTCTGGCCCGACCACATTATCCACCGGTTGAAGATCCACCCAACCGTTAGAATTATTCATCTCTTCACGCCCGATACTGTAGGAAAACTTCACCTTTTTTTGCGGTTCATCCAAGCCGGCAAATGGCGGGAATTTTACAATGTCCGCTGCTTTAGAATCCGAGCCGACCATGTTCGACTGGCCAGCGAAGATGAAGACGCGCAGCGTTTTGTCATCGGGATTTTTCTCCTGCGCGCGCAACGACGTGGTAAAAACAAGAGAAACGAATAGCACGCATGCACGAAAGAGGCGGAATTTTTGACTCATGGTAGTTATCAATGAAGATGTATTATGCGATTGGGTCGAGGACAATGTGTGAAATCTCCATAAATACTATAAATATAGTTTTTCACGACGAAATGGGAGAAGTAACAAGAAGTAAAAAGTGAAAGCAACGAGCTGGAGCGTAATCAGATAATAAGGATATGGCCCCATGTAATCGAAAAGAGTGTTCACAGCAGGCTTCGCATTTAAGAATCCGTAGTTGGCGCTAAACAACCAGTTCAAACTATAAACAACCAATATATAAACCCAACTCCAGAAAATCGCGCGTCTAAAAGCGCCCGACTGCGGGCGTAGCGGCGTGCCAAAAGCGAGTGCTAGTGCGGCGACGGGCACACCGCCATGTTGTGCGAAAAAAGCGTAATATTCTGGCGTGTCCCAAGAGAAATAGAGGGTTGGCGTGATCAATCCTTGCACAGTGCCAGCAATACCCCAGAGGTAGCCAATTTCTGCAAACCGTTGTCGCCTAGTAATGAGAGCATAGGCGAGAACCAAGGAAACGACATCGCACAAGTAAAGAGGGAGTGCCGTCTCGCGCACAAGTCGAGGTGCCACGTCAGGCAAATGGTGGTAGCGCAGCCATGTGAGAATAGGATCAAGGGTGACCGCAATGACGAGGATCACACCAAGAATCACATTGGCGCGATGTTTGCGCTCAGTCGATACATCGGGTGAGCGATTCAACCGTATCATGTATATCGATGCAATCACAGACACCGCCATAGCAGAGCAGTGCGGTAGGCCGAACATTTCAAAAGCGCGTGAGTCCATAAATCATTTGAAAGTGCATATACCGAAAAACTCAGAGATATATTTCAGCAAATTGCCAACTCCACCACACAAGTGCGAAAAACTAACACATGCATCATTTCACTAACAACTTCGCAGTCACTCGCTTGCAAATCATGCCAGCAAGAAAGCCCAGCAATAATCCCGACCACAGAGTCTCATCGCCATGCCACAGAACGATTTTCGCATAACAAGTAACACCTAACAGAAATACACTTAGTATTTGACTGACCCGATCATGAGTGGTGAGCAAGGCATAGATCGAAAATAATGCGTGACCTGAAACTGGTGGTTCTCCGGTGAGCGGTCGCAACAGACAAATGACTACAATCGTTAGGTCAATCAACCACGCGCGCCATCCTCTGCGGAACTCACGGATTCGCGAAAAAACGACCGCGCCAGCCGTGGCGGCAGCAGGAGTATAATACCACAAGCGGTACCAACGCGCCTGATCTTGGAAGAAATAAACGCTATAGATGATGGTGAGAATCGATGCTACAGCAGCAAATAAGATTCGATGACAGGCTTCTCGTTGCATCGGTCGATTAACAAAATTATTAGTATCACTCTTTTCTCTGCATGCGCGGGCCTTCCCACACTTCATCATGCTCTTCCGCAGAAAGCGGTTCTAGATGGGTAATGATGCGACCATAGGGAGCAAGCAGTGCGGAAATTTTTTCCTCTACCAAAGTGGCGATTTCATGGGCGCGGAGCACCGACATTTCATCTTCAACGACCAGATGCAACTCGACCCAATGGGTGTGACCCGAGTGGCGATGGCGAAGGTGGTGATACGTAAACGGATGCTCTGTGACGAGAGAATCTAACAAAGTGCGGATTTTCGCCTCCGTCTGAGGCTCGGCAGCATCCATCAGCCCGCCGAGACTTTCTTTGATCAACTTAATGCCAGTATAAAGAATGTTAGCAGCAGCAAGAATCGCCACGAGCGGATCCCACCAATGCCACTGCGTGAAATGAACCAGCGCTAATGCCACCAACACCGCAACGCTGGTGTACACATCTGTCATCACGTGGTGCCCATTCGCTCGCAGCACCGGAGATTGACGTTTTTTACCAATATGCAGCAAGGCTAGTCCTAAAATCACATTGACGAATGCGGCACCTCCAGCAATCGAGGCACCGATGCCAATTCTTTCCATTTTTGCCCCCGTGTGGAATTGGTGAGACGCTTCATAGAAAATCAACAGCGCAGCGGTAGAGATCATCGCCCCTTCGAATCCCGCCGAAAGATAGGCTGCTTTATCATGCCCGAAGTGGTGCTCGTCGTCCGCAGGTTTGTGAGCCAATTGCAGTGCACGCACCGCAATGCAAACCGCGATGAAATGCACCGCAGACTCTGCGGCATCTGCATAGAGCGACGACGAATTTGTCACCTCTGCCGCCCAGACTTTTAGAACTAACAGCACAAATGCCACGACTAACGAGATCCACATCACGTTCATTTGTTCGCGGTAGGACTTTTGGTCATGGGTAGGTTGATTTTCCATTGCGATCGATCGTAGCAGCACTCTGAACACCGATGATTCATTTAGCAAGACCAGAGCGCGAGAAATGTTTTGTTTGCCAAGGGCGACATATCTTGGCACACGGAGCGAGTGAAGAACGTCAGCGCGGTATTATTTGATTTTGATGGCATCTTGGTGGATACCGAGTGGGCGATCTACCAGTCATGGAAAAATTGCTTTACCCATGAGGGACAGGAATTGCCGCTATCGATCTACACCCGCTGTATCGGCAGTGATTTTGCCACGTGGTCGCCGAAAACCTACTTGGAAGAATTGACGGGAAAACAATTCGATTGGAATATGTTAGACAAACTGCGACAACAAGAAATCGTCGCCGAGTTATCGGAAGAGGGAGCCATGCCTGGCGTGATTGATTTGTTAGATTTGCTTACGGCTCATCAAATCCCCTGCGCGGTGGTATCGAGTTCCTCACATCATTGGGTGGACGGCTGGTTAGACAAACTGCATCTCACTCGGTATTTTGACCATGTGATTTGTCGAGGTGATGCACCTCACATCAAACCAGCACCTGATCTCTATCTTGCTGCCGCGCATAGATTTTCCCTCAATCCTGCTCATTGCTTAGTGATCGAAGATTCACTCAATGGCGTGATTTCCGCCCATGCGGCATCGATGCCAGTGTGGGCGGTGCCAAATCGTGTGACTAACTGCTTGGATTTCTCCCAAGCTGACCGCATCTGGGGATCACTCGCAGAAGTCGTCGCGGAGTTTAGTATCCAGATGGATGACGCATGATATAACCGCCCACGCCACGACGCCACGGCTTCCACTTGGGTCCCGAGTGTGAACCATCACCACCAGTATCTAAACGCAGTCCAGCGACAGTCATGAAAACATGACCGTTACGCGAATATAGCGTGATCCATTTTCCTTCGCCACGTTTTCCAAAGTCGAGAAATCCACGCGAAGTAAGGCAACCATTGATCAACCCAGCCTCGCGCAGCACATACGAGCAGGTCCCCGAGCAATCATAGCCCGTATCATTAAAACAGGCATGTCCACCGCCCCATTTGTATGGTTTTCCCTGCAGTCGATTGCCTGCAGCGATTGCCTTGATCACAGCCTTTGGCGCGTTTTTCGGAGCATAGGCGAGACCATCACGCAATAGTGCTGTGCGTCCATGTTCAAATTTATAGACGACAGGCTCTTTCGCTTTCACTTGGAAGCACGCGCTTTGGCACAAAGAAAAAATTACTAAGCAAAAAAATGTCACAATACGCATAGGCGGTGATTATAAAGGATTTCCAGAAGAAAGCCAAGCGATGACTTGCTGCAATGCTGCGGCGCGATGACTGAGTGTATTTTTGATTTCGCTGCCCAGTTCCGCGAATGACCGATCATAACCGAGCGGAGCAAATAGTGGATCGTAACCAAAGCCCTCCACCCCGGATAGATCATGCAAAATACGACCTTCTACCATCCCCTGAAAATCCGCCAATACGCGACCACCCTGCGCCAACACCATGGTGCAGGCAAACCTAGCACTGCGTTTTGCTTCGGGCACATCCGTCATTTCTAACAACAAGCGTTGATTGTTTTTGGCATGATTGCCTTCTTCGCCGCCGTAACTAGATGACCACACACCAGGAGCACCATCGAGCCCATCCACGATCAATCCCGAATCATCGGCCAGCACGATACCATCGACACACTGGCTAATCGCCACGGCCTTCAGGGTGGCGTTTTCGAGAAATGTCGTACCCGTTTCCTCCACTTCCGGCCAATCGGAAAAATTCGTGGCATCGAGCACCTCGTATTGCGTCGCAATCATTTCACGAATTTCCATGGTTTTATGTGGATTGCGGGTGGCGATGATCAATGGTGTGAGTGCTTGCATGCGGGGAGATTGTCATCGCAAATTGACATTGGCGAATATTTTTACACAAAATTCTGCGACGCTTTCGCTCACCAGACGATGAAAACATTTCGTAAATTGTTCGTTACCGTTGTTTCCGCTCTTGCCGTTGTAGGCATTGCTTCCGCTGAACTCGAGGGCTGGTCCACTGACTTGGACAAAGCCATGGAGCAGGCGAAAAAAGAAAAGAAAGCAATACTTGTAGAATTCACCGGTTCCGATTGGTGCCCACCTTGCATGATGATGCGCAAGAATGTTTTCTCAAAAAAAGAATTCGTTGATGCCGCATCGAAAGACTACATCCTTGTGGAACTGGACTTCCCTAAAGCAGACAAAGAATTGGCGAAAAAAAATCAACCAACCGCAGAGAAATTTAAAATCACAGGATATCCTACCGTGATTTTACTCAATTCAGAAGGCAAAGAGTTCAATCGTTTTTTTGCCTCAGAACATCCTAGTACGGAGAAGTTTTTGGCGCATCTGAAGGCTGCCTTGGAAAAGAAAGACATGGATTGATTTTACTCATTCCAGAAAATTGATCATTGCTCTATCGCCGTTCATGTGAATCATGGACGGCGATGAATGTTTATGGAGTAAGACAATTTCTTGAAGTAACGGCAGATGATTGTTTTATTAAAGAAGAACTGCCCACACCCACACCAGGACCTCGCGATGTGCTGGTGCAGATCCGCGCCATTGCCATCAATCCCGTGGATACGAAAGTACGCGCCATGCAGCACACTTGGCAGGATCCCGTAAAAATTCTCGGTTGGGATGCCAGCGGAGTCATCACTGCGATCGGCAAAGATGTGTTAGGTTTTCAGATTGGAGACGAAGTCTATTACGCAGGCGACATTTCCCGCCCTGGATGTTATGCAGAGTTTCAATGCGTTGACCATCGCATCATCGCCCACAAGCCCAAATCACTCAGCTTTGCAGAAGCAGCTTCACTTCCCCTAACGGCACTGACTGCTTGGGAAGGACTGCATGATCGCATGCGAGTGAGCTCTGGCAAATCGCTCTTGATCATCGGCGGTGCCGGCGGGGTGGGATCTATCGCTATCCAACTCGCCAAGCTCGCAGGTCTTCATGTTACCGCCACCGCATCGCGCAAAGAATCGGCTGATTGGTGCCGACGTTTGGGCGCAGACGCAGTGATCGATCATTCACAAAACATGGTAGCCTCGGTGAGCTTTGACTACATCGCCAATTTTGTGAATACGGAAGCTTATTGGGAGAAGATGGGCGAATGGATCGCGCCACAGGGGGCCATGCTGTTGATTGTCGAACCGAGGAAAGAATTGCGCTTAGGCGATCCATTAAAAGCGAAATGTGTTTCGATCCATTGGGAATTCATGTTCGCCAGATCCCGCTACCAAACATCCGACATGCATCGGCAAGGGGAAATTTTGCGAGACCTCGCTGCGCTCGTGGATGCAGGAAAAATTCAACACACCATGCATCAGCCTGCGGGTATCGTATCGACAAGCTCGCTGGCTGCCGCACATGGACTTATCGAATCTGGAAAAGCGTTAGGAAAAATTGTGCTGACGATGGCGTCCAGTGAGTGATTCTGAAACAACAATTATTTATCGTATTCAGAGCCAGTGAATTTTTTCGCAGCTTCGCCACCGATCCGTTTTCCTTCGTAATAGAGAACAAAACTACCGCCGGTTTTTTTGGCAATTTCACTTAGCTCATACGCTGGTGTTCCCGGTAGTTCAAAGGCAATGGTATCGATCGGAATACCCGTGGAATTCATGGTTTCAATTTGATCCATTGCCATATTGCTATCATTCGCCTCTCCATCGGAGAGTAAGTAAACAATATCGGGAGGTGGAATCATCGAAAACGCCATTTTCAAGGGCGCGTACCAACCAGTATTTCCCTGAGGAGCGGTGCTAGTGACTTTGGCAATACTTTCGTTTTTGACATCTTTTGAAGCAGGTTTCCATGAAACGATCGGCACAGTTCCCAAGCCATTCCATCCTTGATCCGCTTGATTCGGACCTGGGGTTTCATCCGTCCATGCATGATGCGAAAAATAAATCACGTTAAAATTCATATTTTCCGATAGACCCGAGATCGAATTGATTAGTTCTTTTTTGAGAAGAGCAATACGCGTTCCACCGGGACAATCAGATTCCATGGAAAGGGAAAAATCGACGATGTAAACAACGCGTTTTCCATTGCGTTTGGTGCCGAAGAAGGAACTACCACCGCCGCCGTCGCCGTCGCCATCACCCGCGCCAAAGCCAGCATTGAAATCATCGTCGATACCAAATGGACGAGTAGGATCCACATTTTCAGGAACAGGAACCGATATCGAAGCCGCAACATTTGCCGCGATCACGCGCGCCATACCAGAGCTAGAACTTGCAGGCTTTGGCTTCATCCCTTTGGCCATATCAGCAGGACGATCTGGCGCTTCTTCTTTGATCACTTTTGGAGTGTAGCTAACGATCACTTGTGTTTCACGAAATGATGGCAAAATAGCAATCAGTGCCAGAATCGCACCGATTAATGCCACAATCACCAATGCTACGATCATCGATTGTATCGACTCTTTCTTGTGTTGCGCGGCGAGAGCATTCTCAACCATCATTTGACGATCCGCTAACTTGGAAGAAGTACGAGTGAGTTTTAATTGCGGTTGCATAACAAAAGTGCTCGCGCACGTGGACTCAGAATACTCAGGCCATCTTCACTTGGCGAGAGAAAAAAAAATGTCAATTTTTCATCGGACAGAATAGACTGGATAAACTTGCTTTGGCACACCATGATCTGCGTGCAAGCAGTTATGTACGACTTCGATACCATCATTCCACGCCGTGGCACCGGCAATATCAAATACGACCGCCGTCCCGATCTCGATCCTTTTTGGGTGGCCGACATGGATTTCCTTACCGCACCTGAAATCACGCAAGCGATTATCAAACGTGCCGAGCACGGTGTTTTCGGCTATGCCCAGGCGCACCAAGGCTTGATCGATGTCACGCGAGACTACCTTGCCAAAAGACATCAGGTAGAAGTCGATGCCGATGCGATCGTCTGGCTCGGAGGTCTGGTGCCGGCGCTATCGCTCGCAGTCAAAGCATTTTGCCGTCCAGGTGAGGCCGTCATGACCTGCACTCCCTCTTACCCACCATTTCTCAATGTGCACCACGATGGCGCTAGCATCGAGCTGATCAGCATTCCTCATGGAAAAATCAACGGTCAATGGACCTTCGATTTTGCTGCGATGGAAGCCGCGGTCACCCCGCAAACCCGGCTATTTTTACTCAGCAATCCGCAAAATCCGCTAGGTCGTGTTTTCACCCGCACCGAATTGATTGAACTCGCTGGTTTTTGCGAACGCCATGACTTGGTGATGATTTCTGATGAAATTCACTGCGATATCATTTTCAATGAAACCGCTACGCCTCACGTCTGTGGTCATGCATTGCCTGCTAATTTTCATGATCGCATCATCACCCTGCTATCGCCATCGAAGACTTATAACATCGCCGGCATTGGTATTGCCTATGCGGTGATTACCAACGACTCATTGAAACGTCGCTTCGTCGCTGCCCGCGGTCATACGCAATCGGAGATCAATACCTTTGGCTATTATGCCTGCGAAGCCGCCTACCGCAGTGGCGAACCATGGCGTCAGGAAATGCTCGCGTATCTTGCCGAAAATCAAGCCGTGATGCATCAATTCCTCGCCGCCCACGCGCCCCGCCTGAATGTCAATCACAACCAAGCCACCTATCTCACATGGATCGATTGTCGCGCCTACGATTGGGAAAATCCTGCGCAGCATTTTGAAAAAGAAGCACGGATCTTTGTCTCCGACGGCGCATTCTTCGGCAGCAAAGGCCACATCCGCTTCAACTTCGCCTGCCCTCGCGCCGTCATGCTGGCAGGGTTGCAAAAATTGGTTAGTGTTTTGCCGCAGTGAATGGGTGATAAGCAACGGCGATCAAGCTAGGGAAAAAGTTGACACGCAATGATCTTTTACGAATGAATCGTCCCCAAGGGACGAAGAAGAGGATGGTGGACGTAACCCCACGACGGCGCACGCAGCGTGCTTGTCGTGGGCTTTTATCAATCGTCCCCGAGGGACGTGTTGGCAGCGGATTTTCCATCGCTCTGTTGTCCCTTGCGGCTTGTCCTTCGCAGCCCTTGGGCGAAGTAGGGACAACTCATAAAAGCCCATGACAAGCGTCAGCGCAGTCATGGGTTGAGCCACCAACAGGAACCGTATGCCCTCGGGGACACCTCATCACTCGTCATGCGTGAAGCATGAATCGCTCCCAAGGGTCTTCATTTTCATGGCTTGACCGCCCTGTGGCAACCTGATAAATTTTGCTATTGCCGTCTTCTGAAAAACAGCCAATATGATGTCGTTATGACCAAACGAATGTTATCTGTTTTTTCTTTGATGGCTTGTTCGCTTCTTTCCGCTCAGGTGGTTTATCCTGGGGGTAAGGGCATCGGCGAGGGTAAGCATATTGTATTTTTAGCCTCGGATCACGAATACCGTAGCGAGGAGGTTTGCCCTGCGTTGGCACGTATTTTATCAAAAACTCACGGCTTCAAATGCACAGTGATTTTTGGCGTAGACAAAGATGGATTTATCGAAGCGGGATCATCGAACATCCCGGGCATGGAAGCATTGAAGGATGCGGATTTATTTTTCATCTTCGCTCGTTTTCTCGATCCATCCGAGGAACAAATGCAACCGATCATCGATTACATTAACCGCGGTGGTCCGGTTTGCGGATTGCGCACCTCCTCGCATGCTTTCAAAATTAACGCCAAAAAAACAACGGCAAAATATAGCTTCGATTCAAAAGTCGCTGGTTATGAAAAGGGATTCGGCCATCAAATTCTCGGCAATACTTGGGTGGGGCATTACGGGACGAATCATAAACAAGCCACCCAAATTCAACTGATCCCCGCGCAAAAAGAAAACCCCATTCTGCGCGGAGTCAATGATCATGCCTACGTGCAAGCTGGTGGTTATGTCGGCGAAGCAGCAGCAGATTTCACGGTAATCGCTAACAGCCAACCGATGGAGTCCATGGATCCCAGCTCGAAAGTTGTCGATAGCAAGCCACCTATGCCTTGCACTTGGACGCGCGAATACACTTCTACTTCCGGCAAAAAAGGACGCGTATTTCACAGCACCCAGGGGGCATCAGAAGATATGTTAGACGCAAATTATCGCCGTATGGTGATCAATGGAGCACTCTGGACCATGGGCATGGAAGATAAAATCAAAGCCGATCTCAACATCGATTTCGTGGGGCCTTACCAGCCATCGACGTTTTCGTTCGCGGGCTTTGTGAAGCAGGTAAAACCTACTGATGTCTCAGGCTACGAATCGCCAATCATGCCGAAAAAATAATAGCGCTTTACTAGCAAAATTTACGAGAGGGTTTCGCATGGCAGTGCGAAACCCTTTTTTTATGCATGCCTTCTCCACTTAGTAAGTTGCGAGAGCGACCACTGAAATTTCCTTGCCGTCTCGCGAATCAGAAATGGCTCGTGGGTAGAAAGCTCTAAGGTGAAATTTTTTTCTAACTGTTTCCGTAGCCAAGAAAAAGTATCAGGTGCAGGCCAATGTTGCGGCGGGGTAAATTCTTGTAACCACGTGCACGGCGTGGCGATGATGAGCTCCCCACCTAGTTTAACTAACGAGGGAAATTTTTCTAACAAATCGTTAGGGTTTGTCAATCGACAGAGTAAATTTGCGGCATGAACACGGTCAAATCCCCCGAGATCTGCACGTAGATTCATCGCGTCACCTTGCTCGAAATTTACTTTTTCGCGCAATTCCGTAGCGATCACATTTGTCGAAAGAATTTTCTGCAGCATCGCTTCATCATGGCGATGAAATGAAATGACTTCGCCACAACGCAGTCGATCAGCGGCGTTGATGAAGGCATGGGAGAAATCTATCCCTATCACAGCAGCACAGTTCTCTGCCATGGCAAATGTCGATGCCCCCACGGCACATCCAAGGTCGAGCCCATGCGCCACAGGCTTGTTGTCGAAATGCCCTACCGTGCGCTGCGTAAAGCCCAGTGCCTCGCGCATCGCAGAGGGGTAAGGAATTTCACTCGTGGGCAAGATCTCTGATTCTTTCGCATAATGAAAAAGAAGATATTCATCGAGTAACCGTGGTGACTCGTAAATGTTAGATGATGGCACGAATTTCTCTCTTACTACTATGAGTTTAGTATCAATTATGATTCTGCTGTGAGAGCATTCATCACATAGCGGCTGGGACGGAAGTTTTCGATGATAATCTCCTCCTGATCGCCACGCTTCATGCGCACCTGGCTGATATTAAAATTGGGAGTTTTATGTGGTGCAAAGAGGATGTCATCATGCGTCGAGTTTTCATGTTTTTTAAACATCGATGGCAAAATGTCACCGCCGAGATGGTCATCACGTCCCGTGGCCATGTGGCAGGTGCCAAGCACCTTTTCATCCTGAATATCCGCACCTGAGACTGGCAGAACCTGCGTACCAAAACCAAGTTCACCCAAGGTCCCCGTCATCGGATCATCTAACAATTTTGCATTGTGCGCATCGATGGTTGCTTGATTTCCTGAAATCAGTGTG
>CAIRGO010000279.1 GCA_903878115.1 Akkermansiaceae bacterium | reverse complement strand
GACCTCGTACCAAATCAGTTCGCTGTCGATCTTGGCTAAGCCCTGGCGCTGTACATCAGCGGGGAGTGCGGTGACCGTGCAACTTGATGCACCGGAGGACAAAGTTCCGCCATTGTTCAGTGTGGTCGTGGGAGGACCGGCGGCAGTGCGGGCAGGTATCCCAAACGAGGTGCGGTAAACGCCAGTCCATGAGTCTTCCCACACGCAGTCAACCTCGTAGCAGGTCCACGGCTGATTTACCTCAAATGCAACGTCGCCAGAGTTTTTGCCGATACACCGAACAACCCCGACACGGTTAACCCAGGCATTGCCCCCGATGATGAAGTTGGAAGAGTTCCAGTTGTTGACCGGTGTTACCCCGGTGTCGTGATAGCAGTCCGCGAAGTAGATGTTGTCGAGGAAGGTGTTGGGATTGGACCCAGCCACCTCGATGCCGTAGGCGCCGCCTTCCATTCGAACGTTGCGGGCCGTGAAGTTTGTAACCTGCGGGACGGTGGCAGGGCTACCGGAGGGGCTGACATTTACCTGAATGCAAATAGTGCGGTTGGCAGCGTTCCCTGCCAGTGACGGGCCAGCCGATTCTGCGACGTTAATGGCCGAAACATTTTCTACGAGGACTTTGTCGATGACTTGGTTGATGCCCGCAAGGTATGTGTTGCAGTAGTTACCGACGATGACGTGGGCAACTATGGACGCCTGAACGGTGTCCCCCGAATTGACTGTCACATTTGAGGCGTTGTTGAGAACTTGGAAGTTGCTTCCACTCACGCGGCACACATATCGCTGGCCGGCGGCCGTACCGCCACCAGACGGCAAGAAATAAACCGATTGAGCGTTCCTAAATGTTGTCGCTGAAATCCCCGGTAGCGTTGTCCACACTCCACCACCGGTCAGTGTCACCCCGCTGGTCACGGCGGTTGCTGGAGCAATGTTTACACCGAGAATGTTGTTGCGATCAACGGTGAAGTCTCGAAGGGTCACATCAGAGTAGCTACCGCCGGTTTCCCAAAAATCGAAGGCGCGAATAAATCCGGTGGACAGCCGCAGAACGGTGACGCCAGTGCCGTGCCCGGCAATGGTGATTGGTGTGTCTTGTGGTAGTGGGATGCCGCCGTTGTTGGTGTAGGTGTTACCCGAGTCTGCGGTGACTGTTCCAAGGTTGGTTCCTGAAGTAACAATTGTGCCAGCAGGTAAAAGAACCGTTCCGCCGCCGGCCGTAGCACATGCCGCGACGCAGTCAAGCAGGTTTGCCACATTGTTGTGCTCAGCGCCGTCAGCGATGACACCGTATTCCCGGGCGTCAAATACAAGGCTGTTAAAATTGTTTACAGCGTTGGCCATGTCGTTGGCTGCGGCCGGGGTGAACAAGTCACCGTTCTGCCAATCATTCTTCAACGGCATCAGTTCACTTCCTCATAGCTAGCCTCAACCTCAACACCAGACAACAACCGCACGCCGCCATCAACGACAAGCCAGTCCCCCACCCCAGCCGAAACCTGCTGCACCGGCTCATCAATGTTCATTTCCAAACGCCAGCCGTCATCAGACTGTGACAACGCACCCCGCCAACCCTCGGCCGCGAGGAACGTCAACGCCTCCAACATGGCGGCCTGGTCGACCAGCTCAAACGCTGGCAACGGCACCGGTTTACGCACCAACTCAATCATGGATGTCCTATCTAGGTGGTGGAAGATTGACGGTCAGCAGCGGCAAACAAATTCAGGGAAGCCGGAACAACCTGCGCCCGCCGACTTGCTACCGCGTTATCGACGCCGCACGAATTCACGACACCGACATAGCGGTAACTTGCCCCGAAGTCGCTGCTGGTGGTGTCGGTGTGATTGATGACCGCGAACCCGTTCTGCACAACAATGAAGTTCCGTTGCGACGCATTCGTCCCGAGCAGAAACGAAATTTGGTCACCCACAAGGTTGGTCGTGGATTGTTCAACCCACGGAGTGGCGAACGTGCCGGCCACACATTTTCCCAACGCCAAAGAGTTCCGGCTGATCCGCAAATAGACGAACGTGGCCGTCGACAGCGCATTGCTGTCCGCGCGACCTATCAAATACGTGTAGGCCGGGGATCGAGTATCGGACTGCGGGTACGCCGAAATCACCGTCATCACCGCTTGAAAGTCGGTAAACAGCGGGGTGGAGTG
>CAIRGO010000278.1 GCA_903878115.1 Akkermansiaceae bacterium | reverse complement strand
GATAAGTAAGCGGTGGAAATCTTGAATATGTTCCCGAAATTAGCCCACATGTAGGACACTCGATCCAGATACGCTTGTTATTACCTGCTACAACTGGAGAGCTAGTTGAACAGAATGGGCATCTGAAGAAAAGACGGTTCATAGCAAGCAGGATCCCCATTACGGTACCTACAGCACAAAGCGGAATTAATAGGGAGATTCCAGTCAAAAATATCACATTTGCGGTCGTCGAATTGGGGAAGACGAAACCAATGAATATGGCAAGAAACAACAGTTGCCCAATAGCGCAAAGTTTAATCCATAGCTTGAAGGATAGTATCGTCACAATTTCTTACCGAACGTTTGATGTGATGTCACCGCGTCATTGCGATGAGTTTGAGTTGAAATTTAATAGCTTATGGGCGGTTGACATCCATGACTTGTTGGGCTTCTTCTTCGAGTGCCTGGAGAAAGTAGATGGCATCAGTGGGGCGTCGTTGGGTCATGGAGCGGGCTTCTTCTAGCGGTGTCGCGTAATCATCGACGCTTGTCCGGAGGCTAAAATCGGCTCCGTGCTCGTGTAGGATCTTGAGAGATTCGACATCATTCCTTACAGCGGCATGATGGGCTGGAGCATATCCATGAATCCCGATCTCGTTCACGTCAGCGCCCGCATCGATCAAAATACTCATCATCTCATATTTGTCTTCATTGCTGCGCTCAATCACGCTGTGGAGCACTGTATAACCGTCATCGACTTCAATCGGGACGGACGCGCCATGTGAAAGCATCCACGATATGACTTCTACGCTACCGCAGTCGATAGCGTTGGTGATCCAGTGCCTTCCGATGAAGTCATCCTTGCCGCTCGGAAACTCGTCCCAACACTTGGCAAGCTCCTCCATCGCCGCGAAATCCGCTGCGCGAATGGTCTCCATGATCGCACGGTAGTCGTATTTCATTTTATTGCCCAACAGTATTTATTAGTAGGATCCCCGAGTGTTATATCACACAGGCATATCGGAAGTAGAAATGGCCGATTTCTCTTTTTATTGCAAGGATTTTTTACAGAATCGTATTTCGCGTAAAAGGCTTTGCCTCACGCGATTGCATACCAGTTTGTTTTTACGTAATTTTCGTAAGAAGGATAGCAGGGTTGATATACGCACGGTATTTCGCATGTTGTAGAATGTTGTTTTTGCTAGCTCCATGAATGAGGCGCGTTGATTTTTGCTGAGGCGCTGTTTTTACCCAGCCCGTTGGGCTGGGCTGCTATAGCATTGCACCGTTGGTGCGCTTGTGGGGAGAGTGCGCAGTGATAGAACGACGATCACGTTCTATTTTTTGCGCGACGGTGAATTCACGTTCTGCGGGAATTGTTATCGAGCTACTTTTTTGTTAGGAAAAATTGATGGCGTCCATATCAAACGTGGCGATCACGTCTTCTGGTAATGACGTTTTTTGCAACACTGCTTGTACATGATTGGTCAAGGGTCTTGCTTGTGGCGAACGCAGGGTAATTTGAAAACGGAATTGTCCGTGGGAGCGAGTCAATGGACTGGGCAGTGGTTCGCTGATTTGCATTCCTTTGGGTTGATTTTCGCACAGCCTGCGATGTAGTGTTTGCAGCGTGAATTCGGCACGACGCTCATGCGTGGAGCGCACTGTCAGCACGGCGCAGCGACCGTAGGGCGGGAAGTGGAATTCTTTGCGAAATTCTAATTCTTGCTCAGCGAAGCCATCGAAGTCATGGCGTCGGGCAAATTGAATGGCGGGAGCATGGGGCGTGCTGGTTTGCACGATCACTTCTCCTTCTAGTTCGCCGCGACCAGCGCGACCTGCTACTTGGGTAATCAATTGAAATGTTCGCTCTGCCGCACGAAAATCTGGCACATGCAGGCCGATGTCGGCATTAAGGATTCCGACAAGTGTAACGTTAGGAAAATGCAATCCTTTGGCGATCATCTGAGTGCCAATGAGGATATCGAGCTTCTTCGCTTTGAAGGCATTTAGGATATCGCGCAGGGAATTTTTTTTGCGCATGGCATCCGCATCGATGCGGGCAAATTTTGCCTTAGGCAATAATTTTGCGAGAACGTCTTCGACTTTTTGGGTGCCATATCCTTGTAGAGCTATGGCTGGATCCTTGCAGGAAGGGCATTTGCGCGGCACGATGGCGGTGTGCCCGCAGACGTGGCAGATCAGGCGCTCATCGGTGCGATGATAAGTGAGAGCAACAGCGCAGTGTGGGCACTGGCATACTTCACCACAAGCTGGGCATTGCAACGAGCGGGCAAAGCCACGTCGATTGAGAAATAGGATCGATTGTTCGCCTTTTTCCAAACGAGATTCTAACGCGATGCGCAATTTATCGGAAAAAATCGTATTAGAATTTTTTTGCTTTTGTTGCTCCAGTCGCATGTCGAGCACACGCACTAGCGGCAGCGAGTGAGCATCGGCGCGTTGGTTCAATCGAAGTAGTTCATATTTGCCATCGAGGCAATTTTGAAACGATTCAAGCGATGGTGTCGCAGACCCGAGCACGATCGCGCATGATTCGATATGAGCGCGAAGAACGGCTACGTCACGACCGTGGTAACGTGGCACCGAATCTTGTTTGTAAGAATTCTCATGTTCCTCATCGACTAGTATCAATCCGAGATTTGGCAATGGGGCAAAAATAGCTGAACGGGCACCGATCACGATGCTTGCTTTGCCTTGACGAATGCGATGCCATTCATCGAAGCGTTCGCCCTGGGAAAGGTGTGAGTGGAGCACGGCAACTTGATCGTTGAGCGCTGCAAAGCGGGCCTTGAAACGCCTAACCGTTTGCGGAGTGAGTGAAATTTCGGGAACTAACACTAGCACGGATTTGTTCTGATTCAGTGCATAACGAGCGGCTTGCAGGTAAACTTCCGTTTTGCCTGAACCCGTCACGCCTAGCAATAATGACGGTTTGCTTGGCTGGTCGATGTGCTCACATATTTTATCTAACGCATTTTTTTGTTCGGCGTTCAGAGTGAGTGGAAATGACTCGATGATTTCCTCTAACATATCGGCATCAGGGATGCGTCTGATTTCTTCTTCGACGATGCTTACAAAGCCAGCTTTTTCTAGCGCTTTTGCCGAGGAATGCGCGCCTTGTCCTAATTCGCTAAGTAGCATTTTTTGATCGGATGCTGATTGAAGTAGGAAAAGAATGGCGTATTGCTTGGGAGCTTTTTTTTCAATACTGGCCAATTTTTCAGTCGTTGGCATTTCGACCAAATGCACAAATTTTTGCAGCTTAGCGGAGTTTTCCTCCGATCGAACGGATTCAGGTAGTAGCGAACGAATCACTGATTCCATACTAGATCCGTAATAATGTGCGATCCATTCAGCCAGTTGCAACAGCTCCTTGGTGATCAGTGGTGAAGGGTCGATCAAATCAGTGAGTGGGCGCAGCGCAAAGCCTAAATCTTCTGCGGCTGCGATCGAGAGAACGGTACCTGTTGCAGGGCGATTGCGCAATGGTACACGAACTCGGCAACCTGGGAGAACGGGAAGTTCATCAGGAAACGAATAATCAAAAACAAGCTCGGATGGGCCGTCGATTAAGACACGGGCGTGAGGCACAGGTGCACTCTAGCGGTCTGGCATGGGGCACGCAAGAATTACAACGACGAATATTTATGCTTGATCTAGCAATGATGAATTTTCGTGCGAAAAGGCTTTGCGAACAACATCTGCATTGAGATATCGGATCGGTGACGCTGCTTGAGTCATCAGCATTTCATCAATACGTCGCAACATTTCTCCATGGCAGCTCGGCGAATAGTGACTGAGTCTTTCGAGTGAAACAGCTTGCCTATTTTCTAATGCCGCATGCAGCCAGCTAGCGGCTGGGGTGATTTCCCCTTGTTGCTCGACCATGATGTTTTCAGGTTTTTCGATGGCTTCTTTGATCATGGCTTCTTGCGCCGATAAACTCATCTGGCAGAAGTCGAGTGCGGGATTCTTCACGGAAAAAATTCGATCGTAAAGAAATGGGTGGAAAATGTCCTGTTGCGCTAAATCTCTTTGTATATGAGGAATGGCGCGCCCGAGCATTGGGCGTTGCCAGGCGATGGATTCGAGAAATGACATGCCAAAACCTTCTTGTTGAGACGTGCTGAGAATGTGTGTGCAATCGCTGATGATTTCCGTTAGATTACTCATTGCGTTATTTTTTTCCGCAATTTCCCATTCGATCGGAATTTTCCATTGCTGGGCCCATCGTTTCCAATGAGGATAATTCTTTTGATGTAAAGATTTTCCCGGTGCGAGAGTCGTCGCCCATTCGCAGGAAGGAGCCAGTGCTGCAAGTAAGACCATTTCGCCGAGATTTTTGCGGTCAATGCCACGCACAGGACAGACAATGCGTGCTTTTGATCGCTGAGATGCGGCGAGAGCATGGGGGACTACTGGATTGGGAATGATGCTGATTTGCCTCTCTGGCAATCCAGCCTGCAGCAAGATGTCACGATCGCGCGAACTGAGGACAACGTAATGAGTGCACTGTGTGAAAGGATAAAGATGGGTTGTGTCAGCTAACGCACGGAGATTGTTTGGTCGATGATCCTCGGCAAAATCATGAATATGAAAAATCAATCGTTCGTTTGTTTCAAACAATTGATGCAAACACTTGCTGAAAACAGGATGACATCCGAGAGTGGGGTTGTGAATATGCCAAATGATCGGTTCAGCGATGGATTGTCGTACTTTTTCAAAGCAGCGATAAAGCTCCGCTAGGTCATGCTTCTGATCACCGCTGTAATCAAGCGCTAGTGAAGGAAAAAACGGCCATGTTTCGTTTGGTGGTAGACCAGAGGATAGGATCGCAAAAGGATAGTCCTGTTGCGCAAAGTAATCCGCTTCTGCGTGCAGCACGCGATTCACCCCACCGGTGCGGAGATGGTAATGAACAAAAACATGTGTCATGGGGCGTTGCAGAATATTCTAAAAATCTACATTGGTCAATCGCGCAAAAGCTGCTACCAACTCCTGCGCATGGATGCAAAGCAGGCAAGGCTAGTATTGGGATTGCGTCCCGGAGAGGATTGGCGCGATCATCAGCTTGCATTCATGGCGGCGCGAGATGGTATGGCGAATTTGGTGCGCAGCGCGCCCACAGAATCGCTATCGCAACGCTATCAAGAGGGATTGATGGAGTTTGATAAAGCGCTCGCATTTTTTCGTGAACAAGAGGCCGCAGAACTTCTAGCAGAACGAGAAATGAAACCTCTCGCTGAGGCTGATACGCCAGAGGAACAGCCGACTTCATCTGCTCGAGATGAGGAGGTGCCGATAGAAACCATAAGCACTAAAAAGTCGCGCAAAAGTAGTGTGTTGGTGTGGTCAACCGTGGTTTTATTTTTCGGTGTTTGTGGTTATTTTGCTTACCAGCAATGGCTGCGTTATGAAGATCGCAAATCGCAATTGCAATGTGCCGAGTGGGAATCGCAAGCCGCAGATCATGTATCAAAGCGCCAGTGGAATGATGCGCTCAATTTATACGATCAAATCGAATTGGCGAAGCCGAATAGCCCGATTGTGGTGAAAGGAAAACGCAGCATTGAAGCCGGAATGTTAGAAGAACAGGAACAATACATCGGCTATTGGACTGGTGAAGCGCAATCAGCCTTTGAGGCAATGCGTTGGGATGATTCTAAAGCGGCCATTGCTAAGGTGTTAGAAAAAATTCCAGTAAACAACGAAATGTTAGCCTTGCGTGAAAAAATCGCGTTGATGCAATCTGAAGGTGAACGGACAAGGCTGCTCAATGTGGCGCGTGATGCCATGAGACAGCGAAATTGGCAGCAGGCGCTCGATTCAATCGAGTTAATCCTCAAAGTAAATCCACAACAGCAAGACGCGATTACTCTGAAACAAGAAGTGGAAAGTGGCAGAAAATTACAAGTCGAACAGACGGCAAAAGCTCAGCTATTATTCGACAAAGCGAAAAGTCGGCACAAAGGTGTTTTTGATCAACAAGTGCTCACGTGGATGACTGAGGCAAAACTATTAGCGCCCGATCAGGCTGAAATTGAGTCTTTTTATCAAGTCGTAGCTAGTTATGCGAGAACCTTGAGGGTGCCTGCGGAATTTCTTACAATCAATGCGGCTGTAGCAGCTGCCAAAGCGAATGACCGCATTGTGTTAGATAAAGGTGACTATAAAGGGCCGTTTCAAATTGATCTAGCCGTTACCATTGAAGCAAAATTTGGCGATGTGATTCTATCGTGCGCTGCTGACCAAGGAGCCGTGATGACCTTCGGTCCGAATGCGCAAGGGATACGCGTTGATGGGGTGATTTTCAAACATTCGAGTTTTGATCACGCTCTGGAACGTTTCCCGGCTGTGCAAGCGCGTGGCGCGGCAGTCACCTTCTCGCAATGTGTTTTCCGCGAGGCGGCGGGACACGGTCTCGCCGTGATGGAGGGTGCCGTAATTGAAATCAAACAATGCCGGTTCGAGGCCAATGGCTGGGATGGGCTCTCGGTGTTCGATGCCCAAACAAAAGCTCACATCATTGATTCTGTGAGCACTGGGAATTTCGAGCAGGGGATCGATGTCTGGAAAAATGCGACTGCTATTTTGGAAAATAATCGTTGTGAAGAAAATAGTCGCAATGGCATTTTGATCGATAGCAATGCCGTCATTTCGATCAAAGGCAATACCCTGCGTGGCAATCGCGAATACGGCTTGGTGCTTCGCCAATCAGGCAAAGGAGAGATCAATAACAACCGAATCGTCGCAAATGCGATGGGCGGGATCGTGATTGCTGCCAAAGCGGGAGATGCCGTGGTAAATGAAAATCAGTTAGAAGCGAATCAAGGCCCTGGATTTATGTTAGAAAAAGGCGTTGAGGAAAAGATATATCAAGACAATACAATCGCCGTCCCTGAGGGTGGCAAAAAAATCCTTGGTGGCGTGGTGATGGAATAATCTTCATATTCGCGTGACATATTTTCTCTGCGTTCTTGACCTTTTCCCTGAGATCAGTGAAGTTTCCCGCGCATGAGTGATTCTTCTGAGTTTCGTAAGTTTTCTAGCCCTATGTTAGACGGTCCTGATCGCGCGCCGAGTCGTGCGATGCTTTATGCTGTCGGTTTTAAAAAAGAGGATTTTGCCAAAGTGCAAATTGGCGTTGCCTCCACGTGGAGTGAAGTGACACCTTGTAATGTTCACATCGACAAACTGGCGCGTGAATCAGCGAATGGCATCAATGCCGCGGGCGGTAAAGCAGTGATTTTTAACACCATTACGATTTCAGATGGTATTTCGATGGGCACTGAGGGCATGAAATATAGTCTCGTATCGCGCGAAGTCATCGCGGATTCGATCGAAACCGTAGTCGGCTGCGAGGGCATGGATGGCTTTGTGGCGATTGGTGGTTGTGATAAAAACATGCCAGGATGTGTGATGGCGATGGGCCGCATGAATCGTCCATCAGTTTTCGTTTATGGCGGCACGATTTTGCCCGGTTGCGCTACGATCAAAGGCGAAGAAAAAGACCTCGATATCGTTTCGGTCTTTGAAGCCGTGGGTAAACATGCTGGAGGTGAATACTCTGATGATGAGCTTGAAACCGTAGAGAAATGCGCCATTCCTGGCCCAGGTTCCTGCGGCGGGATGTACACCGCTAACACCATGGCTAGTGCGATCGAGGCACTGGGTATGAGTTTGCCAAACAGTTCTGCGCAGGCCGCGATTAGCGATGACAAGATGCGCGATTGTTTCGATGGCGGCGCTGCGGTACTGAATTTGATTCATCTAGGCATCAAGCCACGCGATATTATGACCAAGGAGGCATTTGAAAATGCCATCACTGTTCTGATCGCGCTCGGCGGTTCTACCAATGCCTGTTTGCATATTCCAGCGATGGCTCATTCAGCGGGTGTTGAAATCACCATTGATGACTTCGCGCGCATCGGGGCTAACGTTCCCGTGCTCGCAGATTTGAAACCGAGTGGAAAATACGTTATGGCAGATTTGGTGCGCATCGGCGGCACCATACCTTTGATGCGGATGTTGTTAGAAGCTGGATTGCTCCACGGAGATTGTATGACGGTCACTGGTCGCACCATGCGGGAGAATTTGGAAAAATCGAAAATCTATTATCCAGAAGGACAACAAATCATTCGTTCATTGGACAATCCGATCAAAAAAGACAGTCACCTACGCATTCTCCGCGGCAATCTTGCGCAAGATGGTGCCGTGGCAAAAATTTCAGGAAAAGAAGGTGAATCCTTCAAGGGCTTAGCACGTGTATTCGAATCAGAAGACGATGCGATGAAAGCCATTTTAGCGCGTAAAATTCAAAAAGGTGATATCATCGTGATCCGTATGGAAGGGCCGAAAGGCGGTCCTGGGATGCGTGAAATGCTAGGACCTACCAGCGCCGTCATGGGCCTTGGACTAGGCAAAGATGTAGCACTCATTACTGATGGGCGTTTCTCTGGTGGCAGTCATGGATTTGTCGTAGGTCACATTACCCCGGAAGCATTTGTGGGCGGCAACATTGCACTCCTGCAGGACGGTGACGAAATCATCATCGACTCAGCGACTAACCGCATCGATGTCAGTCTTTCGGAAGCTGAGCTAGCAACGCGCCGCGCAGCCTGGGTTCAACCAGAGCCACGTTATCGTTTCGGTGTTTTAGCCAAATACGCCAAGCTAGTAACCAGTGCCTCCGAAGGAGCCGTGACCGATAAAGGGCTTTAATTTCCCCAATCTCAGTCCTCCCAGATCATGTGTTCGAGGCCAAGATTTTTGGCTCTTTCTGCGGCTTCGTTGGCGCGCGGGGTGGGAAACTTTGCGACTTTTTTTGCTAGTTCTATGGCTGATTCCCAGCGGGCATTTTTTTCTAACAAGGCAATGGCATTGAAGCCGCAGCGCTCGATGTAATTCCACTCTGTGGGGGCTTCTTTGCTGGCGTTTTCAATGACTTGATAATAGACATCTAACGCTTCATTGGGGCGTTTGAGTTGCTCTAATGTGAGACCACGGAAATAGCTGATACGATTTTTATTGATCGGCGAAATCGACTCCTGGCTGAGTAGCTTTTCTTGCACGAGTAATGCCGCTGAATATTGCGTAGGGTCAGAGCCTCCGGTCGCGTATAAAGCTTCCATCAGCATGATCCCTGCAGAACTGTAGAGTTCAGAATCGGGTTCTATTTTCGCAAATAAATCTGTTAAATCTTTCACTGCGCGTTGCAAGTTCACGGGAGTCTTGGTGTCAATCAGAGTGCGATTTTTTTCCAAAGTCGCGTAGGCCGAAAGACCTGAATCGGATTGGATAATTTGATCAAATAATGTCATGGCATCAGCTAGTGATTGCGGTGTTCCTGTCCTAGCTGCGGCACGCGCAGCTATCAATAATGCAGGGGATGCTTGACCTGGATGTGTCCCTGCTAGCTTTTTCAAGACAGCATAGGATTCGCTGAGGTCGCCATTTTGGTATAAAGCAGAGCCGAGAGTGAGGGTTGTTGCTGGCACCTGTGGTGAATCGGGAAAATCTTCGAGAAATTTTTTCGTGAGAGAAATTGTTTGCTGAAGATCCTTTGCGGCAAGAGTGTATTGAATTCGCGTGAGTAGTGTTTTTTCAGCAAAGGGATTAGTGGCGTCTAATGAATCCAATTGTGCAATCGCGAGAGATAAATTGGCTGGTTGTTGCAGTAGTGCGCATTTAGCAAGCGCGAGGTGGGCTTCTACGATGCGCGGATGATTCGGGTTTTCTAACAAAAACTGATCTAGCAAGGCAAGTGCTGCGGTGGGGGTTTCACTTGCTATGTAGAGTGCTTTCTCTAATTGCAAGCTGGCTTTTAGCTTTGCCGTGCCAGTGCTGATGATGAGATCGAATTCCTTTATGTTGCCAGATTGTAGGTTAGACAACCCTGCATTGTAGAGCGCAGAACTTCTAGGGGTTGGCGCCAGTTCTTCCGCTGCTTTGGTGAAATACTGAGCTGATTTGATGAAGTCATTATTTCGATAGAACTCGGCTGCTAACAGCAAAAGCGCTTGTTGATGGGTGGTGCCACGATTTTCGTAGGCCAGTATATTTTCTAACAAATTGGTAGCTTTGTCATTTTGATTTTGTTGAAAAAGCGAGCGCGCATAAAGTAACTGGCCAGTCTGAGCGAGAGGGTTATTTGGGTGCTCGATACGCAACCGCGTGATCAACATACGTTGTTGCAGCAATTGATCTGCGGCTTTGCTACTTTGCAAAGAGATAGCGCGCAGGTAGAGCGATTGCACATGGAGTTGTGGGTGATCAAACGTCGCGACGATGGGAGCGATGCTTGCGATCGTATCCGCCGACTCAGGGACCATGATGTTTTGTTTTTGCGAATTCTCTGGCGACCATTGTTCGAGCCGTTCGAGTATTCTGCTATGCACAGGATCTTGCGGATCGGGCTGCTCGGAAAGAAGAAATTGCAGCAAGGAAAATGCCTGAATTAGATAGTTTGATTCAGGATAGTTTTGGATGAATGAGAGTATAGCATCGGTGGCTTCCGTCTTTTGATTCAGTGAAGCTCGTGCTTTGGCAATGCCAATCGCAGCAGGGTGTAACACTTGCGGTAATTGTTCGTCTGCGTTCTGAAATGATTTGATCAATGAGGTAAATGCATCGATCGCTTTTGAGTGTTGTTCCTCCGCTAACAGCAATTGCGCGTCTAACAATTTAGCTTCGAATTGTTCTTGGCCTTTCAGGTTTTTGCTAAGTGGCAAAGCCTTGCGGGCATCGGCAAATTTCCCTGTCAGAAGCAAAAGTTCTGTTTGATCTAACTGTGCGCGTGTGGTGTAGGGTGATTTGCTTTGTGTGAGTAAATTCAGTCCTGCGATCGCATCACGATGGTTACCAATCAATGATAACAAACGTGAACGAGTGAGAATTGCTTCCGCATAAAAGGGAAAATTTTTGATCTCAATGGCTTGATCAAACAAAGCAATTGCGTCTTTGAATTTGCCAAGGGAGGCAAGTGCTTGCGCGCGCCAAAAGATGGCAACAGGCAAGCTGGCCAGTGATGGTTCGCTGAGGATCAGTAATGCCTTTTCAGCTTGGTCCGCGCGGATTAGCGATTCTGCTAGTAAGAGGCGCAAGCGATCGATGTCGATAGATGTGTTGTTCTTTTGCTCCAACGCATTTTGAAATCTCAATGCTGCGACATCGGGAAGGTGCGAGGAGAGAGCCTCGATGCCTTGTTTTTCGGCATAAGATTTTCGCTGTGCCATTGAGGGCAAGCAAAAAAGCGCGAAAATACAGAACAGAGAGCACCTTAACAAAAGGTGATCAAGTCGTTTCGCATTTTTATCACAGCCATTCACGCTGCGAAGTTCATAGCAGCCATCGGACAAAATGAAGAGAAAAAAGAGCAGCAAAGTCTCATTTTTCCGAATTATCTTGGTCAACGATCATGATTGGATTTATCATCGGCGAGCAAAAACATCATGATACGTAAGATATTACTCGCCTTTGCAGGTGGAATTATTCTCAGTTTAGCTTTCCCGCAGGTTGACTGGGGCGTGATGGCATGGATAGCGCTGATGCCATTAATGATTGCTGTGTGGACGATTAAGGGCCCTAAGCGCAAACGAAATGGTTTTTTGTTAGGCTATTTGTTTGGGTTTACATTTTTTGCGATCAATCTTTTTTGGTTATCTTCCGTTTCTTGGTTGGGTGTAGTTGTCTTAGCTGGTTATCTAGCGCTTTATCCGGCGTTGTGGGCGATGTGCTCGGCGGTCTGGCTAAATCCTTGGCTGCAACCAGAGGTTGGTGGCTTGTGGCGACAATCTTTTCGCGCCCTTAGTTACGCGTTCGGCAATGCGGCATTGTGGGCATTTTCTGAATGGCTGCGCGGCTGGATGCTCACGGGCTTTGGGTGGAATGGTCTCGGCGTAGCAATGCATGATCAAGCTGTCATGGCGCAGTGTGCGGATGTATTCGGCGTTGCTGGTCTTTCTGGCTTGATGTTGATGGTGCAAGCAGTGCTGGTTCAGTTAGGGCGACGTATGCACGGTGAGGCTCAACTTGGAAAAAAACGTGCGCATCCAGATTTTGGCATCACGGCGATGCTTGTTACCGCCGCGTTCCTCTATGGTGTTAGGCAGTTATCGATATGTGGCAACAAAGAATGCTTTGGCATTAATGTTTTGTTAGTTCAACTCAATGTGCCACAGGAAGCGGCCCGACAAACCTGGACTGCAGAAGAAATACATCAAGCATACGAGGAAGAAGTCGCGAAAGCGATGACGAATGTTGAAGCGAACAATCAACTATCGTTAGAAAAATCAGCAGCGCAAGAAAAGGAGATGCCGCTTATTTATCCCGATTGGTTAGTGCTGCCTGAAGTTGCGCTTACTGGGCGATTGATGACCACAGCTAACAACGAGCATGGAATGTGGATGGAAAATGAAATTAGCATCGAGGCATTTCGCCAAGCGGGTAATTTTGATATCTTGTTAGGAATGGCAGAGTTAGAAGCCGTGAGCAATGGCTCAAATCTCACCATTGCAGAAGATCCAAAGGCGTGGAACTCACTCGTAGTGTTGCCACAAGGTTCCCCGTTGTTATCCTATCGGAAAAAGCATTTGGTGATGTTTGGCGAATACATTCCGCTCGTTGATGAATTGCCTTGGCTTAAGCAGATTTATGAGCAGCAAGCCGGTGCTACGTTTGATGGGGCATTTTCTGCGGGAACCGCTACCGCTCCTTTGCCGATGACAGTGAGGAATGAGAAGCTCTCTATCATCCCATCGATTTGCTTCGAAGACACTGTTCCACGCGAGACCCGCTCGTTCTTACGTCAAGAACCTCAAGTTATCGTCAATGTAACGAATGATGGTTGGTTTAAGCAAACTGCGGCAGCTGCGCAGCACTTCGCCAATGCTAAATTCCGAGCAATCGAATTGCGTCGTCCGATGATCCGTTGTTCAAATACTGGCGTAACGGGAGTCGTATCGATTAGTGGGCACAGCACCATTTTGTTAGATGAAAAAGGCAGCCACTTTATGCGTGGTTCAGGTTTGTTTGAAGTGAAAGTACCTCGTCAAGCAGCGATCTCAACGTATCAGATATGGGGCGATATTCCAGTGATAATGGCTGGCCTGCTGGCATGGGTGGTATTTTTCGTTAGATACCGCATTACGACCAGAAAAAATTAGTACCGCTGTGCCGTTCAGGTGCAAAGAGCCACGTTCCTGTAAGCTCTCCAAAGTGGGGCCTAACGTGAATCGCTGTCTTCCAGTGAAGGCATGACATTGACCCACGGTTCGAGCCCCGGATATAATGCATCGGATCGGGCTTGCAACCTTAACGAACGCACACAGCAGTGAAGTGATGATGGCACTTGCTTTAGAAAATAGCAAGGTCATTTCGGAATAAAGAAGCAGTTTTATTGTGACATAATTCCGCAGTAGTCTTAGTACGTCTTATAAAAAACTTACGCCTCGATCACCTCGACACCGCTGCCAGAGAGATCGCTGAGAATTCTTTTGTCGGCATGGGAATCAGTAATGATGCAAGTTAGGTCGCTGATCTGCGCGAAGAAAAATGCGGCTTTTTGCCCAAGCTTGGTGTGGTCGGCAAGAAAGACAACATCCTCGGCACAGGCCACGACGCGCTCTTTGAATACTGCTTGGCGATTGTTCGTTTCGGAAATTCCGCGAGTGAGATGCAGTCCACTTCCTGAAAAAAACATGCGATGAATATTGAATCGACGCAGCGATTGTTCCGCGATCAGGCCGATGAAGGAACGTGAACGAACATCATATAGACCTCCTGTACAGATAAGATCGAGGTTAGGGCGGCCTTCCAGTGCGGTAAACACATTAAGGGCATTCGTCAAAATCGTAAGCGGATAGTCAGGCAAAAACTCGGTCAGTGTCAGCGCGGTGGAGGAGGCATCGAGAAAAATGGTTTCGTTTGGTTGAATGCGCTTCGCCGCTTCCCGCGCGATGGCGGTTTTTTCCTCACGATTGGTCAGTTGCCGCTCAGTGAGAGAAATTTCTTCGCGGATTTTCAACGGGCGCGTCGCTCCACCATGCACACGTATTAAGTAACCACGTTTCTCTAATGCTTCGAAATCTTTGCGCACTGTCTCGTCGGTGACATCCAGCATCGCCGCAATTTCCATCGTGCGGATGTTGCCATTTTCCTGCAATTGCTGCAGAATCTTTTGCTGTCGTTCGAGCGGTAACACAACGGATACCTAGCAGCTCGCCTGAGCAGAGGCAAGCATAGATGCATTCGACAGTTTTCAAACGCAAACCAAACCCACTCATTCGAATGACGGTTGGACTCTTGTTCTCCAATACACTTAAGAAAGGGTGCACTGGCCGTGACGTCTGATTTCCAACTTCAAATAAATGCTGCCGAGTAAAATCTTACCAGAACGGTCTGGAAAGCTACATTTGTATCGCATGATAGTTGCCATCAAATCCCGGGAACTAGCCATTACTCTTCCTCAGGCCTGTCTATCTGGGGCTTGTCCGCTCAGAGTGATAGAGCAAGTCCCCAGCATTCGTATAAAATCGAATGAAACTGCTGGATACAAAGTAGAAATACCTAATGGAAACGAAAATAATAAATATGAAACATCAATGGCAACGTTGGAGTGCGATTTGTGGTATGTTACTATTCCTGTGCGGCATGGTGATGGCTGCGGAGCCGTCTGCAGAAAAAGGCAAGCATCTGTTCATACTCTCAGGGCAGTCGAACATGCGCGAGCCGTTGCCCGGCTCTTTTACCGAATCGGTGTCGCAGGTGTTTGGTAAAGACAATGTTCTGGTCGTGACATATGGCAAACCCAGCCAGCCAATTAGACAATGGTATAAACTTTGGGCGGCTCCCGCAGATTCCAAGCCGGTCGATATCAGCACCAATGGCCAACTCTATGATCAACTCCTGCAAATCTTAAAAAATAAGATAAAAGGCGAAAAAATCGCCTCGGTGACGTTTATATGGATGCAGGGCGAAGCGGATGCAGAAGGCGGTTGGGGGAGTGTTTACGAACAAAGCTTTTACGGAATCCTGGACCAGTTTAAAAAGGATCTCGATCTGCAAAAGATCAATTTTGTCATTGGTAGAATCAACGATTATTGGCTGCCGAGCAAGGGGATTGTCGATGGTGACATCGTGCGCGCTAAGGAGGTGAAGATAGGCGAGGCCAATGAAAATGGGGCATGGGTCGATACCGATGACTTGAATAAAGGGGTAAATCCTTGGGGAGGCTTTGAGTTAGATTCAGGTCACTTTCCTCCAGCGGGTTACCGAGTGTTGGGGCAGCGTTTTGCTCGCAAAGCCTGCCAGATCATCGACCCGCAATTGAAGTTGGATGAACAGTTTTTTGACGCGGTTTTTTTTGATTCGACAGTCAACATCAAGACCCACGCCGCAGTGAGCAAAGCCATCACCGGCAGTAAGCCTGATGAAAAATATACTGATGAAAAGTCAGGATTAACTTCGCTGGTCGATGGTAAATACGGTGCCACCGATCAACCCGGCAAACAGTGGCTCGGTTTTGCCTCGGCGCCGGATGGTGTGGAATTTGTGATTGATCTCGGTCAGTCGCAAGATGTCAACGGTGTTGCCATCAGTATCTTGGTGGATCCAGTGCTCGGTGCCATCATTCCCAAGCAAACAACCATTTTCGTTTCCAATGACAGCGCCAAATTCGAAGACGTGCCCGGTAAATCATTTAAGGTTGGTCACTCAGCCCATGTGCGACGACAGAAGCCCGTGGAATTGAAACGTCAGCCCTTGCTGATACTTGCTGAAACCAACAAGGCGAATGGCCGATATATTAAAGTCAAGCTTGTCACCGAGAGTCCGTGGCTGTTTGTCGACGAAATTGCGGTGAATCCTGTTCCGAAGACCCGTCCCTTTCCCGTGGAGGTAGAGCATCCCCGCAGTAAATAAGTATAAAAACAATGAAGGCACGCATAACTGTTTTCGCCGCTGGTTGCCTGTTGTTTTCAGGGCTGCAATACTCTGCTTTGGCTGCTCCGGTAGACGCAACAACTGTTCCCTCTATTATCGGCAAGGTTTTCGAAGCCAACTGTGTTTCCTGTCACGGCCCGAAAAAAAGCAAAGGGAAGATCACCCTTCACGATCTAGATGGCGGTCTGGCGGTAGGACGCGATCTGGTGCGTTGGGAAAAAATTCTCAAGGAACTCAGAAGCGGTGAGATGCCGCCAGAGGATGAGGAGCAGCCGGACGACGCGGACCGCAAGGCGGTCATCGCATGGATTGAGACCGGCATACGCCAGTTCGCCAGCAGCCCTGATTTGGAGGCCGCGGTTCCTACGGCCCGTCGTCTCACCAACTTTGAATATGAGAACACCATGCGCGATCTGCTTGGGTTCGACTGGAAGCTCTCTGGCGGCCTGCCTGTGGATCCGGAAAAATCTTACCGCTTCAATAACACAGCCGAGTTCATGTTGATCGGTCCCGAACAGATGGATCGTTACTTGGAGTGCGCCCAGCGCGCGATGACTTCGGCAATCGTGGATCCAGGCAAGCCGGAGATCCATCGCTCTGAGGCTAAGTGGATCACAAAAGTTCCGTCTGCCGCTGGTAAGAATGCGGACGAGATTGGTGTCTATCGTGGCGCTGGTCGCAACGCCGCAAGCGAGGGCCTAAATCTGAAAAGCTGGCCGAAAACGGGCGAATTCCGCATCCGGTTTAAGGCATCGGCGATCTTGCCGCCGGGAGTTGATAGCGTTCCACTGCAAATGGTGATGGGTTATCCGCCTGGGTTTCAAGCGCTCTTTCTACTTGAGCCCGTCGGCAACCTGCGACTGACCAACACCACGGACAATCCTCAAATGTTTGAGATGCGCGGCCGCATTGAAAATTTTCCGGTCCGCCCCCCGATTTCGCTAAAAGGTGGGATGTCGCCTCCGGCACTGTGCGTCAAGCCAGTGAATCTCTGGGACAACGGCCACCTCAACGACTATAATGACAATGGTGGAGGATGGGACGTCTCCGGGCCACGGGTATCCGTTGAATCGATTGAGTTTGAAGCGCCGATTGCTGATGTGTGGCCGCCGGATCATCACACTCGTATCATGTTTGCCTCACCGTTACGTGAAACCAATAAGCCGGCGTATGTAAGGGAAGTCATCAGTCGTTTTATGACACGGGCGTTTCGCCGGCCGGTGTTGCCGGAAGAGGTTGATCGGTTCGTGACGGTTTACAATATTTTGGAGGGTGATTCCCCGACGTTGGAAGACGCCATCCGCGAAACCTTGGCGCTGGTGCTCACTGCGCCGCAATTCCTCTATCATACAGTTGCCGAAAACGGAGTCACCACACGCCAATATGAACTGGCTTCCAAGCTGTCCTATTTCCTCTGGGGAAGCATGCCGGATGACACGCTGCTTGCACTCGCTGCGCAGGGTAAGCTGGATGATCCGGCTACGATTGAAACGCAAGTGCGCAGGTTGCTCGCAGACAAACGATCCGGTGATTTTATTAAGAATTTCACCCTGCAATGGCTGAGTATTTCGAAGGCGAAAACGCGGAACATTAACCTGCAGCTGTTCCCCCGGTTTCTGTTTGCTGCAGGCGGTGAAGCGAAGGGACGGGAAGTGCCAAATCGTCCGACGATTCGCGATTACATGGAGAGTGAGACCGTGGCTTTCATCGCTGAATTAATTGGGAAAAATGCCAGCATCACCAACTTGGTGGATTCTAACTTTGCCGTACTGAATCAACCGCTTGCGGGACATTACGGGGTAGATGGGGTGCAAGGCAACGAGTTGCGTGCTGTGCCGATCAAGCCGGAACATCGGCTGGGCGGGTTGCTCACTCAGGGCTCGGTGCTGGTGGCAAAATCGACAGGCTCGGCGCCGCATCCGATTTATCGCGCGGTGTGGTTGCGCGAGGCGATCCTCGGCGAAGATGTGAAGCCGCCGCCAGCCGAGGTGCCGGCGCTGGCGGACACCGTCGGCGCAGCAGCGGAGAAAGCTGTGACCATCAAGGATATGCTGCGCCAGCACCGGAAGGAAGAAACTTGTAACGTATGCCATGCAAGCCTCGACCCTTGGGGAATCCCTTTTGAAAAATACAATGCGATCGGAAAATATCAGCCAATGGTTCCTAAAGCGGGCGTCAACGTCAGGGGATTCATCGAAAAAATCGACAAAGATCTGGCGGGGTACGAAGCTTACCTCAAGACGGTCAACACGGTAGAAATCCATGCTGACGCCCGCGTCCCACGCGGTCCGACGATCGACGGGATGGAGCCGCTCAAGGCGTTTCTGCTCGCGGAACGCAAGGACGACATCGCTGAAAACGTAATACGAAGGTTTCTCAGTTATAGCTTGGGACGGAGTCTTACTTATAAAGATTTTCTCCTCGTCGAACAAATAGGCAGTCAGACCGAGAAAAATGACTATCGCTTTCAAGACATAATCATTGCCATTTGTCAGAGTGACACCTTTCGGGGCAAACCCTAGCTGTAAGAAACCCCATCGGACTAAAGTAACAACATCTATGAAACAAAAATCCTGGCATCTTGATCGGCGTGAATTTCTTCGGGGTACCGGCATGGCATTGGCCTTGCCGTTTCTCGAAGGCATGATGGGATCGGCAAAGGCTGCTGATGCCGGCAAAGCGCTGCCCAAGCGGATGATGATTAGCTATTTCGCCTACGGCGCTTACATGCCCGATACCCTTGAAGGCATCCCGATTGCGGGCAAGCCGCATCACGAGTGGAACTGGTTTCCGTGCATGGATCCCGGTCCGCTGACTTTCAATAAATCTTCGGCTCCGTTCGCTCCACTCAAGGAATACGTCAGCTATCTGCGTGGTCTCGATCATGTCGGCGGCTACGGGATGGGCGGCCACAGCAGTGGCGATGTCTTTGGCACCGGGGCGTTAATGGCTAGTACTGAGCAGACCAATAACATCTCCATCGATCAATTCGCAGCAAAGATCAGTGGTAGCAAGACTCGCTTCCCATCCCTCGTGCTCGGCACCGAGGGCGGCACTGGCTCTTACGGAAACGCCAAAACGCTTTCCCATTACGGCCCGGGCCGGCCGATCCCCGCCATGCAGAAACCGCAGGAAATCTTCAATCGAATGTTTCAGCCGTATGCGGGATCCAGTCCGGAACAAGTCCGTACACGGTTGAAGCGGGACGCCAGTGTGCTGGATGTTATGCTGGATAATTCCAAAAGCCTGAATAACCGTTTGGGCAAGGCGGACCAGCAAAAGATGACTGAGTATCTGGACACGGTGCGTGCGCTCGAGCAACGGGTCGAACGCTCCAGTCAGTGGACTCATGAGCCATTGCCCAACGTGGATACCAAGGGGCTTAACCTCGAAGTCGCATACACCGAAGCGCAGGAATATACCCGCTGCCTGTATGACCTGATCTATCTGGCATTCCTGACTGATTCGACGCGCTTTGCCACGCTCATGCTCGAGAGTGAATCGTCAAATTCACATCCCACCATGCAGTACCCGACCTACGTGCTCCCTGGTTGCAAAGCATCCTCGCATGACTTCTCCCACGGCCGCGCCCCAGAAAACGGCCCATGGGACAAGTGGCGCGCGGAACAACACGCCTACTTCCTGCAGCGCCTGCGCGATACCAAGGAAGGCGATGGCAACATGCTCGATCGCACCGTTGTGCTTTGGGGCTCCGCCCACTCGCACGCCGGACACGGTACGAAAAACTACCCGATCCATCTCGCGGGCGGCAACGCGCTGGGCTTCAAGCACGGCAACTTGCATGCGTTCGAAGGGGCGAAGAAAAAGCCGTTGGCGAATCTTTTCGTATCGATGCTCAACGCTGTCGATGCGCCGACGAGTAAGTTCGCTGACAGCACCGGGGAAATGACAGAATTGAGAATCTAAGTATGCCACGGCTTAAGCTACATATTTTAGGGGGATTGCTATTGCTTGGAATCAAAGCTTTCGCAGCAGAGCCCTTGCCGCGGGTGTTGATCCTTGGCGATAGTTTTTATCAAAACTTGACCAATTCGGCGGTTCAAGAATTTAAGGAGCGCGCGCAAGTCGTCTATGCCAATCCCGGCGACTCATCCTACGCACTAGCGCATCTCGATGAGTTGTTAGGCAAAGACAAGTGGAGCGTCATTTACTTCAGCTTCGGTATCGCGGATCTGTGTTATAAACATCCGAACCTCAAGGGTGTCCGGGCATTGAGCAAAGCCGCTGGCGGCGTGCGGGTGAGCTCGCCGGAACTCTATGAAAAAAACCTGAACGAGTTAGTCCGGCGATTGAAGGCGACTGGCGCAAAAATAATCTGGGCAAGCTCCATCCCCCCTGTTTCCCCTGGGGGCGGTTTTATCAATTATGATCTAGGATCGGAAGTCGAATACAACAAAATCGCCGCCAAAGTCATGGCAGCACAAAGTGTTATATTGAATGATATGTATGTGCTCGGGAGCGCTAATCCCAAAAATGGGGCTCCGACTGCCCCATTAACGGAGGCGTTTCATAAGGCGATCGTCGCAGGACTGGAGTCTGAGAAAAAACAGTAAAACGATTTACTTCTGTTATCATTCCAAGGGAAATAGAGCACTTAATTGCCGTAAATTTCTGGCTGCGTAATGAAGATTCTGGTTTTTTTTGGAAATAATTGGATTTTTGTTGACAAAAGCGAAAAAACAAAGATATTTGCCGTGTCGATGTCCACTTCCATCAATTCCCAAACACCCAGAAATGTGATCGAGCAATTGGTTCGTGAGCAGATTTACCTTAAGATGGGCTTATCTGCGCCGAGCCAAGCACCGAACCAACTGTTGGTTAATATTAGTGCGCGCCATTGTCATTTGACACAAGAAGCAGTGGAAGCACTGTTCGGGCCTGGTCATAAATTAGAGCCAATGAAAGGCCTCTATCAGCATGGTCAATTTGCCGCAAAAGAATCCATCACTCTGATCGGTCCTCGCAGTCGCATGATTTCCAATCTGCGAATTCTCGGTCCTTGTCGTAATCTGAATCAAGTGGAACTCGCTTACACAGATGCCATCGCGTTAGGCTTCGATATTCCAGTGCGCATGTCCGGCGATATCGTCGGAACTCAGGGCGGAATGCTCATGGGGCCGCATGGTTATTTTGAACTGAAAGAGGGAATCATTCGCGCTCAACCACACGTGCATATGCATCCAGATGATGCTGCTTTTTACGGAGTAAAACATCTCGACGTGATGAAGCTCAAAGTCCATGGCGCACTGGGTATGACTTTTGATAACCTCGTCGTCCGCGTCGATCCATCTTTCAAACTAGAAGTCCACATCGATACCGATGAAGGCAATGCCTGTGGACTAAAAGCCGATACTTTTTGTGAACTAATCAAATAATTTTTCATCTAACAAACTAACAATTCCAATCAACAACATACTATTATGAGTGCAGCACTCGGATTCATCGAAACCAAAGGATATGTCGGCAGCGTAGAGGCTACCGATGCCATGACGAAAGCGGCTAATGTCGAACTCGTTAAACAAATTCAAACAGGCGGGGGATTCCTCACCGTGATCGTCAAGGGCGACGTAGGCAGTGTGAAATCTGCTGTTGCAGCTGGCGCTGATGCCGCTGGTCGTGTAGGCGAGCTGGTAGGTTCTCACGTCATTGCACGTCCGCACAATGACTTGCTCGTGCAATTGGGAATCTCATAATTTTTCACAAATCTAACAATCTAACATATTACTATTATGGCTAAACAAGCAATCGGAATTCTGGAAACCAAAGGTTTCATCGCATTGATCGAAGGAGCAGATGCCGCACTAAAATCCGCCGACATTCAAATGACTGGCTGGGATAAAATCGGTTCTGGTCTCGTGACTGGATTCTTCACCGGCAATGTTGCCGCTGTGAAAGCTGGTCTCGATGCAGCCGCCGCAGCCGCCTCCAACGTAGGCACTGTGACCTCTGTGCAAGTGATCGCACGTCCGCACGACGATCTCAGCAAGCTCGGCACTTGGATTGGTTAATCACCAGGCACATCGTCTTTTCGTTAGATAACTGCTCGACTCATGTTAGTCCTAATCGCCAATCTTGGATCTACTTCCTTCAAATACCGACTCTACCGTATGGATCAGAGCGGTCAGGAGGTATTAGCCAAGGGCGGCTTTGAGCGGGTGAGTGATTATGCAGCGGTGATCGATGAGGCGTTAGCAAATTTGCAAACCGAGGGTGTTATTTCGTCCGCTGATGAAATCGATGCGGTCGGATTTAAAACTGTCTTAGGCAAAGATCTCAGCGGCTGCGTGATCGCAGATGACATCTGTGTTAAAGCGTTAGAAGATTTTTCTGCCGTAGCACCTGCGCACAATCCTCCTTATGCAAATGGCATTCGTCAGTTTGCCAAATCATTGCCCAAGGCGCGCCTAGTGGCTTTATTTGAAACTGCATTTTATCAATGGGTTCCCGAAGAACGCGCTACGTATGCGTTGCCAAAATCTTGGCGTGATATCGGCATCCGTCGTTATGGTTTCCATGGCGCGAGTCACAAATTTGTGGCGGAACGATCTGCTGAGTTGTTAGGTCGTGATGATGTCGCCCTCAGCACCGCGTCACTCTATCAAAATGGTCCTGCACCAATTTCAGGAAAAGCATTGCGCGTGGTTTCTTGTCACTTAGGTGGCAGTAGCTCCGTTACTGGAATTTATAATGGCGTAGCGATCGGCACCAGCATGGGGTTTTCTCCGCAAAGTGGACTTCCGCAAAATAACCGCGTTGGCGATCTCGACTCTGGGGCGCTGCCATACGCGATGAAAACTCTCGGTATTTCTTTGGAAGAAGCCGAGCGACAATTAACCAAAGAGTCAGGCCTTCAAGGTGTTTCTGGAGTGAGTAATGATATCCGCGATATCCACGCTGCCATTAAAGAAGGCAATGCTGATGCAGCTCTTGCACTTAGTAGTTTGATCGATTCAATCCGCCATTGGGTAGGGGCGTTCGCTTGGCAAATGGGCGGGATCGATGCTTTAGTATTCACTGCCGGAATTGGCGAAAATGACCATGCCATTCGTAAAGCTGTTTGCGAAGGACTAGAAGAATTTGGCTTGGTCTTCGATCAAGAACGCAATCTCGCATGCCGCGCTGTAGAAGGGGAACTAAGCAGCGCAAATTCAAAGGCAAAAATTTTTGTCATCCCCGCCAATGAAGAACTCGTGCTTGCTCGCGAAGTCTTCCGCAAACTTTCTCATACGAAAAATTAATTTTCTCTCAAACAATCTAACAACCAACAAACAAAATATATGGCTAAACAAGCAGTAGGACTATTAGAAACTCGCGGACTCGCATGCCTCGTCGTCGGAGTTGACGCGATGCTTAAATCCGCAAACGTGGAACTCGCAGGACCGATGAAACAAGTCGGTAGTGCATTATGCAATGCCGTCATCACCGGTGATGTAGCCGCTGTGAAGTCGGCCATCGACACTGGCGCCGCAGCAGCTAGTGCATGTGGTGAAGTCGTCAGCGCTCACGTGATTGCGCGCCCTGATGATTCCATCGACGGTGTTCTTCCCAAGGATACATCGGCCGCCGCTCGCGCTCCTCGCAAATAATCCGATGTCATAGCGCGTCGTCACGCGGCGCGCTAATCATCTAACGGAAAACACTTATGTTTCTCGCAGAAGTCATCGGCCAAGTAGTGGCGACAAAAAAAGACGAGCATCTCACCGGACGCAAGCTGTTAGTTCTGCGCCCTAAACTCGTCGACGATAAAGATAACACCAAGTTCAAGGATGGTCAAAACACCATCATCGCGATCGACACCGTAGGTGCCGGGGTGGGGGAATTGGTATTATTTTGTCAAGGCAGCAGTGCCCGCCAAGCTGGCGACCTCAAGCCCGTCCCAGTGGACGCTGCCGTGGTAGCCATTGTTGACCGCGTGGAGGTGCTGGGGAAAACTGTATACAAGACGAGCTAAGCGTAAAAATCTCTGATCCGACTGATCTGACCAATCAGATCAGATCTGGCGGATCATCTTTATCTTCATAATTTTCATTTTTTAATTTCTCTATGACTCTCGATCAAAAGCAAATCCAATCCGTTGTTGAAAGCGTGCTTTCGCGTCTCGCCGCGGCGAATGTTCCTGTTGCTGCTGCCGCTGCGGCCGTTGCTAGTAAAGGTAACTGCGGTTGTGGATGCAGTGGTTCCGATGGCAACTACGGCGTGTTCACTTGTGTGGATAAAGCCGCCGATGCTGCACACCATGCCCATTTGAAACTGAAAAAAGCCGGTGTTGGTGCCCGCATGAAGGTGATAGAAATAGTGAAAACACTTGCTGTTGCCAATGCAGAACCTTGGGGTCGTTTCGAGATGGATGAAACAAAAATCGGTCGTGTTGATCACAAGATTGGCAAGTTGCTGATTACCAAAAATGTTCCCGGTGTAGAATTTCTTCGTCCTGACGCGATGAGCGGCGACGGCGGTATCATGATGGAGGAGTTTGCTCCCTTCGGCGTGATCGGTGCGATTCTCCCAGTGACTCACTCGGTTCCTACTCTAACAGGAAACATCATCAGTATGGTGGCTGCTGGAAATGCGATTGTCTTTAATCCGCATCCAGGTGGAGCTCGTAGTGCTTGCATGGCGGTGCGCGAATACAACAAAGCGATCGAACGTGAGTTGGGCATCTCGAATTTGATCACATGCATCGAGGAGCCAACATTGGATTCGTTCAATCTGATTTGCAAAAATGAGCAAATTCCTCTGCTCGCCATCACCGGCGGACCTGCTGTGGTCGGTGCTGCGATGAAATCTGGCAAACGTGCCATTTGTGCTGGTCCTGGAAATCCTACGGTCGTAGTTGATGACTCCGCTGATTTGGCGAAAGCTGCACGAAGCATCATCGAAGGTGGTGGCTTTGATAACAATCTTCTTTGCATTGGTGAAAAAGCAGTGTTCGTCGTTGGTTCAGTATTTAATCGCTTCATGGAGGAGCTAGAAAAAGCCGGTGCCGCTCGACTAAACGCTGGGCAGGTTGATGCGCTATCGAAAGCGGCATTTACCTACAAGGAAACCGACGGCGGTTGCTCACATGCTGCCGTTAATCGCGATCTCATCGGTGCTGATCCAGCTGTGCTGGCTCGTCATGCTGGTGCCTCTGTTTCTGCTGACGCGCCGATTCTTTTTGGCGAAACAAGTGCCGATCATCCCTTCGTGCAGGAAGAGCAAATGATGCCGATGATTCCTATCGTCGCTTGTCCCGATTTTGTCACGGCCGTGAAACACGCAAAACAAGCAGAGCACAATTATCGTCACTCCGCGATGATTCATACACGCAATGTAGACAATATGACCTACATGGCGAAAGAAATGGACACTACAATTTTCGTAAAAAATGGTCCAAGTACCGCTGGCCTAGGACTTGGTGGCGAGGGCTACCTTTCCTATTCGATCGCCACGACTACTGGCGAAGGAATTACAACACCTAAAACATTTACCCGCGTCCGCCGCTGTGTTTTGGTGGATAACCTCCGCATTATCTAACGTATATGCTCATTTGTCGCATCGTAGGCAACGCTGTTGCCACTCATTGCCACCGTTCTCTGAGCGGGAAAAAGTTGCTGCTCTGTCAGCAATTGGGTGATGCTGATGTGAACGTTGGTGCTCCGTTCGTTGCGATTGATCTTTTTGGTGCCGGTCTGCATGAGCGAGTGCTCGTGAGCACAGATGGCCTTGGTGCTCGTCATCTAGTTGACGACGATAGCTCGCCGATTCGTATGTTTGTGCAAGGCATCATCGACGAAGAAATCCTTAGCACATCTCTCTAGCATGCGCATCGGTCAAGTCATCGGAAAAACAGTCCTCAGTGTGCAAGACCCGGCACTGGTGGGTGGTCGATGGCTTATCGTTAGCCCGCTCGATGGCTCGCAACTTCAGAATGCATGTCAGAAAAAACAAGCCGTGAGCGCGCAATCATCGCTGATTGTTTTTGACAATATAGGCGCTGGAGAGGGCGATATCATTGGCTTTTCCGAAGGCGCAGAGGCCACCGCGCCGTTTGCAAATCCTATTCCTATCGATGCGTTATGCATCGCAATTTTCGACCAAATTAATTACCTGCCTTAATCACGCATTTTTTTTACTATAACCATTTACTCTAACAAACACATGAAAAAAGTCATCACCGCCGCCGACGCCGAAGCCATGATCCGTAGTGGCAATACTACCATTCCTAAAGGAGTCATTGTTACCCCAGCGGCACAAGACGTATTCAGTGGCCTCACGAAAACTTTCGGTGTCTCATTATCTGCTGCCGTTCCTACGCTGACAAAAGAAGAGCCGATTTTGCCGAACTATGAATTTCATTGGACACCAGGAAAAGATCCGAAAACCCCACAGGAAATTCACGCATTTTTCCATTCTCCTGCGATCGTAAAACTCAAAGAGCGCATGGTCGAAATCGGCCAACGCATGTGGGCCCGTGAATACACCGACGGCAATGGTGGCAATCTAACAATTCGTGTCGGTGACAATCTCGTTCTGTGCACGCCTACATTAGTCTCTAAAGGATTCATGACCGTGGAGCAAATGGGTCTCGTGGACTTAGAAGGCAATCAACTTGCTGGGAAATTCAAACGCACTTCTGAGTGCATGACGCACCTTGCGATCATGAAACGCCAGCCAAAAGCCAAAGCCTGCTGCCACGCCCACCCACCACATGGCACTGCATTCGCCGTTGCTGGTGTGCAGCCTCCTACTTGCATGATTCCAGAAGCAGAAGTATTCCTCGGTCAAATCGGTATGGCGGAATACCGTACCCCTGGCACTCCTGCGAATGCAGAAGTAGTCGGCAATGCAGCCGTCGATCACATGGCCGTGTTGATGGTCAATCACGGTGTCATCACCTGGGGTAAAGACATTGAAGACGCCTATTGGAAAATGGAAAACGTCGAGTCCTATTGCAAAACTGTATGGGTGGCTAGCCAACTCAACGGTGGAAATCTGCTCACCATCACGGGTGGCCAAGCGAAAGAACTCATTGCCCTACGCAAAGTTTTAGGCATGGATGACAAACGCGCCAACTGGAAAGAATGCCAACTCTGCGACAACGCCGATTTCCATCCAGGCACCGTCTGCAATATCGGCACACCAGCGGTTGCAAGTGCATCGAGCAATGCCGAGGCTGAAGCATTGGTCAAAGCCATCACCGATCAAATCATCGCCGGATTGAAATAAATTTCGTTTGCTTTTTAGCCATCCGCGTCACGAGTTCTTGCATTTTTCTGAGAAAAATGAGGCAGGATTTTTTTGTTTAAAATAGATAAGTGAGTGAGGCTTAGCGCACAAGAACAGCGTCAGATATTTGCTTAACAAAATCTTTACAAAAAAATCCCAAATCCACATCAAATCTTTACGTTGCTATGTTTTACTATGATTGTGACGCAACCACTATTGATGAATAAAAAATGGGGAATTGATACGATGATCGTTCCCAAATATTTATCACGGTGATAGTCGGTAACATTTTAAGCTACCAATGAAATTCAAAAAACTCCTTCTTATTTTGCTGCTGGCATGTCCCTTGGTTGCTGAGGCGAATCCCATCATCACGTCATGGTATACTAAGCAGTCAGGCGTTTATGCACGGGTGATTCAGAGCAGTGCGATTACGACTCCTAAGACCACGTGGCCTGATGCTGGAGTGACGAATAACAACACTGGCGGAGCTGCGCAGACACTGCCTGTCTATGCCGACGTGCAGCGCATCCGCTATACGACGACGGATGTTTATATCAATGCCAACGGACTTGCCTCTTATACCATGGGTCCCTGGTTTACTAATTCGGGAGGCCTATTTGGTTTCTGGCCCTTGTCGCGGGATTATCAGGTGCGGATCACGCGAACACCTGCGCCGGCGGCGACAAAAACACGTCACCCAGGCGGCATGATAGGCATGATGGTCAATGGAGTAGCGATTTATGATCTAGGCGATGCCTTCTCATTTCATCAAACGGCGAACTCGCCATCCGTGACCGGCACCGATGGCATGGGTGCGACGGGCGATGGTTGGTGGTCCCGCGATGCGCTGGCGGTAGAAGTGGTGACCTTCGATCCGGGGTTTGCGCATCAGCCGGGGAATAATGGGCAATACCACTTCCACGCCGAACCGAAAGCGTTGCGCTATCAGCTCGGGGATAACATGAAGGCTACTTACAACGCTTCCACTAATACCAATACTTACACGGAGGATATTACAAACCTACATCACTCACCGATCCTTGGTTGGGCATACGACGGTTACCCAATCTACGGACCCTATGGATATACAACTGCTATGAATGCAGCCAGCGGTATAAGTAGGATGCGCACTGGTTTTGTATTGCGTAATGGTCAGAACGGCACGCAGGACCTGAGATCCACGGGTCGCGTTACGATGGCGAAATGGGCGGCTGCAACATTCGGCATCTCGAATCCTACCAATGTCAATCCTGTTGTTCTTCCGGCCACGCAATACGGTCCTACGACGACCTATCAGACGACTGGTCCAGGAGGAACGACGACTTATTCTCTTGGTCGATACTGCGGCGACTACGATTTCCTTGGCGATCTCGGGCAGACGCAAGGTGTAGGTTTTGATCTCGATCAATACAACGGTCGCACCTGTGTGACTCCTGATTTTCCACTGGGCACATACGCCTACTTTGTCTCAATCGATGCCAGTGGCAATACCGCTTTTCCTCACATGTTAGGCAAGCAGTATTACGGCACACCCAATGCAGGTAACGCCACGACGATTCCTACAAATGCTATCGAGACTTTCAATGGTGGTCCGAACACCCAGGAAACCATGCTGCCTTTGGTCACGAATCCGACGACAGGCAATGTCGCTATCACCTGGAGTAGTGTGGAGGGCGGCACCTATAAAGTGGAAGCCTCTAACAACCTACAGAACTGGACCACGCTGAACGCTTCTGTGCAAGGTGCGGCCAATACTACCCAAACCAGCATCACGGAAAATGGTGCTACGATTGCCAACCCAAAGCGATTCTATCGGGCTACTCGCACGGCGACCGCGACTTACGATCCATAAGACGGTTATGATATTTTTCCGCTATCCACTCTTATTGCTCTGTATCTTTTCCAGTGTTTACGCTCAGACCGATCCGCGTTTGACGACTTGGTTGACCTCTAACTCAACCAAATACGCGCGTGTCACCGAAACGACGACTACTTCACCAGTGGCGACCTGGCCCTCGGTAGGCATTCCCAAAAACGCCATGAGCCCGACGCAAGATGCTCCTGCTTACGCCGACGTGCAGCAGATTCTTTACTCAAATAACTATGTCTATGTGAAGTCCGCCGATTTGGCGAGTCACCGCATGGGACCATGGTATAAGGAATATACGAAGACCACCGTGAATGGTCTGTGGCCCCAGAACAGAGCATTGACTTCGAAAATTCCGCGCAATCCGGTCGCGGGCACTGGACTCGTGCAGGTTGCGCAGGGGCCAGTGGGGGTAATGGTCAATGGCGTAACGATTGCTAATCTGGGAGACGGTTCTGGTTACAACACATCTCTGGCTAGAGATGGAGGAATCACCGGCGGCGGTGTCCCAGGTAATCAATCGAATGTGTGGATCCGTTGTGCTACTGGTGCTGAGGGACCGATACTAGATGCCGGTTTCGGTCATCCAGCACCGGACGGCGGCTACCACTATCACGCGAATCCCCGCGCCCTGCGTTATCAACTCGGTGATAATCTTACCTACAATGCCGTGAGCGACAGTTATACCGAGAATACGACCAACCTGCGACATTCTCCTATCATCGGCTGGGCTTACGATGGTTATCCGATCTATGGGCCTTATGCCTACTCGATCGCTAATGACGCCACCAGCCCAGTGCGGCGCATGGTTTCTGGTCATGTCCCTCGGGATGGACAATATGGCACTAGCAATTTGAATACTGCAGGTCGCAAATCACTTGCTCCTTGGGCGGCCTTCTTTCACACCTATACCACTACACTGGCTAGTGTGGATTATTCTTTGGCCAGCACCAGTTGGGGGCCCGATGTCTCAGCAAGTTTTCCGCTTGGGTGGTATGCCGAGGACTTTGACTATCTTGGTGACCGGGTGAAAACACCTGCCACAGGGGCAAAATACTTTCAGGGTGTGGACTTCGATCTCGATAAACCCAACGGGCGCCAGTGTGTGACACCTGAGTTCCCGGGGGGCACTTATGCTTACTTCATTCCTATCGATGTCGTTGGTGCTCCTGCTTTTCCCTTCTCCATCGGGCGTTACTGGCGTGGAGTTAGTAACGGTGGGCGCGTTGTGAATGGCAATATCACCGAAGCTGTGACCACTCTTTTCACCGGAGGTCCGGCGGTGCCTGTGTCGTGGTCCAACAGTCCTTCTGTGGACAAAGTTTCTGGCAATGTCACACTCAGCTGGCGCAGTGTGGAAGGTGGTTCCTATCTGATGGAAACTTCCACTACGCTGCAATCATGGAGTACGCTAAATCCTGCCGTGCCTGCGGCCTCCAGCGCTACGCAGACTTCTTATTTGCATTCCAGCAACAGCGATCGTCGTTTTTATCGAGTCAGTCGCTCCGCTCTCGCTCCGTTCGATCCAGCTTATACGGGGCAATGAGCATTATCCTGATAAACTTGCTTGGATGATAGCGAAGCATTTTTTATGGGAAATTTTTTTGTAAAATAGAAAAGCAATCGCATCACACAACTTTTGAAATTCGGGCTGTCTAAGTCAAAATTTTCCATTAGCATGACTTCAAGCGATTTGCTTTCTCAAAACAACCCATGCACTTAATCATTAAATCTTTGAGAGTCTTGCCTTTGACTTTCTTTGTTTTATTCATCCTAACAACTTTCACTTCACCAGTCCAAGCTCTGCAAATTACAGAGATTTTGTCAGAAAATGTAGGTGGTTTGAATGATGAAGATTTCTCATCGCCCGATTGGATTGAGATTTATAATGAAACTGCTACCACAGTGAATCTGGAAGGGTGGCGTCTAACGGATGATCCGCTGTTGACTTCCAAATGGGTATTTCCCGCGAAAACTATGGCACCTGGGGCAAGGGTCATCGTATTTGCATCGGGAAAAAATCGTCGGTCCCCAGTGAATGGAGATGTAATGCATACTAATTTCACTCTTGATGCAGACGGAGAATACCTCGCTCTCATCAATCCTTCTGGAAATATTGTCAGCGCTTTCAATCCCTTTCCCAAACTTCGCCAAAACATTTCTTATGGCATAACTTCGTCATCATTTTCCTTACCTCTGATTACGGAAGGGGCTGCCGCTAAGTATTTTGTTCCCACAAATGGCAGCTTGGGCACGTCGTGGACAAGTCAAACTTTCAACGATAGTAATTGGTCTAGTGGTGCTCAAGGAATTGGCTTCGATGATGGATTGCTCGCAAGTTTTGATTTTAAAACGGTTACAACAGCCACTTCACTCCCAGTCCCTAACGGTTGGAACTCTGTTTCTTTCTCTGGTCTATCTGAAACTGGCAGTACTGCAACCAATCCGATCTCAACCACTTCAGGTCCTTACACGATTCAGTTGAATGCCGTGAACTGCACATTTGGTAGCCGTAACCGCCAGATTGCCACTACGCAAAATATGCTCGACGGCAGCGGTTCATTGCACAATGTGGCAGAAGATTATGTCATCGGTAGTAACAGCAGTTATGCGATAGGCACAGCAAGAGGAGTCGATGTTACGATCTCAGGAGGTTTCACAGCAAACACCAGCTATCTTGTAAAACTATGGGCTTACGATTCATTAAGCACGACAACACGTTCTGCCATTTGGAGTAATGCTATATCAGGAAACTCAGCCATACTTAGTTTTATCGGCGGCACGACACTGAATAACGATAGCGCATTCAATAGTAAATCTGTTAGTTTTAACGCTACCACTAATGCGAATGGTCAGTTAATCCTTCAAGGTCTCGCAGAAGCTACAGGAAGTACCACCACGCATAACGTTTTCATCAATGCAATCCAAGTCGGAGCTCCTTCCTACTCCAGCGTTATTTCTACGAATGTCGAATCTCAACTAAATAACAATAACTCATCACTCTACAGTCGCCACGCCTTTAATGTAACTAACCCAACGGGTATTAACTCGATCATCTTAAAAGTACGATATGATGACGGATTTATCGCTTATCTGAATGGGCAACTTCTAACCTCCAGAAACGCGCCTGGATCTCCATTGTGGAATTCTACCGCAACGGCCGATCAACCAAAAAACTCTGGTTTAGCTTTTGAAACGATTACCATCCCCATTGCTGCTGGGATACTCACCACGGGAAACAACGTGCTTGCCATTCAGACACTCAAGCAATCTTCAAGCGATTCCGATGCGCTAATCTCCGTCACTCTCGATGCTAATGGCATTCTTCCTAGTAGTTTCGATTATTATGCGACACCTACTCCAGCTACTGCGAACTCAACCCCTTTCAGCGGACTTGTTAGAGACGTCAGTTTTACTATTGATCGTCAGTTTTTCACCACCAGTGTTACGACGTCTCTTTCATGCTCTACTCCAGGAGCACAAATTCGATATACCATCGATGGATCAAAACCAACCGCTACTACCGGCACGGTTTATGCAGCACCACTGACTTTTAACTCACAGACGATTCTCCGCGCGGCTGCATTTTTTCCCGGATGGATTCCATCGAACGTCGATACGCAAAGTTATCTTCGTTTTGCCGACATAATTGGCCAAAGTGCTACCCCTGCGCCGCTGAGTAGTTGGCCAAGCACATGGGGCATCGATAGCGAAGTTAATGGTATCGACGGCACAGGAAACGGCACTGTGCCAGCGAACTACAGCATGGATCAACGAGTCGTCACTGGTGCTGCAAGCAACATTGGTTATACGATCAATGATGCTCTCAATGATATTCCTACGATATCGCTGGCGATGGCCCCTAGTGATTTTCTCGGAGCAAATGGTATCTATCAAAATCCACGTTTGAAGGGTGATACTTGGGAGCGTGATTGTTCCGTAGAACTCATCGATCCAAAGGCATTAGAACCTGGGTTTCATGAGCGCTGCCGCATCGAAGTTCACGGAAATAGCTCTCGTCGTCCTGGGCGGATGCAGAAGCACTCTTTGCGACTTTCATTCAAAGGCGGTGATGGGTCTTCTGCCTTAAAATATCGGTTTTTTCCAGGTTCTCGACAGGACGAACTCAATAAAATGGTATTGCGCGCTACGTTCACCGATGGCTGGGGTGGCGTCACTTGGGATTCGGGTCGTTATCGTCCCGATGATGCCATGATGACTAGGGATGTTTACATGCGGAAATCGTGGCGTGATCTTGGTGGTATTGCACCCAATAGTCGATTCGTGCATCTCGTCATCAATGGCGTTTATTGGGGTGTTTACGATGCCACGGAACACATTGAAGAAAACTTCGTCGCTGGGCAACTTGGTGGCATACCAGAAAATTGGGAGTTGATCTCTGACTTCGATGCCATCAATAGTGGCACTTCAACCGTAGGATGGGACGAAGTTTTTACTCTGGCAGCCACCGATCTATCGACATCTACTGCATACAATCAAATCAAAGGATTGATCGATATCAAAAATTTTGCTGACTATTACATCCTCCACCAATACGGCGAGACTGAAGATTGGCCGCACCACAACTGCGCCGTCTATAAAAACATCAACCTTCCCGGATTTGATACCAAATATCGATGGATCTTGTGGGATCAAGAAAATGCTTTCAAAGACGCTACTTCATCGGCAAACGCTTGGCATAATGTGGATCGTATTTCCTTGGGTGCTGTTAATACTGCAACCAATCGCACTCCCGGATTCTTGTGGCAACGACTGCGTACTAATGCTGAATGGCGGTTGTTAGTGGCGGATCGCTTGAATGCTCTGCTCAATAACAACGGACAACTCTCACTCGCAAATTCACAAATTCGCTGGGATGCTGTTTGCGGCACATTAGATAAAGCCATCGTCGCCGAAAGTGCTCGATGGGGCGATACTGCGATGGAGACATCTTATGGCACCAAAACCAGTCGTCCTGGGGTGCCGATTAAAGATCCTTACCTCCGTGATCCAGACTGGACCAACCAGAGAAGCTACGTTCGTGATACTTGGATGCCTTATCTACACAATCGCACCAACACAAACGCCACCATCAACCGCTTTGCAGTTCCTGCAAATGGTTTCTGGCCCACAACGGAGCCTGCAAGTTTTGTCGAGCCTAACAGAATCGTAGCGAACGGCTTTTTGTTGCACGCCAGTGCTGCTACAGGTATGATTTACTACACCACCAATGGCCAGGACCCTCGCCAAGAAATCACAGGAAATGTCGTGGGCACAGCATACTCAGGGGGCATCACCCTAACGCAAACGGGTTCTGTGAAATTACGAGTGCTCAATGGTACAGTTTGGAGTGCGCTAACCGAAGCCACATTTATCGTTGGTGTTCCTGCCAGTGCTAGCTCATTAGTGATCAGTGAAATTCTTATGGAGCCAGCTAGCGGAAACGCAGGCGAATACTTGGAGTTGATGAACATCTCTAACGAAACGATTGATCTCACGAACGTGAAGTTTGACGCAGGCATCACCTATACCTTTCCTACTGGTACACTTCTCACTCCAGGCCAAAGAACCGTCATCAATGGCTCTGTATCAGGGACATCTGCGGCTGCCAATCAATTCAGCGGTAGATTGGACAACTCTGGTGAAAGGCTAACGCTGCGCGATGCGAGCAATGCTGAAATCAAAAATTTTATTTACCAAACAAGTGCTCCGTGGCCGGGTGGCACTGGTTCTGGGCGATCGATCGTGTTGATCAATCCTCTCGCCAATCCTCCTCATGGAGATGCTTCTTCATGGCGTCCGAGCGTTGCCGTGGGCGGAACTCCCGGGACCAGCGACAGCGTTCCATTTACGGGAAATGCGCTAGATGACATCGATGGCGATGGTCGACAAAATCTCATCGAATATATCCTTGGAACTAGCGACTCTTCCGCCAATTCACCTCACACGCCGGTCACGTCGCAAGTGATGGTTCAGAATAACGTAGGAGGACCGTTCCTGCCACACTTCGCCATCTCCATCACGCGAGCTCTGGGCGCCGATGCTGTGGATGCCATCTTCGAGTCTAGCACAGATCTCGTAAATTGGACCCCAGCGGTGCTCGTCAATCGCAAATCAAATGGCGAAGAGACGTGGCGAATCGCTACACCTAATTCCCAACGCCAATTCATGCGATGGCGAGCTGTGGGACCTAGACCTTAAGTGACAAGTAATTTTTCCTTTAGGTGAATTCCTCTCCTAAGAAAATATCAAAGGCAAACCTACACATATTTTTAGCTTTCCTAACAGGGGAATTGTTTTTATGACAGGTGCATGACAGTAGCAGAAATGGGGTTTGCCATGCCGGCAGAATGGACACGGCAGGAGGCAATTTGGCTTTCTTGGCCGGTGGCTGATGAACGACATTGGGCTGGGGCTAAACATTCATTGATGCAGGCGAAGTTTGCGGAAATTGCTGCGGCGATCTCGCACTTTGAAAATGTTTGTATCAACGCTCCGCATCGTGATCACCAATCCATTCGCGCTGCTTGTCTGCGCGCCAAGATCAATGAACGACATCTTCATCTTTTCGATCATCCTAACAATGACGTGTGGTGTCGTGATCATGGCCCGATTTTTGTCAAGCATCCGCAGACGGGAGAAGTGGCGGTGACAAATTGGGGATTTAATGCGTGGGGCGGTAAATTTCCGCCATGGGATTTGGATGATGCGATTCCACAACGCATTGCGGAACAGTTAGGCATTCGCTGTTTTCCTGGTGGCATGATTCTGGAGGGCGGTGCGATTGAGGTTAATGCTGCCGGGCAACTGCTGACCACTGAAGCGGTGTTACTGAATCAGAATCGGAATCCACAACTTGGACGTCAAGAGGTGGAACAACTCCTGCGCGATGGCTTAGGTATGAAAGAAATTCTCTGGTTGCGTGGTGGAATCGAGGGCGATGACACAGATGGTCATATTGATGATTTGGTGCGCTTTGTCAGTGATGGAGCATTGCTCGCATGTGTTGATCCGGATTCCAGTTCTACCAATCATAAAATCTTGTTAGATAACTGGAACGATCTCAGTGAGTTTCGCACGGTCGCGGGTGGGTCTTTTGACATGTTAGAGATGCCGATGCCACAGGCATGTGAAGTGCCAGGATGGAGATTGCCTGTATTACCAGCGTCTTATGTGAATTACTTATTGGTGAATGATGGGGTGCTGGTGCCGCAATTTCGACAAAAGAAAAACGATCAACGCGCGCTTGCCGTCATCAAGGAAATTTTCCCTGATCGTGAAATCGTAGCCATAGATTGCCTAGATCTAGTTGAAGAAGGAGGGACATTGCACTGTATTTCTCAGCAGCAACCAGCGGCAGGTTGCTGAACGACTAGCGTTTTTTTTCGCGAATGACGGGCAGGATCTTGGCGACTTTTTCCTTCAATTCTTGGCCTGGTTTGAATTTGACAACAGCACTTGCAGGGATGTTGATGGCTTGCTCTGGCTTGCGCGGGTTGCGACCTACTTTTGGTTTGATTTCATTCACTTGAAACACGCCAAAATTACGAATGACAACTTTCTCACCTGTGCACAATTGCTCAGTGATGGCAGCGACAAAACAGTCTAACACGTCGGAGACAAATGCCTGCGTGGCTTCTTTATGACTAAGTTTGTTAGTAACTTCTCTGATGATATTTCGCTTGGTGAATGTTGGCATATTGTGAGGGAATTTAGGTTACTAATGGATAGGGGGCGCACAGTCTAACGATTTCCTTTTGATTTGTCGCTTAAATAATCACAAATCGCGATAATAATTTGTTAGAGCAAGTCTGGGAGCACTTGTGAAGTGGTTTTAAAATGCAATTTCGCGACCTTTTCAAGTGCCTCTTGACCGTGAGTTTCGATGACCTTTTTTGCGGCGCTAATCACTGATGATGAAGCGCCTAATGGGAGTTTTACTTTGCCTGCGATCGATGTTTTGTCCATCCAATCGATGAACTTTTCGCGGGCGATGATGGAGGCTGCGGCAACGGCGATATCCGACTCAGCTTTGGTCCTTTGTTCGATGATTATATCAATTTTTTTTGCACTGATCGCTTTTTTCAGGACAAATTCTTTGGCGAATTGATCACTCAGGGAGCGCGGGCAACTGGGAACTTGCTGAAGTAAATTTTCAATGACCGCCGCATGTCCCCACGCGAGAAGTTTGTTTAGATTGCCGAAATCATGGTAGAGCGAATTATAGCGAGTAGGGGTAATGCAAACGACGTGATGATGAATTCCAGGCGTAGCACGAATGATCGTTGCAAGTTTTCGAATTTTTTCGGGCGTATTGATTTTTTTCGAGTCCATGATGCCTGCATTCATGAGTGCGTGGGTGATCTCGCTATTGGTGTAAACGCCAGCGATCACCAGCGGACCGAAGTAATCACCCTTGCCGCTTTCATCGATGCCAAAATGTGGTGAAAACATCTGTGGATCATTGACCTCTTCGTAGCCGAGTGTTGCTTTGCCGAGGACGCTGGGCTCTAAGTGAAATTCGATAAAGTCTCTGGTGTCCTTGCCTTGGATAAAAACCTTCGGTCCTTTTTGATAGACGCTAATGTTAAGTTTACCCTTTTTCGCCGCAAAAAGGGTGTATTCTTTGTCGAAAAACTCAAAGCCTAACGAAGTGAGAAGATCCTGCAATTTTTTCGTTTGGAGAGTTGTCAGCGGTGCCGTGTACGATGTCATAGGCGGTAATGTGCGAACCTTGTCAGATTGGCGTGAAAATGATAGATTTTTTTTGCATTCGTCATAAATGATTTGCCCAAGTGAGCAGAGAAAGATTGGTTGGTGCTGCCGATGATGCTAAAGCCACGTTATCTATTTGATCCTAGAAAAAAATCACCAGCATTTCGTGATGCCTTGGTGGCGTGGTTTGAGGAGAAAGGGAAAGATTATCCATGGCGCAGAACGCGTGATCCTTATGCGGTGCTGGTTTCAGAAATCATGCTGCAACAAACGCGCTTAGGAGTGGTCTTGGGAAAAGGGTATTTTGATCGTTTCATGATCCGTTTTCCTGAGGTCACTGTGTTAGCAGATGCTGACGAAAGTGAATTGCTGCGAGTATGGGAGGGACTTGGTTACTATCGTAGAGCGCGCATGTTACAAGCCGCGGCGCGGATGATTGTGGATCGGCATGATGGAATCTTTCCCAAAGATGAAGCCGCTTTACTCGCTCTGCCGGGTCTGGGAAAATACACTGTAGGAGCGCTAATGAGTTTTGCGTTTGATTTGCCATCTCCGATTGTGGATGGCAATGTGATGCGCGTTTTATCAAGGATTTTTAATGACCCAACGCCGATTGATAGCTCACCAGGGATCAAAAATTCTTGGCACTTAGCTGGCGAGTTACTGGATCAAAAGCGTCCGCGTTTGTTCAATTCAGCTTTGATGGAACTTGGACAACAGATTTGCAAAGTCGGCGTTCCGGATTGTCAATCGTGCCCGGTGGCTCAATTCTGTAAAGCTAAAGAACCCGAACGTTTGCCGGTGAAGGATAAAAAAACTACGATCACTGAGGTTGCTGAGTCGGTCGTATTTGTCATCAATGAACGAGGTGAAATATTGCTAGCGCCAGAGCAGGGAACACGGCGTATTGGGCTATGGCGGCTGCCAGAGATTGCCGATGATGTGCGCAGTGATTATCATTTTTTAGCGGAAAGCAAGTATGCGATCACGCGCTATCGAGTTACGCTCCGTGTGTATCGTCCACCTGGCGTTCCTAGGTTGCGTGGTGGAGAATGTTGGTTTCATCGCGATGAGGCTGAATCGTTGCCGATGGCAGCACCTTATCGTAAAATACTCCGGCAGTTGTTTGATTGAGACAGTGCATGCGGGTTTTTCATAATCAGTTGAATTGTATTGACTAATTTATGCGTGGCAGTCAGCATGTGCGCCCCAATATTTCCATTTATGAACTTCTCCCTATTAAAGCGACTAACCATCATTTTGGCCGCTGCCTGTGTTGTTATTGTTTTTCCTTCGTGTGCTACTGGTCCTGCCGAGCCGCCAAAGAAGGCGACACATGTGCTTTATGAATGGCACGACGACGGTGGTCCTGAGCCAGTGTCTGTAAAAATTAATCTGACCAGCCAAAAAGCCATTGTCAAACGTGGCGATCGTCAAATTGCTTGGTGTTACGTCTCTACTGGCAAAGAAGGGCGGGGGACTCCACCGGGGAAATATTATGTAATGGAAAAAATAGCCGATAAGTATTCAAACAAATATGGCTGGGTGCAAAACGATGCGGGTGAGGTAACGAATTCTGATGCGCATCCAGGTGTGCGGGTTGGTCCAGGCGAAAAATATTATCCTGCGCCAATGCCCTATTGGCAGCGAATTACCGGTTATGGAATCGGTATGCATGTGGGAAATATCCCTACTCCAGGTCAGCCAGCTTCGCACGGATGCATTCGCATGCCCAAGGAGTTTGCTCCTTTGCTTTATGAAGTCACTAAAGTCGGCACACCCGTGACGATTGAGTATGGAAAATCAGATGCGCCTGTTCCAGCTCCCGTCAATGTGACGGTGATGTGAGGTTTTCCCTAACCTAGAGCTATTAAACTCAGTTATTGAAAGGGTTTTTTGGAGCCTCTGCCAATAACTTATGGTAGGGCGAAATCCCCCGAAGGGTATCTGCCCAGAGACTACGGTCATGATTGAGCGACATGATTTTAGTGGATGGCTGCGTGACAATCCAGCTATTGCGTTTCAATTCATTTTCTAACTGCCCCGGGCTCCAACCAGAGTAACCAACGAATGCTCGCACCAGAGTGCCTGGCTTTTGGGTATGTTTCGTGGCTTCTTCAGCGGAAATTTGATTGACGATGCGAATGCCCGTTTTCGGTTCCCACCAAAGTGCCGAAAAAAATAAATTGTGAGGATTCACTGGACCTCCTTGATGCACTGCAATGTGACGGAGGTGATGAAATTGATCATCCTTGAGTAAATCTCCCACTACATTTCCTGTAGGATGATTGAGAACCAATCCGAAAGCGCCCTGGTCTGGTGAATGTTGGGAAATGAGAATCACCGAGTGATCAAACGCTCCGCCGTGGAGCGAGGGATCGGCGAGTAAAAGGCTGCCTTCCAAAGCGGGTATATCATTCGTGGGTTCGGGTAGGTTCATTCGAAGAATCTGTGATAGGTTTTAAAAATGTCTAGGGAGAAAAAAGAGCAATCTTTTACCTCACGATTCCCGCTTATGAGTCTTCGGCTTTGTATTGCTCAGCGCGTCCGTTTACAAGGCAATTCGTCAACCACTGCACAAGTTTCTCAGCTTCTTCACTTTCGCCACGTAAGCTGTTGAGTCCATGCCAGTCAATATGGGGACGGATAGACGGTGCCGCGATGCGGTTGATTTCGAGACGTCCCATGATCGCTTCTGTTTCGCGCGGGTGGGCATTGAGAATTTGTGCGGGACGTGGTAAATCGTCGAGCATTTCCGAAGTCAGACCAAACGAAGTGACGCCGATGCCGAAAGTGGAATTCAAACGACGCAGTCCATCGGCTAATGCCTCATCAATGATCGGCGCAGCGTAAATAAGCTCACCGGCCTGGGCCCATTGGGAAATTGCGAGAGTTTGAAAAAAATCTTCGCGATATGTTTGGAGTGATGGCTGAATGCGCAGACGCGCGGCGTGCAGGCCGAAGGGTGATAGTCCCAAGCGTTGTTTGAGCGCTAGCATCGCTGGGTCTAGGGTCATTTCCTCATCAGGTGCTTCGCCAGTCTCCCAATCGATGAGGATGAGTTCTGGGTATTTCCATAAATTACCAAGCGGAGATTCTCGGGTAAAGGCATCACGAAAAACAAACGGAAAGCGACCATTTACCTCGTAGTAGCGATGCACAATCGCGCGGAATTTACGAATGCGCAGCATCGCAATGTCCACTGACGATTGATCGGTATTGAAGTCATCCAGTCGCCCTTGGGTTAAAGAAAGCAGTTCTTGAGCGCTTGATAGTGCAGGGACCGGCGCGCTGCGGCGGTAATAACCTTGCCCTTTTTCCACTTTGGCGATCGGCGAAGTGGGATCGCAGGACATGATCGAAAAGTGATAGCGCAACGAAGCATCAGAATAATTTCCGTCGAGCTGCAGCCTTACCAGACGAATCAGTTCGGTGCCTTTGATCGCATCCACAGGATTTGTGGGGAGTAGGGCGATCAAGATTTCATTTAATTGCTTACGGAGGCTCATGATGTTGTTGGAGCTATGCAAGATGATTTGATTCAAACATTCAAGCGATAAGGGAGATTTTTTTAAAATAAATGAGAAAATAGTCGGAAATGTTAGAAATCACGATATATGTTTCATGTTCGATTGATGACAGATAAGATTTTTTTATGAGTTCAGGTGTTGACTAGCGGAGAACGGAACGACAAAGTTTCCCTTCACAAGCATGTTAGAAATCAACGACATCCACATTACCGCCAATCGAGTGTTGCCATCGCCGCAAGAATTTTGCGATGGCTGGCCAACTGATGAGTATGATCAGCGATTTATTCATCAGTCACGTGTGAGCATTCGCGAAGTTATTTTTGGAAATGACCCACGTTTTTTGGCCATCGTCGGTCCATGTTCCATCCATGATGTGGATGCAGGGCGCGAGTACGCTGAGCGATTTGCCAAGCTTGCAGATCGCGTGAAAGATAAAATGTTGTTAGTAATGCGCGTTTATTTTGAAAAGCCGCGTACCACTGTTGGCTGGAAAGGATTGATCATGGATCCGCATCTCGATGGCAGCAATGACATTGATTACGGACTGCAATTGGCGCGAAAATTTCTGTTGGAAATGATTCGCATGGGAGTGCCCACCGCCACGGAATTACTTGATCCGATTACTCCACAATACATTGCTGATCTGATCTGCTGGTCAGCTATCGGTGCACGGACTACTGAATCGCAGACACATCGACAAATGGCCAGTGGCCTGTCTATGCCTCTAGGTTTTAAAAACGGCACCATGGGTAATCTTGAACCCGCAGTGAATGCCATCAAAGCAGCGACTCAATCGCAAACGTTTTTAGGTGTCGGCATGGATGGTCGAGCCTCAGCGGTGACAACTTCGGGGAATCCCGATTGCCATTTGATATTGCGCGGTGGCGAAAATGGTCCCAATTTTAGTGAAAGCGATATCTCATTGGCTCGGGAGTTTTTAGCCAAAGCCAAACTTCCTGCGGCAATTATGGTGGATGCCAGCCATGCGAATTGTGGCAAAAATCATCAAGCCATGCCCGCCGTGTTTCAAGAAATCATCCGCCAACGAGCCGCAGGGGATGATTCGTTAATTGGTGCCATGCTCGAGAGTAATCTGGTGGCTGGGGCCCAAAAATTTCCACAAGCACGTGACCAATTGGTCTTTGGTCAGAGCATCACCGATGCTTGCATCGACTGGGAAACCACCGAAGAATTGATTCTGCGCGCGGCAGATGCGTTAAAATAAGAAGTTCTTTCTTGCTTTCCCCACATTTATTGTGGTAGTTTCGTCACCCGTTATGGAATCCGCGCCCGGATTCAGTTTTATTTGTGTTTGTGGGTTATCTGAACGGCTATTGAATACGACGTACTATGAACACACCGCCTTTTACTGAGCTCGGGCTTCCTGCCCCTTTATTACAAGCCATTGCCGATCTCGGTTATGAGCAGCCTTCCGCCATTCAGGCGCTTGCCATTCCGGTGGCGATGGAAGGTCATGACCTTGTCGGTCTTTCCCAAACTGGTTCGGGGAAAACCGCCGCTTTTGTGCTGCCTGCCTTGGCAAAAATCGAAATCAATAAGCGCAAGCCGCAGGTTCTGATCCTCTGCCCTACTAGGGAATTAGCCATTCAGGTGTGCGAAGAAGTGCATCGCCTTGGTGCGAAATTGCCAAAACTTCACGCGGTACCGGTTTACGGTGGCGCTCCGATCGGTCGTCAGTTCCGCGCTCTTGAAGACGGTGCACATTTGATCGTGGGCACTCCCGGCCGCTTGCTAGATCATTTGCGCCGTGGTTCTTTTAATCCAGCAGAGATTAAAATGACCATTCTCGACGAGGCGGACCGCATGCTCGATATGGGATTCCGCGAGGAAATGGAGGAAATGCTCGCGTTGCTGCCGGCTACTCGCCAAACAATGTTTTTCTCTGCCACCATGAACCGTGGTGTGGAGACATTGATCAAGCGTTTCGGAAAAAATCCACAAATGCTACAAATCGAGCGCAAAGCACTCACTGTCGAATCTGTTGAACAGCGCTATTATGAAGTGCGTGAGCGTTCGAAAGTGGAAGTTCTCTGCCGATTACTTGATTTGGAAGACCCGCGCTTGGCGATTGTATTTTGCAATACGAAAAAAGCAGTGGATGAATGCACCGAAGCGTTGCTGGCCCGCGGCTATCCAGCGGATCGTTTGCATGGTGACGTCACTCAACAAATGCGTGAGCGCGTCTTGACTCGTTTCCGTGAAGGAAAAGTAGAAGTTCTTATTGCCACTGATGTCGCCGCTCGTGGAATCGATATCGAGGAAATCGATATTGTTTTCAATTACGATGTGCCGCAAGATCCAGAAGATTACGTTCACCGTATTGGTAGGACGGGACGTGCAGGCCGATCCGGACGCGCTGTGACATTTGTGTTTGGCCGTGATCTCTATCGTCTGCAAAACATCGAACGCACCATTCGTCAAAAAATTACCCGCCACCGCGTGCCTTCACAAGAAGAAGTCGAGGATCGTCGTGCTGATGCACTTTACGACGCTGTGCGCGATCGCCTAGAAGCAGGAAGTTTCCAAGGTCACGAATCACAAGTGGAGCGTCTACTTGATCAAGGTCATACCGCTACCGATATTGCTGGTGCCTTGTTTACACTTCTGCGCGAAGCTACAGGTCGCGAAAATCAAAGTATTGCCGAAGATGGTAACGGACCAGGCAATGGTCCAGGCAACGCTCACAACTTTGATCGTGGTGACACACGTCCTCATCGTCCTGATAATACCCAAGATCGTTCGTCATCGTATGCGGGTGAAATGGCAAAATTGTTCATCAACCTCGGCAAAACCCATGGAATCAATGCAAAAGATCTTGTCGGTATGTTCTATCGTGAAGGCCAAGTGCCAGATGGAACACTCGGTCATATCAAACTTTTCCCTCGTCACACGATCGTAGAAGTTCCTGAAGAATGCGTGGAAAAAACCATGCGCGCGTTAGGCAAATCAAAACTTCGCGGAAAACCATTCCGCATCAATCGCGATAAACAACTGTAGTTCAGCATCCATTTTTACATAAAAGGAGTTTTATTTTTTGAATAGGGCTCCTTTTTTTTCGTCATACGCTTTAGTCACTCCTCTGATCGTATGAAAAAAATCGCATTGTTGCTCATCGCTATCGTCGCTAGTTCTGCATGTCAGAAGAAAACTCCAATACCTGTTGCCGTAGATAATTCTGCTGCGATCAAAGCTGAGCAAATCGCAGCGGAGATTAAGGACATGGAGCAGCAAGAGGAAAAACTGCGTCGTGAAATTGAATTGGAAAAACTCGCCATGGAGCGTGAAGACCTGCGCCGCCAGCGCGAGGAACTAGAAGCAAAAAGTCGCAATCTAAGTGTAGAAGAATTAGCACTGGAAAGAAAAAAAACGGAGTTGGCGGAACAACGTGTCAATGATGCGCTAGATAAAGTCAAAGATAGCAAAACTCCTCTACGCGCAGAACCTGTGGATCTGCCAGAACGCCAATCACCGAGCTATAATCAACCAGTGTCGGTGAATACGAACGACTATGATTATAGCGTGTTTTACAATCGATTGTCTTCCTACGGTTCATGGTTTAATTCGCCCCAGTACGGCTATATTTGGCAGCCTAGTAACTATCAGGCATCGCGCGATTGGCGCCCATATACCAATGGGCATTGGGTGTATTCGAACTTAGGTTGGACGTGGGTTTCTTCAGAACCATTTGGTTGGGCTACCTATCATTATGGCCGCTGGGTGTTGCTACGCAATACCGGTTGGTGTTGGGTTCCAGGAAATCAATGGGCACCTGCGTGGGTTGCCTGGAGAAATAATGGAAACTATGTCGGTTGGGCGCCGTTGCCTCCAGAAACACTGTATTTTTCCAACAATGAATGGTCGAGTTACTACGGCGACGCATGTGGGATCAGTCCTCGATGCTTCACCTTCGTGCGCAATAATCATTTTGGTAGTTCTATTTATAGCAATGTTTATTCTGTGAGTGATTGTGTGCAAATCTATTCTCAAACCACGTATATTGGTGGCTATCGTTATTCAGGAAATCAAGTGATTTGCACGGGAATATCGTATCAATTTGCTTGTCAATCAATCGGTCGCGACTTGCCGCGCTACGAATGCGAATTTAACGGACGTCCGCCGACAACTCTCGATCCGTTGCGTTATGTGGCCACTCGTGGCAATCGTTTGGAATTCAATGCACCGTCGATGGGTAGTGCTTGGAATAGCGCACTACGCCCTAAGAAATTTGAAAAATCGTTAGATAACGACCAAGTCGTGCGTGAAGCGAACATCAATGAACGAGTGTTGACTGGATTTTCCTCTGCTCGTAAGCGTGATCGCGAAGTAGCAGACACCTCTCTGCGTGGTGGCCTTGCGCAAAAAATGACAAAACGCATCGAGTTAGAAGAAAAAATTGCAGAACATCGCGGTGAGCTAGCCGAAAGTAAAAATAAACCTAAGGAGAAACGCACGGAACTATTGCCTCCTGTAGTAGAACCATTGAAAGATACCTCGGTAGAAGATGAGAAAAAAGACCTTGCCGCAGGATTGAAAGGCAGACCTTCTCGACCTTCTAAGGATCGTGATCAAGTCAAAGAAGGTCAGATTGTAGGCGAAAAGATGAAAGGTGAAAAACCAAGAAATGAGCAACCTACAGATGTGCAACCTACAGATGTGCAACCTACAGATGTGCAACCTACAGATGTGCAACCCAAGGGTGAGCAAGTTCCTGTTGCTCCAGTCGAGCCAACTGTGCCTTCCGAAACCACGATGAAAGATCGTCCCAATACTCCCGACCGTGGAGAAACTCCGCAACCTGATCGCGGTGGCTTAGGTCGTCTTGAGCAACAACGTGAACTTTTACAAAAGCAGCGCGAGCAAAAAGAATCAGAATTGCGTCAACAGCAAGAGCAAGCAGCGATGTCAGAAAAAGAGCGTCAAGCCGTTAGCAAAGAACAAGAGAAAATCATGCGTGAGCGTGAAAAGGTTGCTGCTGAGATGGAAAAAGAACAGCGCAAAGCCCAAGAACAAGCGGCGGAAAAAATGGCCCAAGAGCAAGCGCGGGCAGAAAAAATGAAAGACAGTCAAGAATCTGCTGATGGTAAAGAACAAAGAAAACGTATGCAGGAAGAGGCTGAACTCGCCCAGAAATCCGAGAAAAGAATGCGTGAGCAACAAGAAGCTGCAACTGAAGCGCAGAAGGAGCAAATAAAAGCGCAACAAGAAGCCGCACGTGAGGCACAACAAGAGCAAATGAAAACACAGCAACTGGAAGCTGCGCGTGAGGCTCAGCAACAAGATCGCATTAAAGCGCAGAATGAAGCTGCACGTGAGGAGCAAATGAAAGCACAGCGAGAAGCTGCACGTGAGGCTCAGCAACTAGAAGCTCAGCAAGAGAAAATGCGTCAGCAACAGCAAGAAGCAGCTCGTGAAGCGCAGCAAGAGCAGATGAAAGCACAGCAACAGGAAGCAGCACGTGAAGCACAGCAAGAGCAAATGCGCCAACAGCAGGAGGCTGCACGCGAACAGCAAATGCGTCAACAGCAGGAAGCCGCACGTGAAGCACAGCAAGAGCAAATGCGCCAACAGCAGGAGGTTGCACGTGAACAACAAATGCGCCAGCAGCAGGAAGCAGCACGTGAAGCACAGCAAGAGCAGATGCGCCAACAGCAGGAGGCTGCTCGCGAACAACAAATGCGTCAGCAGCAGGAGGCCGCTCGTGAGGCACAGCAACAAGCTCAGCAAGAACAAATGCGTCAGCAGCAACAAGAGGCAGCCCGTGAACAACAAATGCGTCAGCAACAGCAAGAAGCAGCTCGACAACAACAACAGCTCATACGCCAGCAGCAAGACTCCGCCCGGGAGTCACAGCAAAATCAACTTCGTGAGCAAAAAAGACAAGAGCAGCAACAACAATCGCAACAACAACAGCCGCGCGATCTTCGCAGAGGTCGTTGATCTTGGTTGATTCCTGCTGATTGGCCATTTTTGTTGTCTCGCACGTTGGCTTAATTGCGAAAAAGCTTTGCTATTCGCCTGTGATGCGCTTCATTGGTGGGCAAGAATTTTCCATCCACCATGTCATCATTTTCGTTAGAATTTAGTCCTATTCAAGAAATCATCGCTGAAATCGCAGCGGGCCGTTTGGTCATTGTGGCGGATGATCCTGATCGGGAAAATGAAGCGGATTTGGTCGGTGCCGCGTCGCTTTGCACACCAGAAAATGTCACTTTCATGGCGGTTCATGCTCGCGGATTGATCTGTGCGCCGATCACCAGAGAGCGCGCGGAAACGTTAGATTTACCGCCGATGACGCGTCGCAACCGCGAGGTGCAACGCACGGCATTCACCGTTTCTGTCGATGCGGCTTCAGGCATTTCCACAGGAATTTCTTCTGCGGACCGCTGTCGCACACTGTTGTTATTGGCGGATGCCTCTGCCAACGCAGATGCCTTCGTTCAGCCAGGCCACGTATTTCCGCTGCAAGCCATGAAGGGTGGAACGTTGCGCCGCGCCGGCCATACCGAAGCGGCTGTCGATCTCGCTCGACTTGCAGGGTTACCCCCCGCAGGTGTGATTTGTGAAATCATGAACGACGATGGCACCATGGCTCGTGTCGGCGAACTCGGTGCTTATCAACAAAAACATGGTCTCAAGGCCTGCACGATTGCTCACTTGATCGAACATCGACGTCGTTCAGAAAAACTAGTGCATTGTGATCAAGTAGTGCAAATGCCCACCGATTATGGTGATTTTCGCTGTCACCTCTATCAAATCGATACTGATGGCACCCATCACATTGCGATGGTCATGGGCGAAATTGATCCAGAAAAACCAACACTTGTTAGAGTGCATTCCGAATGTCTCACGGGTGATGTTTTTCTATCAAAACGCTGTGATTGCGGCGAGCAACTCGCCGCCGCGATGCAGCGTATCGGCTCTGAGGGCGGAGTATTACTTTATCTTCGACAAGAGGGACGCGGTATCGGCCTACCGGCAAAAATTCATGCCTACAAACTGCAAGAACAGGGATTGGATACCATTCAAGCAAATGAAAAACTAGGATTCGCCGCTGATCTGCGCGATTACGGCATGGGTGCTCAAATTCTCGCCGATCTGGGATTGAAAAAAATCCGCTTACTCACCAATAATCCCAAAAAAGTTGTCGGACTAGAAGGCTATGGATTGACCATCACAGAGCAGCTGCCAATCCGTATTGATAGCAATCCGCATAATGAAAAATACATGGAAACCAAGCGTCAGCAAATGGGCCACACGACTTGATTTTTTTTTACGACTTACACGGAATCACCAGTGTGGGGCAAATGGCTTTGCGCACTAGTCCCTCAGCCACGCTTCCGATTAGTAGCGCGGCGACCGCGCCATGACCATGAGTGCCGATGACGATAAGATCCGCGCTAATTTTTTTCGCATAGTCAATGATTGCAGTCAGCGGTGAGCCAAGGGCTAATTCCGCACGAACATCAACCAGCACTTTTGTTGCTTGGCTCACAGCGTCGTTTAATTTCGCTTCCGCACGCTTTTGGCTTTCTTGCTGAAACACTTGAATCGCAGGGAATTCCTCTGGCGTCATTCCATAAGCGGTGTAGCTAGGTGAAGGTTCTAACACATGCATGATGTGCAATGTCGCCTGTTGTTTGGTTGCCATGTTGATCGCCGCCTCAAGCACTGCTGTAGAGGCATCAGAAAAGTCGAGTGCAGTAATAATCGTTTTCATACGCTGGCATAATGCGATTGATTGTCATGATTAGCAAGAAATTGATAATTGCTGCACAGCATTTGCGTAGATCGGCGAAGTGGAATAGTCGTCTTTTGCTGGTTTGTTTCGCTATCCGTGTTAGACTAATTACGTGAGTGATAGAGAAGAGCATCAAGAAGTTTCCTGGCCATGGCTTTTATGGTCGGCCATTTTATGTGGGTTATTCTTAGTATTGGCGATTTTGTTAGACCGGCAGCATGACATGCATCACTATGCCATATGGTGTTATGTGATCGCTTATTTGTTAGGTGGTTGGGATGCTTTGATTGCTACGTGGGAGAAACTCACCAAGGGGATTTTAGAAATCCATTTTCTGATGATTACGGTGGCTATTGGAGCTGCTAGTATTGGTGCTTGGTGGGAAGGGGCCGCCTTGTTGTTTTTGTTTTCATTGAGTGGAGCATTGGAAGCGATGGCGATGGCGCGAACAGAAAAAGAGATCAAATCACTCTTTCGTGATTCGCCGAAAGTGGCACAATTATTAGCTGCGGATGGCTCAGTCAGCGAAGTGGCTGTTGATTCGTTAGTGAAAGGTCAGATTGTTAGAGTGCTGCCTGGTGCGCAGTATCCAGTTGATGCAAAAGTGCAAACCGGTCAGACGGCGGCTGATGAATCAATGCTCACCGGAGAATCGTTGCCGGTGGATAAACTTCCAGGCGACACGGTATTTGGCGGCACTTTGAATACCTGGGGTGTGGTGGATACCGAAATTTTGCGACCACCTTCGGAGAGCGCTCATGTGCGTATCATTCGCTTGATCCGCGATGCTCAGGCTAGCAAGGCTCCATCGCAGCGTTTTACGGATCGTTTTGGTACGCCATACACGTTAGGGATTCTCGGGCTTAGTGCGCTCGCTTTTTGTTGGTGGTATTTTGTGAAAGGATTGCCTGCATGGCAGGGTGATGAGCATACACCATCGGCGATGTATCGGGCCATGACATTTCTGGTGGTCTGTTCTCCTTGTGCCTTGGTGATTTCGATTCCTAGTGCGATTTTAGCGGGGATTGCTGCAGCGGCGAAACGGGGGATTTTATTTCGTGGTGGTATAGCTCTTGAAAACCTCGCTACGATCAATCGCTTAGCTCTCGATAAAACCGGAACTCTCACAAAGGGCGAATTCGAAATTGTTAGTATTGAAAGTAATCCAAGTGGGCGCGAAGATGAATTGCTAGTAAAGGCCGCATCTCTTTCTCAACAATCCACTCATCCATTATCGCGGACGATTGCTGCTGCGTGGTTGCAGAAGAATGGTAAGCTCGCCGCTAATGCAGCGGATTATGAATCGCTGGCAGGAAAAGGTGTGAAAGGAACAATTGACGGGGAAGCGGTAGCACAGGGGCGACGTAGTCTTTTCCCTAACTCAAAATGGCTCAATGATCTAGCAGATCCACCGGTTGGCCTCACTGAAGTGTTAGTGGAAACACCGAACTTAGCGGGACGTATTTTGTTACGCGACGCACCGCGGCCAGAAAGCAAACAACTGATCGCTGAAATGCAAGCTCTAGGAGTCAAGGTGGCGATGCTTACGGGTGATCGCCCTGAATCAGCAGCGTTGCTGGCGGGCGAACTGGGGCTTGATGATACGCGGGCCGGTTTATCACCTGAGGATAAAGTGATGGCGATTCGACAATGGCGTGAGCAAGGGGAAATTGTAGCGATGGTAGGAGATGGTGTGAATGACGCTCCTTCGTTGGCGGTCGCCGATGTTTCGATGGGAATGGGTCTGCGTGGATCTGATGCCGTGTTAGAGCAAGCGGATGTGATTTTGCTCAATGATCAGTTAGGCAATGTGCTTACGGCGTTATCGTTGAGCAAGCGCTGCCGTGCGATCATTCGTCAGAATCTGGCGATTTCGTTAGGTGTTCTGCTGATCTTGGCGCTGGGTACATTGGGCTTTGCGATTCCTTTGCCTGTGGGGGTGTTAGGGCACGAGGGTTCGACGGTGATTGTGGTCCTAAATTCGTTGCGAATTTTGTGGATGAAAACTTCTTATTTGAAGTCGGCCAATTTGTGATTCATCGCAATCGACATCCGCAGCATACGCATCACTTCTACCATCGTGCGCTCGCCGGTGATGATTTTTTCGCAAGCTGGATTGCGTTTGCTGTAGCGGCTGACGTAGCGGCCGACTTCTGATTGCAGCAGGCGAATCTGTGTTTCGAGGATACCTACTTCGCCGCGACTGGTTGAGAGATCACGATTAATTTCCCCTGTTTTTTGAAAAACTATGGCTGCGCGATCGCGTTTTTCCTGGCGAAAAGCATTAAGTTTTGCATCGAGTTCATCGACAGTTCTATCTCCGTCTTCTAGTTCTTGCGCTACTTGTTGACGTCGAAGTTTTAGTTCCTTGAATTCTAATTTAAGATCTTCAATCGATATATTAGCGATGGTGATTTCTCCTTCGTGTAGTGAGTCGCGTTGAATGACTTCAATTTTTGTTAGCAAGCCTTCGTGGGTTCTACGAATGTCTTTTGCACGTCTAACAATCTCGTCTCGCTCATTGGCAAGTTTCTCGAGACGCAGCAACAGATTTACTCGTTCTTGCTCTACCGCGTTTTGTTCTTCGCTCACATTGGTAAGAATCTGAGTCCGTTCGAGGTGATACTCATTTAATGACTGATTCAGACCATCCATGATTTCTTGATATTTCAGAAGATCTTTGGACAGTTTCCGCAGGTTCCAGTATTCGACAGCTAACTCTTCAATGGGCTCAATTTTTTCCCAAATCCGCATGCCAAGCTGTAATTCAGCTTCACGCAAAAGGCCCATTTCCGCTGATGCTTCCAGCATGCGTTTGTTGCGTCGTTCTAATCCGAACGATTTTGCAATGAGAGCGAAAAAGTATCCAGTGGGAGTCATGAAAAATTGAGCAGTGCAGAGTTATTGCATCGCTGCTTTAAGATTAATGATAACATTGGCATCGTCAAGTGTAGTAATGTTGCCAGTAATGTCACCTGTGGTGACCAACTCTTTGAGCAAGCGACGCATAATTTTACCTGATCGAGTTTTCGGCAATGCGGGAGCAAAGTACACATTATCAGGCTTTGCAATCGCACCGATGGTTTTACCGACATGATTGCGGATTTCATTGCGTAAACTTTCCGAGGCAGTGTGCGTTTCCTTCAAGGTCACAAATGCTACGACTCCTTGACCTTTCAATTCGTCAGGTCGACCGACGACCGCAGCTTCTGCGACCGCAGGATGTGACACTAAGGAGCTTTCGACCTCAGCAGTGCCTAGTCGATGACCAGAAACGTTGAGAACGTCGTCAATACGCCCAACAATCCAAAAATTGCCCGCTTTATCGCGTCGTGCGCCATCGCCTGCAGTATAAATTCCTTTGTAGTCGGACCAATAGGTTTTCGCATAGCGTGTTTTATCTCCATAGATTGCGCGGGTCATTGCTGGCCATGGTTTGCGGATGACTAATTTACCACCCTCGTTGGCTTTGCACTCGCGGCCTGTTTCATCAAGAATTGCTGCATCTACACCAAAAAATGGCAACGTTGCGGTGCCTGGTTTGAGAGGTGTGCAACCGGGCAGGGGAGTGATCATGATGGATCCCGTCTCGGTTTGCCACCACGTATCAACGATAGGGCAACGAGAAGCTCCAATTTTCTCATGATACCACATCCACGCTTCTGGGTTGATCGGTTCTCCTACGGAGCCTAACAGACGCAGCGAAGAGAGATCGTAGTTGGCAGGGAAATGGTCGCCCGCTTTAATAAATGCGCGAATTGCGGTAGGTGCAGTATAGAAAATAGAAACACTATTTTCTTCGATGATTTTCCAGAATCGGCCAAAGTCTGGTTGATTAGGAGCACCTTCATACATCACTTGAGTGGCACCGTTAGCTAGCGGACCATAGACAATGTAGGAGTGTCCGGTGATCCAGCCTACGTCTGCGGTGCACCAATAAACATCGTTTTCACGAATATCAAAAACATACTTAAAAGTACTGTACGTTCCCGTCAAATAGCCGCCGCTGGTGTGCAGAATTCCTTTTGGTTTGCCCGTGGATCCAGAGGTATAGAGAATGAAAAGTGGATGCTCGGAATCAAATGCTTTCGCAGTGTGCTTTGCGGAAACTGTCGCCACCTCATCGTGCCACCAGACATCGCGGTCGATACTCATTGTGACATCATTGCCGCAACGCTTGTGCACGATCACTTTGCGGATTTGGGAAAATTTCTCTAATGCGGCATCGACGTTTTCTTTGAGCGGTACTACTTTGCCGCGTCTCCAACCACCGTCAGCTGTGACGATAGTGGTGGCGCCAGAGTCTTCCAAACGATCTACAATCGAGTCGGCAGAAAAGCCGCCAAAAACCACCGAGTGAACAGCTCCAATGCGGGCGCAGGCAAGCATCGCAATCGCAGCTTCGGGAATCATTGGCATGTAAATCAACACGCGATCCTTGGCCTTGACGCCATTTTTTTCTAACACATTGGCAAATTTGCAAACTTCGCGTTGCAATTCACCGTAGGTAATCACTCGTTTGTCGCCTGGTTCTCCTTCAAAAATAATCGCCGCTTTGTTGCGGCGATCGCTATTAGCGTGGCGATCCACACAGTTCTCAGCGACGTTGAGTTTGCCGCCGACAAACCACTTGGCAAAGGGTGCTTTCCACTCGAGAACTTTTGACCACGGCTTTTGCCAGAGTAGTTCTTTCGCTTCGCGAGCCCAGAAAATGTGTGGTTTCTCGATCGATTCTTTGTAAAGTTTTTTATACTGCGCCAGCGAAGAGATCCTCGCTTTTGACGAAAATTCTTTCTGTGGTGTGAAGACTCGATCTTCGATCAAATGACTCTCAATATTTTTACTCATGGACTCAATATCTTTAATGGCGCGGCAAGGTATAGTGAGCGGTAATGCTTAGGTAAATACTAAATGTCTCTTTAAGGAATAATTTTTTTACAACAGACTAGTTGACAGACAACAAATGACTGCTAGTCTCCGCGCGCATCGAAGGCGTGAACAAGCAGTTTTAGCGTTCGATTATTTCTATCTCACAAATACCAAGAAGCACTATGGCAACACCAAAGAAGGCCGCAAAGGCCGCTAAGAAGTCAGCACCTGCAAAAGGTGCCAAGTCCGCAAAGTATGTTTACACCTGGGGTGCCGGTAAGGCCGATGGTGATGGCAGCCAAAAAGCTTTGCTCGGTGGTAAAGGCGCTAACCTAGCAGAAATGACCCGCATTGGTCTCCCTGTTCCTCCAGGATTTACCATTAGCACGGAAGTATGCACTTACTTCTATGCGAATAAGAAAACGTATCCTGTTTCTCTGCAAGCACAGATGGAAGCTGGCGTAAAGAACATGGAAAAAATCATGAACTGCAAGTTCGGTGGCACCTCAGGAATGCCTCTCCTTGTTGCGGTGCGCTCTGGCGCGCGTGACTCGATGCCCGGCATGATGGACACCGTTCTTAACCTCGGTCTAAACGACCAAACCGTTCTCTCTCTCGCTTCCGTCACCAAAAATGAGCGTTTTGCATGGGATTGCTATCGCCGCTTCGTACAAATGTATGGCGACGTTGTTCTCGGTGTGCAGAAGGCTGAAGGCGAAGACCACGAGCCATTTGAAGTCGAAATCGAAAGTTTCAAACACGCCAAATATGGCAAGGACATTATTGACTCCGACCTCACGGCGGATGACCAAAAAGAACTGGTCAAGCGCTTCAAAGCCCTCGTGAAAAAGCGCACGGGCAAAACATTCCCAAGTGATCCATGGGATCAACTTCGCGGCGCCGCAGGTGCTGTGTTCGGTTCTTGGATGAATGACCGCGCGATCGTCTATCGCCGCAAATATAACATCCCTGCAGCTTGGGGCACTGCCGTTAACGTGCAAGCCATGGTTTATGGCAACACTGGCAATACTTCTGGTTCTGGCGTCGCTTTCACCCGCGACCCTGCTAACGGCAAAAATGAATTCTGGGGTGAATACCTCATCAACGCTCAAGGCGAAGACGTTGTCGCTGGTGTCCGTACGCCTGAAAATGTAAGCACTCTCAAAGCTGCCCTGCCTAAGCCTTACGCGGAACTGATGAAAGTTCGTAAAATTCTTGAGTCGCATTTCAAAGACGTGCAAGACATCGAGTTTACCGTGCAGGAAGGCAAGCTGTTCATGTTGCAAACCCGCAACGGCAAACGCACTGCCGCCGCCTCGCTCAAGTTCTCGATGGACATGGTGAAGGAAAAACTTATCGACTGGGAAACCGCGATTCTGCGCAACCCTGCCGAACAGTTGGAGCAACTCCTCGCTCCGATCTTCGACCTAGCCGACGTGGCAAAAGCCAAAACACTCGCCACTGGCCTTCCCGCCGGTCCTGGTGCAGCTTCTGGCAAAATCTACCTGAACGCAGACCGCGCCGTACTCGCTGAAGCACGCGGTGAAAAAGTTCTACTCGTCCGCACCGAGACTAGCCCGGAAGACCTCCGTGGTATGATCGCGGCGGAAGGCATCCTCACCTCCAAAGGTGGAGTTTCCTCCCACGCGGCGCTCGTCGCCCGTCAAATGGGCAAAGTCTGTGTTTGCGGAGCAGGCGGAGTTGATATCAACTACGAAAAACTCACCGTCACCGCAGCTGGTAAAGTTTTCAAAGAAGGTGACTACATGAGCATCGACGGCACCAGCGGCAAGGTCTTCGGCGGCGAGCTAAAAACGGCTCCTTCGGAAATCATTTCCGGCATCGTCAGCGGCAACAAAAAAGCCATGGCGACCGAGAAGTTCAAAGGTTTCCAACAGCTGATGCAATGGTGCGAAAAAGCCACTCGCATGGCCGTCCGCACGAATGCTGACACTCCGGAGCAAACGCGCATCGCATTGGCATTCGGCGCGAAAGGCATCGGACTAACCCGCACCGAGCACATGTTCTTCGAAGGCGACCGCATCGACGCAATGCGCGAGATGATTCTCGCTACCACCCTCGAAGCTCGCAAAGCCGCCCTAGCAAAACTCCTGCCTTATCAGCGTGAGGATTTCACTGGCATTTTCACCGTGCTCAAGGGCCTTCCTGCAACCATTCGTCTGCTGGACCCACCGCTTCACGAGTTCCTTCCGCACACCAAAGAGCAACAGCTCGATCTTGCAAAAAAACTCGGCGTAAAAGTAGAAACTATCATCCAACGCGTTCATGACCTGCACGAGTTCAACCCGATGCTTGGTCACCGTGGTTGCCGTCTCGGCATCGCCTATCCAGAAATCACCGAGATGCAAGCTCGCGCTATCTTCGAAGCCGCCGCTAACGTGGCGAAGAAGAAGATTAAAGTGAAGCCAGAGGTTATGATCCCGCTCGTCGGATTCAAGCAGGAGTTCGATCTCCAAGCCGAAATCGTTCATCGCGTTGCGAAGCAAGTCATGGCTGAGAAGAAAATCAAATTCGACTATCAAGTCGGCACCATGATTGAAGTTCCACGCGGAGCTCTCACCGCCGACCAGATCGCGGAAAAAGCAGAGTTCTTCAGCTTCGGCACCAATGACCTCACCCAGACAGCGCTTGGCATCAGCCGTGACGACATGGGCGCATTCCTGTTGCCTTATGTTGAGAACGACGTGTTCGCTAAGAACCCGTTTGCAACTCTCGACACCGTCGGTGTTGGTCAATTGATCGAAACCGCCGTGGCTAAAGGCCGCAAGACTCGCCCCGACATCAAACTCGGCATCTGCGGTGAACACGGTGGCGATCCAGATTCCGTGGTATTCTGCCACAATGTCGGCCTCGCCTACGTTTCTTGCTCGCCGTATCGCGTGCCAGTAGCCCGCCTTGCCGCAGCCCAAGCTGCCATTATGGAAAAACGCGCTAATGCCAGCAAAGCACCAGCCAAAAAAGCACCAGCCAAAAAAGCTGCGAAGAAATAATCATTCTTCGTTAGACTAACAAAAAACGCCCGCCGTGAAAACAGCGGGCGTTTTTTTGTCTATCGATATGTTTTCTTCACCTGTCTCTTTTTAGTCTTTCTCTAGTTTCATTTTTTTAGGCTCTATACGGCATTCCTACATCCCGACGGGATGATCCGTTAGTAGCCGTAGGTGAAACCCTGATCTTTATACACATCTCACACGCCGTTTTCCCTTGGTATTTATGCAAAATGGAAATTTCTAAAAATAAAGCTCGTACAAATCATGCACTTGTTTAAATCTTTCTGTGCGGAATCGCACGACGGATGTCAGAGAGTATCACAGATGAAT
>CAIRGO010000277.1 GCA_903878115.1 Akkermansiaceae bacterium | reverse complement strand
GCCTTCACCAACTCGAGAACATCGTCGAGCAGGGCGTTTTTTCGTTCCTGTGGAAGGGCGGCGGCGCTCTTCATGCGATGCGGGCGAAATCAGAGACGGGAGGGCGGTCGGGAATCACAAAGCGGCTGGCATCGGTGCCACGGGAGAGCCGGAAGGAAAGAACTACTCCAAAGATGAGCGAGAGGGCGCCGAGCGCCATGTGGATGGTGGCAACATCCGCCGCCTTGTTTGACCAGATCGTCCAAGCCCCGAGGACAACCTGTGCACAGATCATCACGAACCAGATCACAGACCAGAGACGGGCGGAGCGGCCAATGGGATTGGCAAAGGCGCGCCATGCGACGGAGGCGACAACAAGAAAAATTACGATGGCCACGGCGCGGTGCGCCATTTGAATCCAAATTTGAACGGCACTCGTGGGCATCTTGTTGTCAGCTACGCGGGCTTCGTTGATGGATGCAATGACCGGAGCAGATGTGTCGGGGAGGATTTTCCCGTAAGCGAGCGGAAAATCAGGGATCGAGAGACCAGCGTGCTCATGGCGCATAGTGGCACCGATGCCAAGCTGGAGAAAAATTAGGATGGTTGCTCCCAAAGCCAGCTTATTCAAAGCGGGATCAGGGAGGAAAAAATCCCAGCCTCCGCGCAGGAATCGCGGGCTGGTGGCGATGGCAAGGATGCCAAGCAGGCAGAAAAACGATTGAGCGAGCATGGCGTGAAAGATGCCTATTTCATCTTTAAAAAGAGAAACCCGAAGCCCGCCAAGCAATCCCTGAACGCAGACTGCAATAAATGCGATGATGCCTAGGTTCCTCACCCAGCGACGCGGCTCCGAGGCCAAAAGACCTGCGGCGAGGATCATGGTCATGAGACCCACAAACGATGCGATGAGGCGGTGACCATGCTCGTAAAAAATTCCCCCTACCCATCCGGAAATGGGAAACAGGAACATGTTGTAGCCATAAGTGGTCGGCCAATCCGGGACCGACATTCCCACGCCCTTGGAGGTTACGATTCCCCCGCTGCAGAGCAGGATGAATGTCGAAACCAGCGTGAGGACAGCCCAGACGTGAACGGCAACGCGACGCAGGCTCACGGATGTATGTGATCCATCCATGAACTCGCGGGTTAGTGGGATTCGAGGCGCGCGTTTTCAGGCGCGGGCTCGGTTTGGGGGAGGTAGTCCTTGTCGATGCCGGGAACGCTGTATTCGTAAGGCCCGTGGTAAACGACGGGCGTCTTGTCAAAATTGCCGTGCCCGGGAGGCGATGGAACAGTCCATTCTAAGGTATTGGCGTTCCATGGATTGTTGGGAGCTTTTTTGCCATTGCGCAGGCTCATGACAACATTCCAGAGAAATAGGAACGTGGTGAATCCCAATCCCATCGCACCAATGGTGCAGAGTTGGTTGAGCGGCTGGAGTTGGCGCAGGTGCTCATAGACCGTAGGATCCGCGATACGGCGCATCATACCGCCAAGGCCCAGGTTGTGCATGGGGAAGAAGGTAAGGTTGAAGAACAACAAGGTGAGGAAGAAATGCCACTTGCCGAGTGTTTCGTTGAGCATGCGTCCGAACATCTTCGGGAACCAGAAATAGATCGCACCGAAGATCGCGAAAATACTGCCACCGAAGAGCACATAGTGGAAGTGCGCCACGATGAAGTAGGTGTGGTGGACAAAAAGATCGACTGGCGTGGAGGCCATGAAGATGCCGCTCAGGCCACCGATAACGAACATCGAGACGAAGGCGAGCGCGAAGCACATCGCGGTGGTGAACTCGATCGACCCGCGCCAAATGGTTCCCATCCAGTTAAAGGTTTTAATGGCCGATGGGACCGCGATGACCATTGTCGAGACCGAGAAAGCCGCGCTGAGCGTGAGATTCATACCGCTGACAAACATGTGGTGACCCCAGACGACGAATCCGAGGAAGCCAATGGCAATCATAGCGTAAACCATGGCCTTATAGCCAAAGATTGGCTTGCGGGCGAATACGGCGAGGATTTCCGACGTGAGACCCATCGCAGGGAGAATCATAATATAGACCTCGGGGTGGCCGAAGAACCAGAAGAGATGCTGCCAGAGAAGAGGCTGTCCACCGCCTTGGGGCGAGAAGAAGCTCGTGCCCATATTGAGATCCGCAAAAAGCATGGCGGCTGCAGCGGAAAGAACAGGAACGGCAAGAATGAGAAGGATGGCGGTGATGAAGAGCGACCAGACTGGAAGCG
>CAIRGO010000276.1 GCA_903878115.1 Akkermansiaceae bacterium | reverse complement strand
GGCCGGTCAAATATGACATCCAGACTTTGTCACATACCCGTGGGGTTCCATCGGGATTGCGCATCTCCTTGAGAATGGGGGCCGTTAGCGGGTCCTTGCCGATATAGTCAAAAGTGCTGATGGCGGCATGGCCTTCCATGTTCGACTGGCCGGACATGATGAATACCTTGAGCGGCTTGGCGAAGGAGATCGGCGAGAGGACGCAGAGCAGTGCTGCGGTCAGGATTGTAGTTGATTTCATAGTTTTTTTGCGGGTGTGAATCGGTAGTCAATGCTATTTGGCTGATGGCGTGACGAACTCCTTGCGGCTGACTTTGCCGTCTTTGTCGAAGCGCTTGAAACGAGATTCTAGATCAGGTCCGTCCTTTTGGCTAGTCTTGTATTCTTTGAGTGTAAGAAACTCGTCTTTATTGCTGTCCCAGCGGTTGAAGGGAATGCTGCGGTCTTTAGCGGGAACTTCAGATTTGAGCGCTGCCTCATCCGCGAGCTTCTTCGACTCGTTCTCTTGTGGTTTTGCCAAACAGCTTGGATCTGCTTTGGTGGGTAGCGTCACTTTCCAGTCGAGTGCCAGTTTTCTCAGGCGCGCGACAATTTCGGGATGATCCTTTGACTGATCTTTGGCGATGTCTTCAGCGCGGTTCGCTTTCAAGTTGTGCAGTTCGACCTTCTGGCCGTCGAAGGTCGTCACCAGTTTCCAATCCCCGTCGCGCACGGCCAGATCAGGCCAGAAATTGGGGTTCTTCTTGTCGCCGTTGGTCCGCCAGAAAATGGGTCGGGTGCGCAGGACGGATTCGCCCTTGAGAGCCGGGAGTAAATTTTCCCCGTCGCCATTGGCGTCGGTCGGAGGAGTGACTCCGGCGGCGGCGCAGAAGGTGGGGAGCAAATCCACCGCCGTCAGGACAGTGGCGTCATTTTTCAAACCAGCCGGAGCCTGGCCCGGCCACCGCACGATGAACGGCACGCGCACGCCTCCTTCGAAGAGACTGGTCTTTTGTCCCCGCAGGCCGCCGGTTTCACCGACATTGTAGTGACTGCGATACTTGCCGGATTCGCCTTTGTCGCCCTCCTTGAGTTTAGCCGGGCCATTATCGCTGGAAAAAACCACCAGGGTGTTCTGCGAGATTCCGCCGCGCTCCAGCGCATCGAGGATCATGCCTACTTTATTGTCGCCGTCGGTGATGACCGCCGCATAGACCTGTTGCCGGGGGTCGAGATGTTTCCATTTCTCCATAGATTCCGCCGAGGGTGTGTGGGCAAGATGGCTCTCATGCAGCCACACGTTCACGTAGAACGGACGGTCTTTGTTCGCCTCGATGAACTTCACCGCCTGATTGGGAATATCGTTCCCCGAGGGTCCGACTTTCGGCCCCGGCCCGTGATAGACCGCCGACTCATCAAAACCGTAGTCCGCCATGGTCGGACTCCCCTCCCCCAGATGCCATTTGCCGAAGTGGCCGCTCCGATAACCCGCTGCTTTGAGCAAGCGTGGTGTCGTGGGTGCCTTGGGGTCTAACCAGTCTGGCATCTCCGGAGGCTTGCCAACACCGAAGACCGTATTGATTCCAAAGCGACCCGGAAATCGCCCCGTCATGGCCGCAGCACGACTGGGCGAGCAGACCGGACTGAGCACATTGAACTGCTGGAAATCAATGCCCTCACTGGCCAGCTTGTCGAGGCGCGGCGTTTTCAGCCACGTGTTGCCGTGACAGGACAGATCGCCCCAGCCCCAGTCGTCGGCGTAGATGAAAACGATATTGGGCTTGGTTTTCTCCGCTGCGATGAGAGCGCCGAGTGGTGAGAGCAGCAGTGCTGTGAGGAGAATCAGAACGTAACGCATGCGAATGAGGAAGAGAGTGGAATGGGCAGAAACGCTCCAGACCTCGGCTAGGATAAAGTTGACGCTCATTTCGCCGGCTTGCTTTCGGATTTTCCGGCTGCTGCCCACTTGATGGCTTCGAGCACATGCTGCCGTGCGAAGGGCGTGCTGAGCGAGCGCAGGTCGTGGCCGAACTCGGTGTAGAAGAAGCGGCCACCGGTCGCGGGCTCGTGTGTCCAGGCGATGGGATGATCCGCGCCCATGGGCTTGCCGTTGCGAGTTTTGAAATACTCACGCACGGGTGTGTAGGTAGTCTCGTCCACGCGCATGAGCACGTTGAAACCGGGCTGGCCGGTGACAGCGTGGTCGTGGTTGGTCCAATCGGCCTCGATCCAGAACTCGGCGGGTTGGCCTTTGACGGATGGATGATCTTTCGCGGCAGGATCAATGGTGACCTTGGCTTTGCTGAAATCCGAGTCGCTATTGAAGTCGCACCCACCAAGCGCGTTCAGCCAAGGCCACTTCGTCTGATGCACCAGCGCGGCGTGCAGGCCGACGATGCCTTTCCCGCCCTTGGTGAACCATTCCTCCAATGACTTTCGTTGCTCTTCGGGCAGGACCTTGTCGAGTTCGTTGGCGTTGTTGAGCACGAGCACGTCGTAGCGGCTCAGTTCCTCGGCACGCATGTCTTTCCAATGCTCCGTCACATCCACCTCGAAGCCGTTTTCGTGTCCGAGTAACACGAGCCAGCGATTGATCTTCGGAATGTCGGGATGGCGATAGTAGCCGGTGTTGGAATAGACCAGCACCTTCAATCCCGTGCCTTTGGGCGCGGGAGCAGCGGGTTCATGACTATGAGCGGTGCTGGCGAGCAGGAGCAGTGATAGGATGAGATGCTTCATGGTGATGTGATGTGTGAATGGTAGAGACAATCGGAGAATGTTCAACGTCATACTTAGCGGGCTGTTTTTGGCCCATCGTGCCGCTGATGGAAGAAATCGAAGTCTGCGTGGCCGCCTTCTGCTGCCGATGACAGGCTGTAGCTAAACAAGCCAACCTTGGTACCCTCATACCATGAGGTGCGGTAGGGGTAGTCGCGATCACCGAGCGGCTCGAAGTTCTCGCCGTCGAGACTGTAAAACATCGTGCCCTTGTAGTGACGATGTTCTAGTTTCAGCCAGAGGGCATCTTGTTTGAGTTCGGGGCCATTGGTGAATGGGCCGGGGCCAGTGGTCGCGGTGCCTTTGGCAAAGCAGATACGCTTGCCGCCGCCCTCTTTGGCGACTCCGATCCAAGTGTAGTCGTCGATCATCGTGCAGAGTCCGGCGCGTTGGCCGTCGATCAGGCTCGCAGTGTCGAGTTTTGTGATGATGTCGGACTCAGCTCCGTAAAGGCGCTGGACGAGCGTGTTATGGGCGAAGAGGAGATGGTCTTCGCGATAGTTGACCTTGGTTTTGCCAAATTGGGAAACACCGCCTTGGGTGTTCAGATGCCGCGCCGTCAATCGCAGGTATCCCGGCCTCGCGGTGAGCGACCAGCGCGAGGCGTCAGGGTCATGATTCCAGGCCCACTGACCAGCGAGAGTGATCTCAGAAAACTCATCAGAAGGCTCCGCCGCATTGATGGGTTGGGCGGGCAGCGCGGGCTTGGCGTAGGGTGCGGTGAGGCCCACGGGTTCGCCGATCCCATCGCCATCGGTGCCCACACCGATCCAAGGCCATCCATCCGCCGTCCAGCCGGCAGGCTCAAGGTAGAGACGTCGGCCATAAGTGGCAAAGAGGTTGTAGTCGTGATGCAGGAAGGCCCAGCGGTCGCCACTGACTTCGACGAGCGATCCCTGCGCGGCGTTGATGTCGGCCTTGCCTGCGTGGAAGATCTTCCGGCTCTCATACGGTCCGTAGAGCGACTTGGAGCGATAGATATATTGTGCCTTGTCCTTGTTCTTACCGGTGGAGGCGACGGAGATGTAATAGAAGCCGTTGCGCTTGAAAACCTGCGGTCCCTTCGGCGGAATGTCATCGATCAAGACCGTGCCTTGGTCCACGATGGCATCGAAGGTGTCGTTCAAGCGATAGATCCGCAGCGCCCCTGGATTGCCCAACAGGAACAAGTAGCCTTTGCCATCGTCATCCCAAAACGGACACGGGTCTTCGAAGTCGCCCACGATCTTTTCGGAAAGACTCACCGGCTCACTCCACGGACCTTCCGGTGCCGCGGCCTTGCTGACAAAGCCCCGGTATTTCGTGCTCCAGTTAAACATGTAATAGGTGCCGCGGAAGAACCCCACCTCGCCATCCTGCGATCCGGCGGAACACGCCTTGCCGGGGAGCGTGAAGTCCGCATGCACACCACCGAGGCGCGAGTAGATGCGGCCCGCGTGCGTCCAGTTCACCAGATCCTTCGAAGCAAGCAACGGCATGCCCATGAAGTGATGCGAGGCGCAGGTCAGATAGAAAGTGTCGCCTGCCTTAAACACACATGGGTTGTTGTAATCCGCCCACAAAATGGGATTGCGATAGGTGCCGTCACCTTGATCGCCCCAAGCGGGTTTGGTGGCAGGCTCGGCAGCATGCAGTGCGGCCAACAGAGTCGTGAGGAGGGCGAAGGCGGATTTCATCGTTTTCAGAGAGGGCCAGTGGATTTCACTCATCGCTTGGTTTCCAAAAAGCACAGCAGCGTTGTTTCATCGATTGCCCCAGCCGCGCCGTGCCCTTCGCCCAAGACCTTGTAGTGAATGATCGCGCCATCGAGGTAACTGAAGACCTCGATCTTGCCGACGGTGCTACTGGGCTTCATTAGCTTCCCGCCTTGGTATCCCATGGCTTTGGCCCAGAGGAAAACGGACTCCTCCGCGGCGACGAAGCCGAGTTTGCCGTTCTTCGCGGGAATCGCTGGGGAGGGCCCACCGGTATACGGAATCAGGTGATCCTCGGTTCCCGAGATGTTCATGAGTCGTACGCCGGTCCGGGGTGTCGCGACGGCCTGATAACTGTTGTCGTCGCCCTTGGCTTTGAAGTTCTGCCCATCGTGTTGCAGCACGTTGAGGGGACTGACGGCGGTCACGTAGTTGCGGATGTTCGGCAAGTGACTCTCGATAGCCAGTTGATTCGCCAACGCCGCGCCATTCGAGTTGCCCATGATGGTGAAATTATCAGACTGCACGTTGTCACAAGCGGCAAGCTTTTCGACGATGGCTTCGATGAACTTCCGATCATCCGCCTTTGACCGCTCGGCCGAGATGTTCCAGCTCTTGAGATAGCCGTCCGGAAACACCATCACATAACGCGCCACCATCGTCGGATGCTGCTTCAGGAATCCGTTCATCACGCTCCGTGCGCCCCCACCGTTGCCGTGCAGAAAGATCAAGACAGGCAGCTTACGGTTGTCGGGGTTCGCTGGAATGTTCACGTGGTAAGGGCGCGGAAAGTCCTGCTCCTGCGACCACGTTTGCTTGATGAAATACTCGCCGGAGGAGAGCTTGGCCGTGGGAGCATCGGCAGCGTGCAGCGCGGCCAGCGGTGCGAGCAGAAGGGCGGCGAGGAATGTGAGGATGTGTTTCATGGCGCTAGCTTTCCTTGATTGTTTCGTTAAATTGTTAAATCCCCTCTTAGGGAGCTCATTTTATATCAGACTTCTTCCAGATGATCTCGCCAACCTCGTTCTCAATATCCAGGCGCACCTTGGCGTGGGCGAATTCCCGGGTGTAGATGTATCCATCTCGGACAGCGGGGCCTTTTGGCTCCCCTAGCGGTCGCTCCAACTCCGGATTGCGTTTCATCCAGACTTTGCTTTGTTCCGCGCCGTATCCATCGTGGGCGAGAAAGTAACTGTGTTTTTCGGCGCAGGTGAGAAACAGTGCGAGCAAATACTCGAAGCGCTTGCTGTGATTGTCATCTCCACTCAGCCCTTTGCGGATTTCGTCCGTGCGCTGTGGATTTAGCTCACCCTCCTCTGCGTTTAATTCGGAAAGCCCGGCGGTGAAGGCAATCATGAACCCGTCACGGGCCGCTTTTTGAAATGCCTCGATCCCTTTGGCCACGTTATCCTTCTTCTGATCCTGAGTAGCAGCGAGTTCAAAGCCTTCGATGTACGAGCCGTCAAATCGCTTGATCGCCTCCAAGCCGTCATCCTTGCTTTGGCCGACGCGCAGGACATTGGCCAGCATGATCTTGTCCGGCCCCAAGGCCTTCCTAGCGTCACCCATCATGGTCTCGTATACAGCGAGTTGGGCGGCTTTTTTCTCATCTCCGATGTCACGCTTCAAGTATGCGGGCGAGAGAACCTTGATGTTTCCATCGAAAAACAGGCCATCGATCGCGGGATCGGCGCACATTTGCTTGGCATGGCCGACCCACCAATCCCGCACCTTAGGGTTGCTCAAGTCGTAGGCCTCGCAAACATTGCGAACCAGCTTGGTTTTTCGATCGCGACCAACGAGGAACGCTCCCGGCATCTTCTCGATTTCTGCATTCGCTTTGTAGCTGCTATAGTGCACGATCACATTGCGATAGTATAAAATTTTCGTTAAGGGATTTACCTCCTTCACGGCCTTGGCTGCGGCGAGTGTGCCATCCTCCGTCGTTTGAAAAGTCTTGTGTCCTGTCGTTTTCTCGAAGGTCAACAAGGGAAAAGACGCTAGGTATTTGATCTCCGCATCCGTAAACTTTTCGGCTTTGCGGATATGCATGTACTGCGGCACGTGTTCCCAGGAGAATGCGGGGCGCGCATGGCCTGTTGGCGTGCTTTCGGCAGGCTTCGGCGAGTCGCCTTTCACAGGCAGACTTGCAGCGAGAAGGGCGACGATGAGGATATGGATTCGCATGGTAGTGAGGACAGAATGAGAGGTTCGAATAGCGGGGAAAAGGTGGGTGCTTCCGTGTCGCGAGTACCTTGGAGGCAGATCTCATCGGTTCTTTATTGTTTTGGTTCGCCGATGGTGAGAAGTTTTTTGGTGAGCTCACTAACAACGTCGGCATGTTGATCGGCAACGTTATGGAGTTCTTCGGGGTCTTGATCGTGATCGTAAAGTTCTACCTGGCCATCGCTCCAGCGAATGAATCGCCAGCGGGCATTGCGCAGGCTCTGACCATAGAGCTTGAGTCCCCTAGTGACAAGCGTGAAGGCGGCATCCTTCACGACTGCATCCGGCTTTACCAAAACTGGACGCAAACTGGTGCCAGCCACTTTATGAGGAATCTTCAAACCGCAGGATTCTGCCACCGTTGGGTAAAGATCGCCAAACTCTACGATCGAGCGACTGACTTGTCCCCCTTTCATTCCGGGCGCTGCGATCAACATCGGGGCACGACACGAACGCTCGAACAGCGTGTTTTTATTCCACCACTGCCGCTCACCGGTATGGTAGCCGTGGTCGCCTACGAAGATAACGATCGTTTTTTCCCATAGCTTATTTTTATCTAACACATCTATCACGCGCCCAAGTTGAGCATCCATGAAGCTGGTGCCAGCGCAGTAAGCCCGAAAGAGTTCGCGCCATTCTTTATCGGTGAATTTTCCAAATGCATCGCCATACGCCCCGAAGCCCACTGCTTCTTTTCGAACGGGAGAGATGTCGGCAGGATCATGCCAAGGCTTGATTGAATCCAGCGGATACAGATCAAAATATTTTTTGGGCGCGATGAAGGGATCATGCGGCTTCATGAAACCGCAACCGATGAACCACGGAGTATCGCCGAGTTTTTCGATCATCGCCACGGTGGCCGCAGCGATCTGTCCATCGGGTTGGTCGTCATCCGTTCCATCGGCAGCCCCCCAAGCGCACCAGGGCAGTGAACCATCGGTAACATTGCGCCCTTCGAGCATTTTTTTGCCGAGCTTCGTGGCTTCAAAGGCCTGCGCGCT
>CAIRGO010000275.1 GCA_903878115.1 Akkermansiaceae bacterium | reverse complement strand
GAAGCTCCAAAACATTACGCGGATTCTGGCTAACCTTGCGCCTGATGAAAAGTTTTTCTCAATTGACGAGTTCGGACCATTCTCTGTCAAAATCCAAGGCGTTCGATATTGGGCTAAACCCGAAGAACAAAGGTCGGTTCCCCAGTATCAAAAGAGCAAAGGAAGCATCATCATAACCGCGGCACTCGAACTTTCCACAAACCAGATAACGCATTTCTATTCAGAAAAAAAGAATACGGGGGAGATGATCCGACTACTTGAATTGTTGATCAGTCAATACCGCTCTCAAACTCGAATATTTTTTTCATGGGATGCTGCTTCATGGCATGGATCTTTGAATTTTTCCGCCCGAGTAAATGAAATCAATGATGCCGCCTACCGTGCTGAACATGGAACTCCAATTGTCTCATTGGCACCGCTGCCATCGTGTGCCCAGTTTTTGAACGTGATAGAGTCTGTGTTCAGCGGAATGGCCAGGGCAATAATCCATAATAGTAATTACGAATCGGTCGATGCTACCAAAGCGGCAATAGATCGCTATTTTACTGACAGGAACAAAAATTTCCAAACGCACCCGCGGCGCGCGGGCAATAAGTTGTGGGGGAAGGAGCTGGTAAAACCAGAATTTAACGAAGGCAACAATTGCAAAGATCCTCGTTTCTGAGCATCTCCGACAATTCGCCGTAACTTCATCTGCGGGATGCGCAGTGAATGAGGTCGCGACTCACAGATTCACATCAAGCAGGCACGAAGCGCAGTTCCACCTTCCGACCGAGAGCGGCGGCGGCTTTGCCGAGGCTGGCGACGGTGAGCGAGGGGTTTGAGGGATCGAGCATCCGGTCCAGCGATGCTCGGCTGGTTTTCATGCGCGAGGCCAGTTCGGTCTTGGTGACGTGCTCCTGCTCGAGGATCTGCTGGAGTTGGAGGGAAACCACGCGCTTGAGAGCCAGCACTTCCACCTAGGGAAGGATGCCCTCCCAAGAAATTTCAATGTTCAATGTTGGGCGTTCGATGTTCAATGTTCGCCAGATGTCCGCCCTGCTCAGCCGCAAGAATCTCCCCGAAAACCCCACCCCGGACGACATCCTCAACGCCTTCCTCGACTACCTCACCGCCACTGGCACCGAGCCCTACGACCACCAGGAAGAAGCCATTCTCGAGCTTTTCGCCGGCAACAACGTCATCCTCAACACCCCCACCGGCTCCGGGAAATCGCTCGTCGCCCTCGCCCTTCAGTTCAAATCCCTCTGCCAGGGCCGCCGCTCCTACTACACCGTTCCGATCAAGGCGCTCGCCAACGAAAAATTCCTCTCGCTCTGCCACGTCCTCGGCCCGGAAAACGTCGGCATGATCACCGGCGACGCCACCGTCAACCACGACGCCCCGGTCATTTGCTGCACTGCGGAAATCCTCGCCAACATCGCCCTCCGCGACGGCGCGCACGCCCCGGTGGACGACGTCATCATGGACGAGTTCCACTACTACTCCGACCACTCGCGCGGTGCCGCCTGGCAAATGCCGCTGCTGACATTGCCGCGCGCCCGCTTCCTGCTGATGTCCGCCACCCTCGGCGACTCTTCGTTTTTCTCGAAACAACTCACCGCGCTAACAGGCGCGCCCACCACCCTCGTCCAGTCCGACCAACGCCCGGTCCCGCTCGAATTCGAATACTCCACCACCCAG
>CAIRGO010000274.1 GCA_903878115.1 Akkermansiaceae bacterium | reverse complement strand
CATGCTTCGATCATCCGTTGGTTAATGGGAACACGCGCACCGTTAATGGTCATCAAGTCAGGTGGTAAAGGTCTTCACGGTTGGTATGCTACCGAGACGCAAGATCGAGACGCGCAATTCTGGAATCTCGCAATCATGGCGGGAGCAGATGCAGCAATCAGACAGAACCGAGGGCAAGCCGTCCGCTTACCTATGGGAACACGCAACAATGGCAACAGTCAATCGGTCGTTTATTTCAACCCTAACAACTTGCAATCATGAACCAGACACTAGAACAAATCGCAACGAAAGAATTGTGCAAAATGGGCGGTGACTTAGTTCATTTTCCTAACGATGATTCTGGAAACGCTGAACGCTTTCACGCGATACATGGCGAAAACTTCCGCTATCACCGCGACTCAGGAACATGGCTTAAGTGGAACGGCATTCGCTGGACGGAAGCGAACGATGAAGTGATGCAAGCATTTATCGCGACCATGCGCAAACTGGCAGTGCAGGCGGGGAATTATTACGATATAGGCACGGGCAAGGATGTTTCAAAGCACGCATTCAAATCATGCGACTTGCCAAAAGTAAAAGCAGGCATCGAACTTGCTCGTAGTATTCCCAACGTGTCGATCACATCATCGATGCTCGATCACGATCAAATGCTTGTTTGCGCTGAAAACGCCGTGATTGACTTGCGAACTGGTAAAGAGATACCCGCCAACCGTGGGCAACTCATAACCAAACAAATCGGCACGCGCTTTGATCCTGCCGCAACGTGTCCACAGTGGGAATCATTTCTCGAAACCGTTACAGGCGGCGACAAGGAATTGATTCTGTTTTTGCAAACTGCCATTGGTTACACTCTAACAGGACTGACATCGGAACAATGTTTGTTCTTTCTTCACGGAAAAGGACAAAACGGAAAAGGCGTATTTACGACCATCATCGAAGCATTGCTTGGTGACTACTCGCAGACCGCGCCCGAAAGTCTGTTCGTCGTAAATAAGAACGGCGGCGGCATCCCTAACGACTTAGCTCGTCTCGTCGGTTGTCGTTTATCCGTAGCCGCTGAACTCGATGAGAGCGCATCATTTGCGGAATCTCGGTTAAAGTCACTTACTGGAAGCGATACCATCACAGCTCGATTTCTTCACAAGGAATACTTTGATTTTGCACCTACTCACAAGTTCTGGATTTCTGGCAATCACAAGCCAGCGATCAAAGGAACGGACATGGGCATTTGGCGCAGGATTCGATTGATACCATTCACGGTGACAATCCCCGAGGAAAAGAAGGACAAGCGACTAACGGAAAAGCTCAAATCTGAAATGCCTGGTATTTTGAATTGGGCAATCGCTGGATGCTTGCGCTGGCAGTCCGAAGGGTTGAAAGTGCCATCATGCGTGAAACGTGCGACCGAGGAATACAGAGCCGCCGAGGACGTTGTCGGGCAGTTTATCACCGAAGCCACCGCGCTAAGTGGTGAAGTCACAAAAGCCGAGCTTCATCAGCACTATCTCACATGGTGCGACAAGAGCGGAATCCGCACCAAACTAACAAGCCGCAAGTTCAATGATCGTATTGCTGAACGTGCTGATATTGAAGATGCGCGGACAGGTAAAGGAGTCCTTTGGCGCGGAATCTCGATTACTGCACTCTGGTAAAAAGTGAAGCAAGTGAAGCAATGAAGCAATTTTCACCTTTTTTCTCTACGCGTGGGTCTAGGGAAAAACATGGAAAACGCCCGACTTGCTTCACTTGCTTCACCAATTAATCGAAACAATCATTTGAAATGAGAAACCAGCGGGGCAGGCGCAACCTATCGCCAGTTGATTTTAAGCTAGCATTGGGGCGGCGGTATAATCGGAGTAAGAAAGTTATTACAAACCCTAGCGGGAAAAATCAGCATGATGAGGTTAAAGATCAAAATGATCTACAACCACAAAACACCGCTGCCAAACTAGCCACGCAGCACGGCGTGAGTTTTACTCGTCGGAATACACCAAACAAACCGAAACGTGCTTAGGGGGCATTGTGGGCGCAATGGGGGGCATGTGCCACACTTGACACGGCTCATCACTAGTATGGAGTTTTCAGACCGTGAATCATTCAACCAGTGGCAGCAAAAAGAATTTGCCGACGAGGAAAAACCAGAGCGCAACCCTGCCGACTCTCTCAGGCAATTACTTTCTCTAATAGTGCCGTATGGTAATTGTCCGACTAGGTGGGCAACGGCGGCGCGGCGTTTGGCGTTAGTGTGTCACGTGCTGGACGTTGCCGACTGCGGGGGGCGATCACTAACAGAACTATCAGAGCAACTCACAGCGGCGGGAATTGAAACGAACAAAGCTACGTTGTCGGCAATCAACATTGCCATCACCGACCATACCAATTTCCACAGGACGGAAAAGACCAGAGCGGCGCGGGATGCTTACAAAATTGCACAGGCAAATTTTTGGAGAAAGAAAAGAGAATCGGAGCTTGTGAAATGATGAGCATGGAGACCCCTTTTGCCCACACTCTACTCCCAACTATCCCGCTGTGTCGGCTTCTCCGCGTTTAGCTCATGCGACCAGATTTTTTCACTACATGATAAACAACCATGAAAAACAAACCAAAAAGTAAAAGAAGCATATACCAGAAATGGGGAATCACCGCCGGCACTCTCGATGCTTGGATTGCCGCTGGCGTTGACGTTTACAACGATGACCAGATGGCGCAAAAGGTATCAGACAGGCAGCCTAACAAGCTCACAGATGGCGGGACTGATTTACACCAAGCAAAGCTCCGCAAATTAAATGCAGACGCTCACAGGGCAGAATTGCAAGCAGCGCAAATACAGAAAAAACTCATCTCGATGGAGGAAGTGGAAAGCGCGTTCACTTCGATGGGTGCAAGATTAAGAGCGCACTTGCTCCGCGCTGAAAATGATTTATCACCAATTCTGGAAGGACTAACGGCGAGCCAGATTGCGCCGAAAATCAGGAGCTACATCGAACGCGCATTGACTGAAATTCATAGCCCTACCTCAGACGTTTGGAGATAGGTTAATCAACTTATTGACACCGTTTCAAGGTATATGGAACTAACACCAACAGAACGCAGGCTCACAGTGGAGCGCATCGCCCTTGCCTATGGCGTTTCACAAATGACCATTTACGAGTGGATAAAATGTCGTGGCGTATTGCTACAAGATTTTGCTACTCCGCGCACCGTATGCGCCAAGCTCCGCGCCACAGCATCGCGCAATAGTCCGCGCCTAACATTACTTGAGAAAATCCAAACGCAGCTTGCAATCATTTTCCGTCTATCAATCTAACCAAAAAAACAAATGACAAATAAAACACCGCAGCAAACAATGCTCGCCAATAAAGTCGACCTGATAAAAGCTCAGGCGCGTATCGTTCAACTCGAAAAAGAAAATTCGATGCTGAAAAATAAACCACTTGCCATCGCACCACGCAAGCCAACGCCAGCACCAGTCAAGCCGCTAGTAGCAGCACCGAAAGTGCCGCTCATGCCTAACGGTAAAGTGGATTCTTTAGCGGTTACTCGCATCCAAATGCGCCTAGAGGAAACCGCCGCGAAACTAGCAAGTGATGCAGTTTTTGCAAAATGCACACCGAAAAAAACGATTTTAAATCCTAGCAAATACAGAGCCTAAAATATATGAAAGACATCATCCAGCTATGTGAGCAAGTCACATTCAAACCTGCCGACCTTAAAGCGATCAATGCCGCGCGCAAATCAACCGAAAATATCAATCAGACGATCACCCGTATTCTTTACGATAAGCCACACGCAGCGCGCGCCGAACATTTCTCATGGCTGCATCACAATTGCGATCGACTCGAGGCAGTAATGATCGACAATCCAACCAGTGAAAACGCAGAAGCGTTTCACGCCGCCTTAGTGCGATTCGATCAAGCAAAAGGAACGGCGCAGCGCATCGGGGAATCGTTAGCAATCGCCTTGCAGAAGGTGTCGCAATCAATCGCGCCTATCGTTTCTTCATTGCTCGACCAGGTGCATGTAACGATCACGGATGCAGGCGCAAAAAGAGCCGCCGAACTTTCTGTAAGTGACAATTCACTTTTTAGTAATGACTCCGAGCGACAAGCGGTGCAATCCAAAATCACCAAGCTACTCGCTGAACTGGAAGCCACGCGCAAAGAAGCGGCAAGCGATCCACTTGGATTCCTAGACCGCGAAGGCTT
>CAIRGO010000273.1 GCA_903878115.1 Akkermansiaceae bacterium | reverse complement strand
TGCAAATACGATCAAGTGGGAACTTACTCCCTGTTTCATTATTGACTGTGTTCTTTTCATATATGTGTTTTGTTTTTGTATTAGTTTTCGATGCCTTCGATGCGGAAAAAGTTTTTGACACCGCTCATGTTGATTTCCGCCTTACGTGGTTGGTAATCTCCGTCCACTGGTCCGTCGTTGATTGGAACAGTGCCGCTCACAATCCAAGGGTTGTCAAGAGTGGCACTTTCTCGCAATAGGTAACTGCTTCCGCTGATGCGTTGTTTCCACCGGATGGTGAGAATGCCTCCACTGGTTGATGAGATTGTTAGTGAGCCAGTGTTGACCATCGGATTAGTGCCGAAAAGAAATTCCTGCAAGTTGGTAGCGCCATCGTCATCCGCATCTTCGGTGCGAAGTATCTTGCCATTGGTGATCTGGGTTTTCCACGTGTCGTAACCGCCGGAAGTGATCGTCAAGATGAGGCTGGAGCCGCTGACGGTGAGCGTTGCAGTCCTGCCCGAAGCGAGTGAGAGAGTAGTGCCCGTTCCCGGAGTTCCGCTGATACTAGCTGCGGTGACAAGTGTGTAGATTCCATCGATCGGCTCAACTGCGGCCGTGAGGTCAACAAGGTTGCCACTATTGAGCGTAAGCGCGCCAGTGATAGTCCTTGTCACTTGGAATGTTGGGTCATTCTCGATATGAATTGCAAGGTGACCAGCAGAGTCGATATTCAAACTTGCACCCAGTGCTGCCTTGCCGCTGAGATTGGAACCAGCATCCAGTGTCGCGTTCGCAGCTACAGTGATCGCTGAAGCAATAAGTGTGCCGGTAACTGCAAGAGTGCCTGCATTGACTGTGGTACTACTTGTATAGTTGTTTGCGCCGGCAAGAGTGAGCGTTCCGGCACCGGTTTTGATCAATGGTACACCGCCGGGAATTCCGGGGTAATCGATGATGTTGCCGAAAAAATCCAGGTTTCCTGCGGCATCGACCACGTTGATGGTGCCAGATCGACTATTGCCGGGAATCATACGCAGGATGCTGGTGATTGTCGCTGATACTGTGCCATTGACGGTGATCGACGCATCGGCCAGTTCACCCCAGCGCAGTGAGCTGTTGGTGCTCGAGGTAATAATACCGCCGTTGGTGAAATTCAGGTTGAGTGTGTAGTTCGCGCCGTCTCCAGTGGAGTTGTTCGCGATGTCGAGTGTGCCATCGTTAATATTGACCACTTGATTGTAGCCGATGTTGTAAGCACCAGCGATCCGCAGGACGGCTCCTGAATTCACGTTAAGGTTTCCTTTATTACCGACCCCGCCATCATTGTCGAATGCTAATCCCTCTACTGCTAGTCTAAGAGTGCCTTCGTTAGTCGTGATATTCATGAGTCCACTGGTGTTTGAACTCAAGACCAAGGTACCAGCACCAGTTTTACTCATTCCGTTTACGCTAGCGAGTATCGAGCTGATTGTCGTTGTCTGGTCGCTGATGTTAATAGTTGGTGTAGTAGTGGCCGCCAGAGTAAGGGTACTGCCGCTTATGATCCAATTGTTGCTAGGCGCGGTGTCACCGAAGATAAGACCGCCGATAGTCTGAGAGCTTGGCAATGTTACCGTGGTCGTAGTCGTGATGTCTAGCGTGCTGAAATCAGCTGTGTTGTCGGCACCAGTGCCGGCGACATTGTTCAGCCAGTTGGCATTGTTTGTCCAACTGCCGCCGGATAGTTGTGTCCATGTGGCGGTATTTAGAATATAGGCGCTCAAAGTAAAGCTTGTGGGCTGGGTCAACGTGTAGTTCCCCGCAGAACTGCCACCCAGAGTGAAGGTGCCAGCCGTCACGGTATAAGGACCGCCCATCAAAGCGCTGGAGAAGGTGCCGGGTGCGCTCACCGTCAAGGTATCACCGATGAAAGGAATGCCGTCGCCGCTGGTGCCGTCTCCGAATGCCTCTGCGGTTTGAAGTGTGCCGATAACGATGCCTGCGGTGGTGCCATCTTGCATCTTGTCTTGCGCTGCTGCGCTAGGAATTGTCAGGTTTTTTGGAGTCACAGTATTGCCACTGGCGGTGGTGGCTATGTTGACTGGAGTGGCTCCCGTGCTGGTAAGCACGACCGATTGGGCATTGTAATCGCTCGCTGGCGCGTTATTTTTGATACGCACATAAAGGGGCCCGCTGGCATTGCCACCGCTTTGACTGAAGGTAGTGGTTGAACCAAAGGTGATGTTATCATTGGATACCTCTAGATTGCTCGGCGCAGTGGCGGTGATGTCGCCGCTCAGATTGGTACCAGAAACGGTGGTGCTCGTCGGACCTGATGCAGCTCCGTAGATTGTTGTGATTGCGCTAGGGAAGTTTGATGCCACTGCGATAGTGGCTGTAGCAGTGGCCCACTGGGCGTAGAGCGTAGTGTCGGCATTTCCGATACTGAGAGTCGCTGCTGGACTGTAACTGGTGCCCGTACCATCTGCTAGAGTATTCCATCCAATAAAAACCGACGATGTTTTTGTCAAGGTTCCTGAACCTAGCACCGTGATCGAGGTGCTGGAATAATAACTGCCGCTATCAACCGGCTCTGTGCCGCCAGTATTCCCGTTTCCGTTGTAGTTCACTGTCAGTCGGTTAAGGTCTGCCGTCGTAAACGCTCCTGGATTAAAGGTGAAAAAACGCGCTTCGTCGAAGTCGCCCTGAAAACCGTTGGTGCCCACGTTTTGTTGAAGACCGAAAGCGAAAAGACCACTGGTGTTCGCCGCCCCTGAGTTACTTCCTGCCAATACACCGTTGACATAAAAACTAATCGTTCCGCCGCTTTTCACGAGAGCTAGGTCGGTCCAAGTATTTAATGTAACAGTAGTGGTGGCATTGCGGGGAATGATGTAGTTTGCTACACCCTGCCGGTTTACATCCCAATAAGTCGTTCCGCTGACGGTATTCGCCTCAATGACAAGTCCGCCACTCACTCCCTCAGCCATTCCAAACACGGCGCGAAAGCCACTTGCAATTGTCGCCGTGGAACGTACTTGGAACTGCATCCCCCAATTGTCTGTTGGAATGGTTTGGTTATCTGAGCCTGCTCCAAACATATACAACCCTTGGAAGTTGCTTCCACTTGTGTTAGCATAAGCAGTGCTACCAGCTGCTCCGGCTGGACTGGAGGTTAGAACGGTGGTTCCAGTGCTGTTGTTGAAGTTATTGGTTTCTCCATCGTTGGCACTCGAGCCATCGGCGCCAACGGTAGCGCCTTCACCCAAGCTCCAATAGGATTTAATGGTAACGGCAGAGTAAGCAGATTGCATGATGCTAAGTGCTGCAAATACGATCAAGTGGGAACTTACTCCCTGTTTCATTATTGACTGTGTTCTTTTCATATATGTGTTTTGTTTTTGTATTAGTTTTCGATGCCTTCGATGCGGAAAAAGTTTTTGACACCGCTCATGTTGATTTCCGCC
>CAIRGO010000272.1 GCA_903878115.1 Akkermansiaceae bacterium | reverse complement strand
GCCAATTCATCAAAGCGGGACAAGGGGAACCCCGGACTTGGCCTCTTCAGAATTTGATGATATAATTCACGTTAGCGTTCAGCGGACGCGTTTCATTGCCGCCACTATTGGCAGTAGAACTTGTGACGGTTCCATTATTTCTGCCCCATCCCAGACTTTCCTGAGCGTTATTATAGGAAACATTATAACCAGAAGTGTTAAAATTCATGGAGTGAGCATGAGACCGAAACTCGTCACTCTGGATACTTCCCACCTTATCTCCTGTGTTGCCGCCGGTAATCATCGCCGCACGGTTGGCACGATCCGGATCTCTTGCAGTGGCAGAATCCCAGCCACGTAGGAAACGCCCTCGAAAGTCAGGAACATTGAAAACCGTCGACGACGCCGTGCCGAATGCCGTGCCAATCGCTGTAAATAGACTTGGATAAGTTGATCGGGAAAACGACGAGCCATTGCAAAGTAACCATCCAGCAGGTGCCGTTTCTCCACCGTAAGCCACAATCGTACCTGGGGGAACTAGCGCCTGCTGAACCGCCGCAATTAGGTTAGTCAAAGTAATAGTCCCCGCGGCGATGTCAGCTCCGGTGATCGTGTCATCAGCAATTTTTACAGAAGTTATCTGGCCATCGGCGATTTTGGCGGTCGTGACCGCAAGATCGGCGATCTCGGAGGTTCCCACCGCACCTGCGGCGATGTTTCCAGCAACGATGGTGTCCGTCGCGATCTTTGCACTAGTGATGCTGGCATTCGTGATCTGAGCCGTGGTCACCGCATTGGCGGCCAGCTTGCTGGTGGTGATGGCCGCATCGTTGACCTGGGTGGTCGTCACGGCATTGTTGGCGAGCATGGCGGTGGTGATCGCCAGACCGTCGACGCTCTCGGCCACCTTGGAGCGCAGGGCAAAAGCACCTGAGACAATTTGCTGGCGCGGCGAAATCTCGTTGTCCACCGCCGCACTGCCATCGTCGATGGTCACACCAAGGTAGCGGGATGCCCCGCCAAAGACATCACTGATTTTTACAGTCGGCGGACCCTTGGCGGTCTCGCTGTAGCCCAGCGGGGTATTCGCCGTTGCCGCGCCGGTGCCGATGAGCACGCTGAACTCGCCCTCGGCGATGGTTACCACCTGCTGCTCGGAATAAATCAAGTTGGCCGTTAACGAGTTGGAGGCATGATCCCAGATGCGGAAGATGACGGTGCGGTTGACCGGTGTGCCGGCACCCATCAGAGTACCCGCCGCCGTCAGCGCGCGGCCTTGGTAACTAATGGCATCCGGCACGGCCGTGGCCGCATGGGAACTCTGGAACAAGCAGAGCGTGGTAAGGAGTGTGACGATTCGTTTCATGGTGATTTTAGAGTTAGAGTGAGAGAATTGTGAGGTTTTCAGTATTTATCGAGTAAGTATGCCAATTTCGGAGACGCGGCGGAGGGTGAAGGTGCCGGTGACGGTAATGCTGTCCTTGCGTAGGCCGGTGAGGACCTCGGTGTAGCTACCGGCGATGACATT
>CAIRGO010000271.1 GCA_903878115.1 Akkermansiaceae bacterium | reverse complement strand
CGGCACGTAAAATCAGAATAAACCCAGATCAGAGAAAAAAACTCGCAATCGCCATTCTTCCAAAACGAAACCTAAGCCTTGGTAGTTCAAGTCTTACGCAGCTTCTTGCTCAGGCTGTGGGATGACTGTGATTGTTTTTCTAAACTGACAGCTTTATCATATTCAATGATATGCTGACTCAGTGCCACAACAAATAAAATATACGATTATGAACAAACTAGAAATTAAAGGTGATTGGAACATTATTGCAGGCAAGCTCAAACAACAGTGGGCAAAACTCACCGACGATAATCTTCAATATGAAGAAGGAAAAGACGATGAACTATTAGGGCGGATTCAAAAAAGTACCGGCGCAGCGCGTGAACTCATTGTAAAAGCAATCAAAGATGCATCTGCTGCTTGTGACTGCGATTGCAACAATAAAAATTAAAGGCCTAATAAACCATGCAACCTAATATTAGATCTTCTCACCATGTATAAGACGAGCATTGACATTCCTATTAGCGAACGAACGGAATTGATTACATTATTAAATCTGCGGCTAGCATCGGCCATCGATCTACAGCTTCAAATGAAACAGGCGCATTGGAATGTAAAGGGTCCATGTTTCATCGGGCTGCACGAACTCTTCGATAAAATCAACGAAGCCGTTGAAGATTACGTGGACATGATCGCTGAACGCATTGTGCAACTTGGCGGCATCGCCGAAGGCACTGTGCGCATGGCGGCTAGTCGTTCTCGACTGGATGAATACCCGCTCACCCTCTCGCAAGGTATGGCGCATGTCAATGCGGTGGCTACTGCGCTCTCGACTTTTGGTCAAGAAGCGCGGGCCACCATTTGTGAGTGTGAGGAGCTCGACGATGCTGCTAGCGCAGATTTATTCACCGAGGTTTCACGCGCCATTGATAAATGGTTGTGGTTTGTGGAGGCACACGCACAGGCCAACTCATAATTCCTTTGCAGTAGTGCCGCAACATCAAGGGTGTGTGCCTTGGAGTCTGCGTGCACTACTGCCCTTCAACTTTTTCACGATCAAAACAAAGCATACAACACCCAGAGCGAGCAGGGTGATTCCTAATACTGGTCGGAATGTGACCCAGCTGATAGCGATCACTGCGAGGCTAATGCCGGCCGCAGCCAGAAAGGCGATCAGGCCGGTGACACCGCCCACAAATGATCCAAAGATGGGGATAATATCTGCCAGAACGGAAAGCGGTTTTAAGACAAATGCGATTCCCATAAACATAAGGAAAAATCCACCAGCACGCAGAATCCAACGCAGAAATTTCGCTTTGGTCTCTTCCTCTTGCACCACCTGTTCGGCTGATAATAGACCATCGTAGAGCAAGAATTTTTCTTTTCCATTCTTCGCCTTATAAGCAAAAAAGCTATCTTTCGATTGCACCGCCATGACACTTACGTCTCCCTTACCGACAATGCTAAACTCAACTTTTTCATCGCCGATTTGCGGTGTTTGCAAATCTTTGCCAGTATGAAATAATCCGTTAGTGAGTTTCCCACTTTTTTCAAGATTGGCGGGAAGTTTTGTGACGGGTAATGGTTTCGAGGCGTCCATTTTTTCGATCAACGGCGGCGGCAAACGAAAGGCACCTAATGTTACCAAGGAAGCATTCACCGAACCAGTTTTGAATTTTTGCTGTCCCACATTATCGTGACCAGCCTCTTTAAATTCAGAGGAATCAACGGGAGAGACCACCCATTTTTTCTCGTATTCATAAGTAGTCACAGCGCTTTCACTACCGCTCATTTTTTTCTTGGATTTCGTATGACTTTTTTCCACCCACTGATAAATGCTAGCGTTCCATTTGAGACGAATCGCATTCTGTTCCACGCCGAACTCTGTGTTGCGGAGAATATCGTCGGTTTTTGCTAGTCCACTGAGATGCACCAATTTCCCTTCGTTTGCGGCATTCACTTCGTTGTTTTCAATGCTCACAACATTTTGCGCAATTTCTTTATTCGCACTAATATCGCGGACCGCATTGCGCTCGTTCATCACCAACAGCACCATTGAGCCAATGAAGAAAATCACACCAAAAAAAATGCCCTTGATCGCACCGCCAATGCGCCCAAACCATCCAGTAGAAGATACTTCCTGAAGTGCCATGGCGAGGTGTTAGCAAATCAGTATTGCGCTGTAAAGCATGATCAAAAAGGCATCGTGCCAAGCATACAAAACACTGCCCTAGGCAAGAATCGGCATGATGACTTTTCCTTTGATATCGGTGAGACGGTAGTCACGGCCTTGGAAGCGGTAGGTGAGGCGGGTGTGATCGATGCCCATCAAATGCTGCATCGTCGCATGGAGATCGTGCACGTCAACTGGGTTCTCGACGGCGTGATAACCGAGTTCATCGGTGGCACCGTAACTGATGCCAGGCTTGACGCCGGCGCCGGCCATCCAGATGCTAAAGCCTTTGTTGTGGTGATCGCGTCCGTTGCCTTGTGACATCGGAGTGCGGCCAAATTCACCACCCCAAATGACCAAGGTATCGTCGAGTAAACCGCGTTGTTTGAGATCACTCAGCAATGCCATGCAGGCGCGATCAATTTCCTCGGATTTGTAAACGATGCCTTGTTTGATGTCGCCGTGATGATCCCAGTCTTTGTGATAGAGTTGAATAAAACGTACACCACGTTCGGCAAGACGGCGTGCGAGAAGGCAATTGTAAGCAAAGCTGCCATCGCCAGGTTTGCAGCCGTAAAGATCGAGCACGGAAGCTGGTTCCTTGGATAAATCCATCAATTCTGGCACGCTGGTTTGCATTTTAAATGCCATTTCATACTGCGCGATCCGTGTCGCAATTTCTGGATCGTGAACGACGGAATTGTGCACGCCATTAAGCTGATTGATCGCCTGAATCGCATCAAGCTGACGGCCCGCATTGATGCCAGGAGGCGAGTTCAGATACATCACAGGATCACCTTTGCCGCGAAGATGCACACCTTGGTTACGACTGGGAAGAAAACCACTGGACCACTGGCGCGCGGCGATGGGTTGATTTTGCCCCCCTTTGCCAAGTGAAGTAAGAACTACAAAACCAGGTAAATTTTGCGCCTCGCTGCCAAGACCATACGTGGCCCATGCACCCATGCTCGGTCGTCCAGCAATTTGCGAACCAGAGTTCATGAACATGTGCGCTGGATCGTGATTGATCGCCTCGGTGTAAACGGAACGGATGATGCAAATGTCATCGGCCATTTTTCCTAACTGCGGTAGTAAGGAACTAAATTCTTGACCAGATTTTCCATATTTTTGGAACGCATGTTGCGGCGCAAAGCACTTCAGTTTTTGGCCCTGAAGCTGGGCGATTTGCTGCCCTTTGGTCATGCTCTCTGGCATGGGTTGTCCGTCCATTTTTCCTAAGACAGGCTTGTAATCGAAGGTCTCTAAATGCGATGGCCCGCCAGCCATGCTGAGGAAAATCACCCGCTTCGCTTTAGGCGCGAATAATGGCATCGGAGTGAGACTAGATGCTGTAGCCGCTGCGGCATCGTTCCCTAACAGATTAGCGAGAGCGGCAGCACCAAAACCGTATGAGGCTTGGCTAAGAAAGGCGCGACGATGAAGTGTGGAAAATGGTTGCATAGCAGTGGAATTATGAGCGGGTGATAAATTCGTGAAGGTTGATCAGCACGCGGGTGACACTACTCCAGGCAGCGAGTTCTACGGCATCAATGTCGGCAGGTGCTGGATTGCCGATTTTACTCAATGCCTGTGCGGCGGGAAGATCTGTTTTGTATTCGGAACGATGTTTGGCAAGTAAGCCCATCAAGGCAGAACGCTCTTCCGCAGTGGGCAGGCGCTGAAGAGTCTCGCGCCATAACCAATCCATGCGCGCGGTATCGTCGCCTTGCGCTTCTTTTAAGGTCCTGACTGCGAGGCCACGCGCGGCTTCCACAAAGCTCGGATCATTGAGCAATGTCAATGCCTGCTGAGGAATGTTAGAGCGGGTGCGCTCAGCGGTGCACTCCTCGCGTGTTGTTGCATCGAATGCCAACATCGAGGGATGGAGAAACATGCGTTGCCACCACGTATAAAGCCCGCGACGGTATTGCGCTTCTCCCGTTGATGCCTGCCAAGTGCGAGCAGGGAAATTCAAATTCTCCCAGTAGCCATCGGGCTGATAGGGTTTCACGCTAGATCCACCGATTTTCTTTACTAACAATTTCGATGTTTCCAAGGCATAGTCACGCACAAATTCCGCTTCCAAACGAAAACGACTCTGCCTCGTTAGCTCGCGATTCTCTGGATCGCGCACTAACATTTCTGGCGTCGCCTCGGATACTTGCCGATAGGTTTTGCTGGTGACCATCAATCGAACCATTTCCTTCACATTCCAGTGGCGATCCATCATTTCCATCGCGAGCCAATCGAGCAATGGCGCATTTGGTGGCATCTCTCCTTGCAAGCCAAGATCTTCTAACGATTTACTCAAACCAACACCGAAAAACAATTTCCAGAGACGATTGACCAATACCCGTGATGTCAGTGGATTTTCACGTGAAACGATCCACTGCGCTAGGTCGAGACGATTTGGCTCACGGCCATCGAGTTTCGGTTGCGGCAGGTATTTCGGAAAAGCAGGCGTCACGATTTCACCTGTTTCATTTAAAAAATCTCCGCGCGGCAGGATTCTTACAGTTCGCTTGTTAGGGGTGGTGGTGGTGACGATGCAACGCTCGCCCGTTGACTCGATCTCTTTGATTTTGGCCATCAACACATCGAGCTTTTGTTTGATTTCGATGAATTCGGGAGTCTTCGCTTTGTATGCGGCGAGCATCGTTTTTACTTCAGGTGCTTTCCACTCTGTCGAAGGTTTTTCGATGATTGGTAGCCATGGTTCTTTTACTCCGGCATCGCGTTGTGCTTTGCCCCAGACCTCGATGCGCTGAAGTAATTCTGGAGTG
>CAIRGO010000270.1 GCA_903878115.1 Akkermansiaceae bacterium | reverse complement strand
TACTTACGATCCAACAATTGAACTTTCCTACGACTATTTTGGCTTGGGCGTGCGCAATTTAACTGACAAATTTGAAGTGATGTCTATGGTAAATCAATCGCGCACGAAATCTGCTGGTAGTACATCGATTGCAACAAAAGCACTGAGCCCATCAAGCGCGATCGCCAACAACATCGATTTAGCAGTATTTGGATTTGGTGTTGCAGGGGCTGGCAATGATTTTCTCCATGAATGTGCATTTACAAGGAGAATTTGCACTTCATGGACTTTTTATAAATCTCTTATGGAGGAACTAAAATACACGCCAACGCCATGAGTAAGAGAAAGAAAATTTTTATATTAACTGTTTTTACTGTAAGTGTCATTGTTACTATTTTCTTTTTATCACATTACCCAGATAGTAACACTTCAATAACTTCACTGGCAAACACAGAAGAAGAAAAAGTGGCAATTAAGAATGAAGAAAAAGAGTTTGTGCCGCGCGTTTCACTGAATCAAGCTGAAGCTAAGCTGTTCAAACAACTACTTTCCAAAGTGATGGAGTATAACCGCAATCACCCTATTGAATATGCTTCTTCTGCAAGTTATCGTTGCAAAGTAATTGACCAGTATGGAAGCGATGTGCCGGAAGCAAAATATTGGGTGAATTACCACAACGGAAAAGACGACAAGCAAATTAATCATGGCGGTTTCAACTTAAAAGCAGACCAGAGTGGTGCGTTTCAATTTACCATCAATGACAAAGTTAGTAGCGCCACTGTTGCTGTTTCCAAGCTTGGCTATAAAAACATTGAGGGAAAGTCGCTACGCTATCTCATCCAAAAGCCTAGTGCAAAAAGTGATTTTAACAATGCAGATGCATTAACGAAGGAAGAATTGAAAATTTTTACTGTGTTACTAGCAAAATCAGGATTGGTTGCCCAAGACGAAGTTAGCAAAAGTGAAAGTGTCGTAGTTTTTGTTCTGCACAAAATGAGCGATTATGACAAAATGTATCAAAACATGTTCACCTATTCAGATGTTTCGAGCGACACTGACGAACAAATTCCTGGTAACTATATGATGGAATATGGAAATCATGGAGCAGCAGGGGTAGTTCCAGCAGATGCCCATGTGATCCAAATCGGTCCTTGTTTCTATGATAAAGCTAAAGAGAAGCAGCTAAAAATTCGATACAATATCTCCAACCAAATCGTAGATACTCCTGCTGCGCCGTGGTACTGTGAGATGAACATTCAGGGTGGTGGTTTTTTTCTTATCGATGAGAAAATTGAGCCTGACGGCGATATATATCAAAGCAAGTATGCAGCCAATGCCAGAGCGGGTGAAGAATTTTTGGCACCAGAGATTGGCTTTAAAGAAACGGTTAGAGTTGAAATGCCAGAATCCCGTATGGATGAGACATGGCGAAATTCTTATACTCAGAACTATTATGTGAAATTCTCAGACAACACCTACGGCAGAATCAAAGTTCTCTGGGGGCGTGGCGGCTACTATCAGATCACTTCTTGGTATAACCCCACAGGCAGACGCAACACGGAATTCTGCCTCGAAGATGATTTGGACGTCAAATACATCGATAAAAAACGTTAGGTGGATTACTTGACTTCAGCTCCAAAGAACCAGATGAAACGTTTTCTTAGCATTGTGACCCTCGGATTGATTACTCTCATAACATTTATTTTCATTGTTGATTGGCACCGAAATAAAGATAATCCAGGCAGTGTTTTTGGAGCTAAGCTGCCCGTCCAGACTAACGCCTCCGACTCAACTTTACAAAGCCCCCAGCTAAATGCACTTACTGGCCCCGCACAGACACTCGCCCTCGGCACAGGTGAAGAACATGCGCAAGCTTTTGCTCAGCTCATTGACTGGATCAAGAACCAGCAGGTGCTCACGCCTGAAGACCGTGATGTATTGCTCGCTTACCTTACCCAACCTCAACCGCCCACCCTGAGCTCTGGGGAATGGGAAGAGCGCGTGAATGAAATTCTCAACCTGCTGCGCACGCAACCTGGTGGCGTGCCGGGGTTGGCGGAACTGATGCTGCAAATGGCGGAGCATGATACCAACCCTGTGCTGCGCATGTATGCCCTGCAACATATCGCAATGTGGATTCCTGATGAACCAACTCCTGAAAAGCGCGAGGCAATGGTAAAATACCTACACCAATTGCTCCAGCGTCCCAATGATCGACTCGCTGGCTCTACCCTGCTCTTCCTCACCGATCTAGAACACAGTGGCCACATCCCACGCTCCTCAGAGACCGATGCCCAATTCCAAGCCGCCGCCCTAAATCTCATCACCAACCCCGCAACTCGTCCCGATGTAAAAATCAGCGTTCTTCATGCCTGTGTGGATCGTAAGCAGAACGACATCCTCCCCACTGCCCGCACGATCGCCGCCGATGAGACGCTTATGATCCCCCTCCGCAAAGCCGCCATCCACAGCATCGCCCGCATGGGCACCAGTGCCGCGCCTGCTGACATTAAATTTGTCGCAGAGTTAACTTGTCCTGGTAAAGCCCCGCTTCCAGACACAGGCGAAACTGCAGTCTATGAAACGGATGCCGATATTGATTCAACCAACGACAACGAATTCGCTTTTACAGGTTTCGATAAAAGCGAGGATGAGATAGAGAAATCAGAACTCCTAGTTTCAACCACAGGCCCCCAAAAGCCCGGCAAATTTATCACAAATACAAGTAATTCCAATTACGATGACGATCAAATCACAGACTACGCAGACGGTTTTGGTTTGATAGGCGCAAGTGGTTCCAATAAAATGGCTGTAGCAAGTGATCTGAAATTTATTCCCTTGGAAATCAAATTGAAAAAACCATACTCCGCATCTGCGAAAATCAAGATAACTTACGGTACTGTATCAAAACCTGAGCTGTCCTCCGAAGGGTTAGAAAAACACGGCGATGGTTCGACGCTGCATCCCTATGCTTACACGGTAAACAAAGGAGGACTTCGCATCTGGAATGCAAAACCCGACGAGCGCAGCGACGGACAAAATGAGGTCGATGACAAGGGTAATTTTGTCAATTCCGACACAGAATACACCTGGCATCAAGTTTGCAAGACATCATCTACAGCAAGTGCTACTGACACTCTTGAAACAGCGCAGTTATACGTGGAATATGTTGAAGCCTATCCCGCACTAGCACATGGCAAACGAGACATTACCGTAACAATTACCGAAGGCAATGTTACCACTACTGATATAATCAGTGTCACCCTAATGCCAGTCATGTTATTAGCTGACAACAATAGAGATGGATACATGCGATTTGAGGACTATCTTGATCAAACACATTTCAATCAGTCCTACCGTTTTTGGATCAACAATGATTCCGATCAAAACGGAGGCGACACCTCCAATCCTGCAGAGGACAACCCATGGGCAGCGGTGACCGCAGATTGTGATTTGGGGAAAATCGGAGGGTCATGCCAGAGAAACATGGAAGATTTCACGAGATTCCATATCTATGCTCCTGATCAGGACTCTTGGTATTCATCAGGGCTGATTTCCTTGAAATTGAAATGGCAAAAAAAACTTACTAATAATCCTGAATTACGCTTTTACCCATCGGTCGAGACCGATGGAAGTCGTAAGTATCTCAATGACGAAACAATATGTGAAAATCAAACAAAGGAAGTCGCCCTAACTCCGGTCTTAGGCTCTGGTGATTGTCTAATCCCCAAGGAACTCTACAACACTGATGGCAAGGTGTATCTTATATATGAGGGCGTTAAACGCGGCGAAGGTCGAATCACTGCAAATATAAGCTATGAGAGCAAGCTCGTCGGTGAATCAGGTGCCATTTATTCAGATACGCAAGACATACGTGACATGTACAAGCAAATGCGCGTAAATGATGCAGCTGTTTTTCCTGAGCCAAATACGGAAACTCTGACCTTGCCCAGTGGCGTGAGTAATATCGAAGATCCTTATGCAGCACCCTTGTTTTACAAGGATGCTTGGGATGAAGATACAGATAAGAAAAGTTACACCATTTGTGTTCACGGATGGGATAAAACTTGGTATGCGGCACGCAGTGATGAGCAGACTGTTTTCAAACGCATGTGGCAGCGCGGATTCAAAGGGCGCTATATCGGATTTTACTGGCCAACAAAAACCGGGAAAACGACTTACAATCAATCTGAATACGTAGCTTGGAATTGCGGCGCAGCCTTCAAAGGATTGATTGATTCATTACCTCCCGATTACAAAAAAAACGTAATCGCCCACAGCATGGGGAATATTGTTGTAGGCTCGGCAATTGCGAATGGTGCAACTATTGAAAATTACGCCATACTCAATTCAGCAGTGCCAGCACAATGTTATAATCCTGCGCACAGCAAAGAAGCTGCGCGATCCCAGCACTTATTATTCTCAAAAATGGGGTTGGCTCCTATTCCAATAACAATTCCAATACCACCTTATGTAATATTTAAATCCGGCATAGATTATGATGCTTGGAATAAACCAGAACTTAGTGATGACAGTGTGTTTGGGACACTAGGATACAAAGGCAAGATTCCCACAACAAGTGCCAATTTTATCAATTATTATCTTAGCACTGATGAAGCAACTGTAGACCTTTGGGAGGCCAATCAATGGGGGGCTGTAGACATACCATTATACTTAGATTCAAAAATTGTTGATGATTATACTTACGATCCAACAATTGAACTTTCCTACGACTATTTTGGCTTGGGCGTGCGCAATTTAACTGACAAATTTGAAGTGATGTCTATGGTAAATCAATCGCGCACGAAATCTGCTGGTAGTACATCGATTGCAACAAAAGC
>CAIRGO010000269.1 GCA_903878115.1 Akkermansiaceae bacterium | reverse complement strand
CAGATGTCATCGGGGACATTCATAAGCGATTTTATGAGGCTGGATCGGACATTGTAGAAACGAACAATTTCTCGGCGACTTCTATCTCGCAATCGGAATTTTTCGTCGATGACCCACGAGAGCATGGAGGCAAAAAAGATCCTGAATTTTTCCAAGGGATTATCGAGGATCCATTTCTGCGCGATTTGGCATGGGAGATCAATTACGAATCTGCCAAATTGGCTCGCAAATGGGCTGACAACATCGGCAGCGATAGCGGCATCAAACGCTATGTGGCAGGAGCCATAGGGCCACTTACTGTTTCTCTAACAAATTCACCTGATGCCAATGATCCGGGATTTCGTGTCATTACGTTTGATCAAGTGCTGCACGCTTACAAAGAACAGGTCCGCGCCCTGATCGTTGGCGGTTCTGATTTGCTAATGGTAGAAACTATTTTTGATTCGCTGAATGCGAAAGCGGCCTTGGTGGCGATTCAGGAAGTGTTTGAGCAAGATCATATCCATTTACCGATCATCGTTTCGGCGGCGGTCGGTCGCGGCGGAGAAACGATGATTTCCGCACAAACATCTGAAGCATTATGGAATGCCGTAGCACATGTGAATCCATTAGCCATTGGGCTAAACTGTTCCTTAGGGCCGGATTTGATGAAGCCATTTCTTGAAGAGCTTTCCGCTGCTGCCACCACCCACATTTCCTGCTACCCAAATGCAGGATTGCCCAATCCCCTTGCGCCTACAGGTTTTGACATGACCCCCGCAGACATGAATCGCTGGCTCGCTGATTTCGCCAACGCTGGATTGCTGAATTTCGCCGGCGGCTGCTGTGGCAACACTCCCGAACACGTTGCTGCCATTGCCGCGGCAGTTAAAAATATTGCTCCACGCGAAGTACCCACACTTGCCTAACAATTTATTTTTTGATGAAAACTATCCCTCGTCTCTTGCGACTCTCCGGTTCACAGCCATACAATCACACACCGGACAAAAATTTCCTCATGATCGGCGAACGCACCAACGTCGCTGGATCACCGCAATTTGCGAAACTCATTCGTGCTGGAAAACTAGAAGACGCACTCGATGTTGCGCGCCAACAAGTCGAAAACGGTGCCAACGTAATTGATATTTGTTTTGATGATGGTTTGATCGATGGCAAAGCAATGATGGCACGATACCTTCAGCTTTTGCAAAGCGAACCAGATATTGCCAAAGTGCCGATCATGATCGATTCCTCGAAATGGGAAATTCTCGAAGAGGGTCTAAAATACTTGCAGGGAAAAGGCATCATTAACTCCATTTCGCTCAAAGAAGGCGAAGAAAAATTTCGCGAATGCGCAAGCCTCATCAAACGATTTGGAGCAGCAGTTGTGGTGATGGCATTTGATGAAAAAGGTCAAGCTGCCACCTATGACGAAAAAATTCGCATCTGTGAACGGGCCTATCGGATTCTCGTCGATGAAGTTCAATTCCCTCCGCAAGACATTATTTTCGACCCGAATATTCTCACCGTCGCCACGGGGATCGATGAGCATAATAATTACGCGCTAGACTTCATCAACGCTACTCGTTGGATCAAAGAAAATCTTCCCTACGCGAAAGTCAGTGGCGGCGTTTCTAACATTTCTTTCTCCTTCCGCGGCAATAACGTGATGCGCGAGGCCATGCACTCGGTATTTCTTTATCACGCCTGCAAAGCGGGGATGGACATGGGCATTGTCAATGCTGGCATGTTAGAAGTTTACGACCAAATCAAACCAGATTTGTTAGAAAAAGTCGAAGACGTAATCCTGAATCGTCGCGCAGATGCGACCGAACGATTGCTGGACCTTGCAGAATCATTTAAAAATGTCAGTGGCAAAAAAATCGAAGAGGATCTTTCTTGGCGTAATCAAGATGTAGAAAAACGCCTCGAGTATGCCTTACTCAAAGGAATCGACCGCTTCATCGATGAAGACACAGAAGCCGCCCGACTCAAATACGGCGTGCCGCTTAAAGTGATCGAGGGACCACTGATGGATGGCATGGGCGTAGTCGGCGACCTTTTCGGTGCAGGGAAAATGTTTCTTCCGCAAGTGGTCAAATCCGCCCGCGTGATGAAAAAATCCGTGGCCTGGCTGGAGCCTTTCATGGAAATAGAGAAGCTCGCAAAAGCAAAAGAACATCCGGAACAAGTTCAATCTTCTAACTCAGCAGGAAAATTTCTCATCGCCACAGTAAAGGGCGATGTTCATGACATCGGCAAAAATATCGTCGGCGTGGTACTTTCATGCAATGGCTTCGAGGTGACTGATATGGGGGTCATGGTCTCTTGTGATAAAATCCTCGCCAAAGCGAGAGAAATAGGCGCGGACATCATTGGCCTTTCTGGTCTCATCACTCCATCGCTGGATGAAATGGTGTATGTTGCCAAGGAGATGGAAAAAGCCGGCATGACTACACCATTACTGATTGGCGGCGCGACGACATCAGCAGCACATACCGCCATCAAAATTGCGGAACACTACTCAGGCCCTGTTGTTCATGTGCTGGATGCATCTCGTTCCGTGCCATTGACAACATCGTTATTATCAAAGGATAACCGCGAAGCATTTGCCACCGCCAATCGTGATAAACAAGAGAAAATCAGAGTCGATTATGCCAAAGGGGTAAACAAGAAACCAACGATTTCGTTAGAAAAAGCCAGAGCAAATAAATTCAACTGCGATTGGGAACATTATACGCCTGCCGTGCCAGAATTCTTGGGCACACGAATTATTGAAAATCAATCGCTGCGAGAACTCGCAAACTACATCGACTGGACACCGTTTTTCCATGCTTGGGAAATCCGCGGCGTTTGGCAACCGGAAACCCAAACACTCAAAACACAAAATCCCGAAGGCGCAATCGAAGCAAAAAAAATCCATGCCGACGCTCTCGAATTGATCGAAAAAATCATTGCTGAAAAACGCTTTAACGCCAATGGTATCTACGGTTTTTTTCCAGCCAATGCCGTAGGGGATGACGTAATCGTATGGACCGACGAGCACAAAACTGCAGAGCGCTACCGCCTGCACACACTGCGCCAACAAATCGACAAAAGCTCTGGCAAGCCAAACGTAGCACTCTCTGATTTTGTGATTCCAAAAGAATACAATGTTACGGATTATATTGGTGGCTTTGTGATTGGCATTCACGGTGCAGACGAATATGCCTCGGAACTAGAAAAACAAAATGACCCCTACTCCGCGATCATGGTAAAAGCGATCGCTGACCGTTTTGCCGAAGCATTTGCCGAACTTCTGCATCACCGAGCTCGCGTCGCTTGGGGTTATGAACGGCCTAACGAATTCAATCATAACGAACTCATCAAAGAGCTATACCGCGGCATTCGTCCCGCACCTGGCTACCCATCTCAGCCAGATCATACAGAAAAACCAATCCTTTTTGACTTACTGGATGCCACTGCGAAAATCGGAGTTAGCCTTACTGAGTCCAACGCTATGCATCCCGCTTCAGCGGTGAGTGGCATTTACTTTTCCCATCCAGAAAGTCACTATTTCGCATTGAGTGATCTGCAACGTGACCAGGTAGAAGATTACGCCAAGCGTAAGGGCATGACTCTCGAAGAAGCTGAACGATGGCTAGGCCCTTGGTTAGGGTATTGAAAGTTAGGGTATTGAAAAAAACGCTGCCATTTTCTGAAATATTCTGTAGTCTCCTGCCCCCACATACCGCCTCATGGACTACACAGCACTCATCGAACAGCGAAAACATCGATTTTCCGAACTGGAACACGCCATCGGTGACCCTGATCTATTTGCTGATCCTAAGCGAGCCACCGAGACACTGAGAGAACATCGCCGACTACAACAAACCCTCGCCATCGCCGATCAGCTCGATGAGTGTAAAAAACAACTGACAGAAAATCTCGAACTAGCCAAAGGCGACGATATCGAATTCGCCGAGATGGCTGCCGCGGAAATTCCTCATCTAGAAGCGGAAATTCCTCGTCTCACAAATGACCTACAATACGCACTGCTACCCGCTGACCCGAATGAGGACCGCGATGCGTTGATCGAAATCCGCGCTGGCGCTGGCGGTGATGAAGCATCACTCTTTGCAGCAGAACTATTACGCATGTATCAACGCTACGCTGAACGTCGCAACTGGAAAACGGAACATTTAGAATCATCACCATCTGAAGTGGGTGGATTTAAAGAAGTCATTCTCCGCGTCACTGGAGATGAGGTTTTTCGTTTTCTTAAATACGAATCAGGAGTTCACCGCGTGCAACGCGTTCCTGAAACCGAAGCGCAAGGACGAGTTCATACTTCAACGGTTACCGTAGCAGTATTGCCAGAAGCTGAAGAAGTTGACGTGCAACTGAATCCAAACGATTTACGAATCGAAGTCTGTCGCTCTGGCGGCGCCGGTGGTCAGCACGTGAATCGTACTGAGTCCGCAGTACAAGTATTCCATCTTCCCACCGGACTCTACGTGCGCTGTGAAGAAGGACGCTCGCAGGGGAAAAACAAAGAAAAAGCCTTACAGATCATGCGCACGAAGTTGTTTGAAATGAAACAGCGCGAGGTTTCAGAACAATACTCAGAGCACCGCCGCTCACTGATCGGATCTGGCGATCGTTCCGAAAAAATCCGCACCTATAATTTTCCTCAATCGCGCATTACCGATCACCGCATCGGCTACACCGCTCACAATTTAGCCTCACTCATGGACGGCGATGTATTTGATCTCACTGCCGCATTGCAAAAAGAAGAAATCGCAGAACGCCTTGCGGAAGCTACTCTCACGAAATGAACTGGATCAGACGATTTACCGCCACGCGGTGCATCACATATTCGCACGACACCGCCACGTGCCGCAAGGGACAGATCCTGCAATGGCAACTTCACAGCATCGCGGATGAGTTCAGAGAACAGGAAATCCACCATGCCGAAATATGGATTTCAGACAATGGGAAAACCACCTTTTCCCGCGAAATCCCAGCGATACTGCATCAACGATTGCGCAACATCATCGCTGGATAAGCGATGCCAACGGTTATCTTTTTTTACTTTCGTATTTCGTTACCGGCAGCCCGCAACATTCCAGTAACACTCTTAGCAAGATATAGGAAAAATGACGATGCGAGGCTCTTTTCTTGCACTTCCCATAGGCAGGTGGACGAGACGGCCATCCTCCCTAAGTGGCTCGGACATTTTTATTAGCTAGGCCGAAATAGTGTGCTCCCCGATTTTATTACCCATGCAAACGATTCACAAAAATACCGCTGTCAAAACAATCTTGACGGGGCGAACGGGAAAAATAGTTTCGCCTTCAATGAAGATCAGTCTTATAACCTCATGCAATGTCGTCAACTGGGCTATTTTGAGCTATTTTATTGACTGCTCAATGCTTGTTCGTCACCTTTCACTCCCCCCCTTTTTTCCACCCTCAGAACATCTCCTTTTCTTTCCCATGCACATCAACCCTAAACGCAAATTCCTAGCAGAGAAAACACATTTCCTCGTATTGATCTGCTGCGCAGTTCTGCCTTGCTTGGCGCAGACTGAAGCCCCGCGCAAGCCTTCCGATGGTCCTTATACGCCAAAACTCATCATGCCCGGTGGTCTTTTATTGCCGCTCTATGCGCCTGATTCACCGATGTTGAAAAAAGAGCGCATTCATGAAGCGGAAATATCCAATAGCGCTGGTGGTGGCAACAGTGGCAAGGGGCCTATCATCAATGTGATCAACATTCACAACCCCTCGATCGAGGTGCACCTTGTGCCAAAAGGCCAAGCCAACACCGGCACCGTAGTCATCGTGGTGCCCGGAGGCGGACACAAAATTCTCTGGGTCGGACCAGAAGGTGCTGATTATGTGCCCTTTTTTGCCAAAGCGGGAGTCTCCACTATCATATTGCGAAATCGTCTGCGCGTGGATGGCTACGAACCCACCATCGATGCTGTAAATGATGCATTTCAGGCCATTCGTTTGGTCCGTTCTCACGCCGCCGAGTGGGCGATCGACCCCGCAAAGATCGGCATCATCGGCTTCTCCGCAGGGGCAGAACTGTCCGCGCCAGCCGCGTTGTTTTTTGATCAATATGAAAAAAATCACCAGCAAGCAAGCGATCCACTGGCCAGTATTTCCGCCCGACCCGACTTCGTCGGTGTCATCTACCCAGGTCCCACGCCATTTACCAAAGCGCCGGACACTGCCATTCCTGCCACTGTGCCGCCCAGTTTCATCGCCTGTGCGGGGTCTGGCGATCAAGTGCATGCCGTGTGGGCGACAGAGTATTTTACACCTATGTTAAAGGCTTCCGTGCCGAATCTAGAGATGCACATCTACGGTCGCGGTGGCCATGGTGTAAGCGGGAAAGATCGCGAAACGATCCCCTACGGTGCTTGGCGGGAACGCTTTCTCGACTGGCTGCGAGATTTAGAATTTCTCGGCGCCCGCGGTGTTGAAACCAAAGCCGCTCGTGATGTTGCGAAATACGCTGCGCTCCCTCCCTCCAATTTGCGCAAAAACAAGAACTAGAACGAACCGCGGCATTCGCTTCCACGGAAACGCTTGAAAGGAAGGGCAGTGCTGGCCCGTAGCACCACCTCTCATTTAACGATTTTTTCTCTCATGCAGTTTACGTTTTTCACCCGTCCTGTTTCATTCATTATTACCCTCGCGGTCTCTGCCACATGGTGTATTGCCGCCCCAACCACCGATCTGCGCTTGCCCCATATTTTCGGAAATGGCATGGTGCTGCAGCAGGGAAAACCCGTCACGGTCTGGGGTTGGGCGAAGCCCGCAGCGGAGGTCACGATTGAATTTGCGGGACAGACGAAATCGGCGACTGCTACGACTGAAGCGAAATGGACAGTGCAACTGGACGCGATGAACGCCTCGTTTACACCAGGGAACCTCGTGGTGCGAACAGCGGAGCAAAAGCTCACGCTGGACAATGTCTTAATCGGAGAAGTATGGGTCTGCGGCGGACAGAGCAACATGGAACGCACACTGAGCAGCTCACTGGATGCCGACATTGATCTAACAGCTGCCGACTATCCAGCGATCCGCTTTATCCGACTACCCAAGGTCGCTAACAGCGAAGCGCAGGATGATTTCCCGGTGGAAAATGCAAACAGCCCCACTGGCAACTGGCGCGCCGCCACCACCGAGCAAGTAGCGAACTGCACTAGCGTTGGTTACTATTTTGCCCGACGCCTACAATGGAACTTGAAAGTCCCCGTCGGGATCATCGACAACTCATGGGGCGGCACACTTGCGCAGCATTGGTGCAACAAAAAATCTCTCGCTGGGATCGCCGAGATGCGCGGGGACATCGCGACATTTGAAAACAAGTGCAAGGAATGGAACGACGGCGGGCGCGAAGAAGGAGCGCAAAAACGTTTAGCTGCTGATGTGGCACAGTGGGAAAAGGACAGTGCCGCCGCCATTGCCAAGGGGGCACGTGCACCGGGTCGGCCGAATCCCGATAGTTACACCGACCCAGCACTCGGCCACCAACCCGGCGGCATGTTCAATGGCTCGCTCGCACCGTTCACCAAGCTGACCATACGCGGCGCGCTATTTTATCAGGGGGAGAACAATGCCTTTGGCGAAGCTTGGAAACCCTATCGCAACACTCTTCCCGCCGTGATCTCCGATTGGCGGTCGGCATTTGGCGATCCAACATTGCCCTTTGGCATCATTCAAATCGCCGGATGGAGCACTCGCCGGACGATGGAATACGACATGAACCACCACTGCAACATCGTTCGCGAGGTTCAGTTCGATGTCTGGCAAAACACGCCGAATACTGGTCTTATCGTGAGTTTCGATGCCAACTCCGATGGAAACATCCACCCGGCCAACAAACAACCCGTCGGTGAGCGTTCAGCCCGCTGGGCATTGTCGGAGGTCTATGCGGCCAAGAGTGCCGGATCAAACGAGCCCTTACCATGGCATGGCCCGGTATACGACGCCACCGAGTTCGCCAACGGTCAAGCGATTGTCACCTTCAAGAAAGTTGGCAGCCAAGGACTGCATCTCGACAAAGACACCGATCTCGGATTCGTAGTGGCAGGCGAGGACAAAGTCTTTCACAACGCGCACGCTCGCATTGCCCAATCCAAAGAAAAAGGTGAGCAACTCATCGTCTGGAGTGAGAACGTGACTCACCCTGTCGCCGTCCGCTACGCCTCGTCCAACCTGCCGGTGGGCGGACTGATGAATCACCGCGAGCTGCCCGCGTTCCCGTTTCGTTCCGACAATTGGCCGATCACACCGCATCAATCAACGGGGTCTTATGTGCGAACCAAGGAAAGCAAGTAATCGACAGAATATGAAAGAAAGTGAGCCGGATCAAAGCCTAACGGGATCCACTCCTCCCCCAGGCAAAAGCATTAATCTCGAGCGCAGAAATTTTCTTAAAACGGGACTATGGGCCGGCACATTCGGGGCTCTTGGCATGAGCTATCACAAAGCAGTCGCCGAAAATGCAGTCGCTGAAGCCGCTGAAAAAAATATCGACAACAAAGAGTCATCGATTGTTTTTGGAGGTCCGTCGCACCTGCGCAATGCCATGCAACTTGCGGCGAATACCTATGCGCCCAATCGAGTGAAGGACATGTTGAGTCGCACCAATGATTCCGGTTATCGGATGACTGTCTCGCCTAACGGTTTTCCGGTGGCCCTGTGCATGAGCCCTGATTTAACGTTCGGTATGCTTGGCAGCAGGTTCATGGAAAACAGGGATTATTTGGATACATTCATCGGGCACATGAATTTTTTGCCACGAAACATGCGTCGCAATGGCAAGTTTTTCATCAATGAAGATATGTTAGCCGGCGCAGGGCGTGTGTTTAGCCAAGTGGTTTACCTGATCTGGGTTTGGGAACTTTACCTTTCCACGGGTGACAAAAAGATGCTAACATTTCACCATGAACCGCTGAAACACTGCCTGGGTTATATTGAAAGTCGCACCGATGCACAAGGCATCGTCACTCAGGTCGATCCCGATGACTGGCAGTATTCCGAAGGAGCCGATTGGGTGGACTGGTGTCCGGAACGCATGGAAGGTTCCACCTGTGTGTATCACACTTGGTATGCCCATGCGCTGCGTGGTTGCGCGCGGATTTTCGGAATTCTTGGCGATTTGCCCGCCAAAGAACTTTGTGAGGAGAGAATGAATCGCCAGCAACAGGTGCTCACGAAGCATTTCTGGAATGGCGATGCGTATTGGGACAACCTGAATTTTCAAGGCGAAAAAGTCGGTCGTTTTTGGTGCGATTCGCAGATTTGGCCCATCGCCTTCGGCTTCTCTTCCGAACAACAGGCGTCAAAAATATTTGGCCGAATTGATGCTGAACCTGAAATCTTTGAAGGCATGCCATTGCGTTGGTGCGCTCCGATCAAGCCCGGAGAAGAAGACCCACGTTATCTTCATGGGGGAAAATACGCCGATACCAAACGCCCCGAACTCAGGCAATTCACCTGGTTTGGCAGGCTGGGCTCGGGTGATATTTTGGCACGCTATCGCACGGGGCAAGAGGAACATGCCTTCAACCTCATCAACAAGTATGCCAAGGTCGTTTCCGATTCCGGAACCCTAACCGAATGCCTCGACATGGATGGCAAGGCACAGCGCGGAACAAGCGGTCAAGGCAACTATCTCGAACACGCCGGTGGCTTATTATGGTGCACCGCCAAAGGACTTTTCGGGGTTGACGATACCATTGATGGCACAATCAACTGGAACCCGAAAATCCCTGCTTCTATCAAAGAAGCGTCCATGCCCTTCTGGCATCTCGGCAATTGCTGGAAATTTGGCTGTGATGAAAAGAACTATTGGATCGACCCGGCCAAAGCCGTGGAAAAAGTGCGAGTCACCCTTAATGGAAAATTGAAAGAAATCCAGTTGGACGGAAAAAAAATCCAGTTTCCCAGGGCGATCTAGAGGAGGACAAAGGTTGTGAGCGGCGGAAGACAACAAGAGTCAGGGCACGATTGCGGACGTGGCTCCTGATTCCAAAACCGGCGGGCGGATTCTCTGATGGTTCCGTCATCAGCGTCTAGTCATCCGTGCGAAACAGCGATGCTGGTAAACGCTCGCCATTCACCAGAATCGCGCCCGCGGGATTTGAGACCCACGCATACCCTTTGTTGCATTCATTGCCGGGGCGATACTTGCCGCTACAGCCGAGCCAGTTGAGATGGGGTAACGAAGACAATTTCTTGGCCCTCCCCATCGCGGATACTAACAAGATCGAAACCATTCAGACCAAGCCCTCGATTCAGATCCGGATGAAGATTTTTTTACGATACATCCACCAGAGAATCAGCCACTCGACCGCCAACACACCCACGCCTAACAGAAATGGCTCATAGGGTTTTCCAGCGAATGTGAACCAGCTGTTTCCGAAGTGTCGTGGTAGCGCGTTTTGGATGAACGACACGAACAAATGGGCGATGAGGTAGGCGGCGATCGAATTCATCCCCACGACCATCATGAAAAATGCCCATGCCCGGCGATTCCACACGTCCATGACCAGATAGAATCCAGCGAGAATCAGAAAGCACCAACCGCCGCTGAACAGAACCCAGCTGGGTGTCCAGATTTTCTTCACCACTGGGCAGATGCCTGCGGCACCCAACAGCCAGCCGCTGGTAAGGCCGATCAGCCCGGCACAAACCAACCATTGAATTTTCTGCAATGACGAACGGTTGCTTCGTAGCACACCGCCCGCAAGCAACCCGAGAATCATGGTGCCCAAGGTAGGGATAAAATTGAGCGTGGAGTAACCGCCACGGTTGTTGGTGAAGTCCTTTGCCCTAGGGAATAGATTCATGAACCAGGTATCGAATCTCCATGCGAAATTGGTATTGAGATTCCAGTGAGCGGCAAAACCAGTTAGATGATGCGGCGAGTCCGATTTTACTCCGGCTTTGCTCCAGTCAAAGTCAGGCCCTGGCAAGGGGTGGGTGGCGAAGGCGAGCCAGTAGCCCACCAGAATGACGACCAATGCGATCCACTGCACGCGCAACGAACGCATTCCAATGATATAGAGAAAGCCATACCCTAGGCCGATTTGGGTCAGCGTATCTTCAAAAGTCCAGTTGGTGTGAGGCCACTCGTTCGAGCGCAGGATCACGCCGAGCAGTACCAAGATCAGCGCTCGCCCAAATGCATGCACGGTGCGGTGCCATTGTGGTTGACCCTCTGCCGTGCGGCGAGCCAGCGAGAAAGGCAAGGCCACGCCGACGAGGAACGAAAAGGAAGGTTGAATCAGATCGTGCAACGAGCAACCGACCCAATCAACGTGGGATTGATGCCAGTCGAGAAAACTCCAAAACTTGCTACCGGGTAACGCCTGCGCGACTTTCGAAAATTGTATCACCTCAGCCATCATCAGCAGCATGACCAAACCGCGATAAGCGTCCATCGATGACAGACGTTGGGGTAAGGCGGGAGTCACACTCGCTTCGGTGTTAGATAAGCTTGATGGATTGACGATCATATTCTGTCGATCGAGTCATACTTATGCTTTTATTTAGATCTATCGCTCTGTCATTCATAATTGGAAATAGTTGGGGTCGATAATCTCAGGCTTTACAATCCAGATTTGGTGGTTAAGCCGACAACATCGCAGACACATCCCTCGGCCCATATCGACGCAGCAAATTCCTTGCAGTTTACGTACCATCATGGATGGTAGGCGATAGTAGTTAGCGCGAGATCTCGGTGCCGATACCTGACTCGGTGAAAATTTCTAACAACAGCGCATGTGGCAAGCGACCATCAATAAAGTGAACTTTGCGAACACCAGCGTTTAATGCATCGAGCGCACTCTTGATTTTCGGGATCATGCCCCCAGAAATTGTCCCATCGGCGATCATCGCATCGGCCTGCGCGCGATTGACTGATTTGATTAAGGTCGATGGATCGGAAGGATCTCTCATCAAGCCGGGAACATCCGATAGATAGACCAATTTCGCCACGCGCAATTCTTTCGCGAGAGCCGCAGCTGCTAAGTCAGCATTGATATTGAGCGGCCTACCAGTGGAAAGTTCCGCCGCCAAGGGAGAAATCACCGGCACGATGCCAGCATTATGCGCAGACTCCATGCGGCCGAGTTGACAACCAACTACTTCACCGACACGGCCAATATCAACACGATTGCCTTCTTTGTCGGTCACTTTCATTTTCTCTCCGAGAAATACATCAGTGCCAGGAATACCGACTGCTTTTCCTCCGAACTCACGAATCATTCGCACCAAATTCGGATTGATTTCTTCCGAAAGAACATTTTCTACAATCGAAATGGCCTCATCGGTCGTGACCCGAAAACCACCGACAAATTTCGCTTCTAAGCCAGCCGAATTCATCGCGGCTGAGATGGCCTTGCCACCGCCATGAACGACAATCGGATTAATTCCAGCGACTTCAAGAAAAACGATATCGCGCATCACTTTGGCGACCAACTCAGGATCCTCCATTGCCGAGCCTCCCATTTTCACCAATACAGTCTTCCCACGAAACGCCTGCAAATACGGCAGCGCTTCGATCAAGGCCTCGGCCTTTGCAGTGGAATGTGTCAAATTCATACCCGCACAGTGAATCAGATCATCACCAGAAAAACAATCCAAATTAAGTCAGAATGATCTTGTGGCTTAAGGTAAATCATCGTCGTCACCTGGCACAGGAGGAATTAAGTCCTCGCGTTCTAACAAACGCACTAGATCGAGATCATCTAACAAATCGGCACGAGTGCGCTGCACAATCGCTGCATACGGAGTAATCCGATCCAATTCGGCAATGGCACAATGCACCATAGAAGTTACGATATCAGCGTCATATTTTTCACGCTCGAACATGTTAGTAATGCGAAAACACAGTTGCTGACGATCAATATCGAATTCAAAAGATCCTAGGTTCAGATTCTTATTCGCGCGATTGAGCAACTCTAAAATGGCCGCCTGATGATCTTCAGAAATCCGCAGAGGGCATTCACCCACGACCGAGAGAGCATTGATCGGAGTGTAGGATTGAGCGTGAAGGACAATGCGCGTATGATGAGCATTAAACTGAGCACGGATGACATCGCGACCTTCAAGAAGTTCACAGTGCCAGCCATTGACGCCAAAGGTATTTTCGACAGAAAGAATTTGTAAAGATGGAGCTCGCATAACAGAATAAAGATAAACTAACAAGCAGCAGCACGTTTTTGCATGAGTGTCTGCATAGCGTGAGCCAATAAGCGCTGCTGGGCGGGAAGTATAGGACGAAGACTCAGAACGATGCCAGAGGTTTTTTCGGCATTGTGATGAAGCAGCATGCGCTGTGTCGGCAGATCAACGTCTACCAGAAAAATCTCCTGCCAGGTAATCAACGTCATGTGTTTTTCAGGTCGAAAAAGCGGGAAAATCTCAATCCCCAGTGGGGTAAAAATCAAGTAGGCGTGACGAATGCAACGCACTGCCAAGCGCAGCAGCAAAAAGATCACGGGCCACGGCAGCAGTGCCGTACACGCATAGCCTTCTAGACGCGGAGCCTCAAACTCAGTCCCCTGAGTAGCAAGAACCCATAGACCAAACGAAATAGCAATCATAACAGCAGCTACAACCAAAAACAAGCGTCCCTGTGCCGCACGGGTAAAACGCATTTCTTTTTCAGGTGATTGTATTTTTTTAGGAATTGCCATTCTGTAACACCGCTGTTCACAAGAAGCATGGAGAGAAAATCATCGCGGTCAATGGATTTCCCTCGATTGTTGGCAATCATTTTGATTCCCATAAGCCGTGATTTACGCAAAGATTATTCATGCATCGCATTGAAACAGTTCAGACCGCCTATCAACGCATCGAAGTGTGGAAATCCGCGATGCAAGTGGAATTTCGTGTAGAAAAAGCCGTGCATGCTTGGTGGCATCAGCAACGTTTTCTCACAGGCTTAGCATGGGATAATATGATCGCCGCCACGTTGCTGCATCCCTCCGGACTACCGAAATCAATCTTAATGTTAGGTCTAGCTGGCGGCACTACATTCCATGCGCTTCGGCATTTGCTACCTAGCGCCGAACTTACGGCCGTTGATATTGATGGAGAAGTGGTCAACTTGGCAATACGCCACATGCATCTCGATGACTTGGGTTGCGAGATTCACATCGCCGATGCTTACGAATGGATACAATCGTGCAGCAAGCGCTATGATGTCGTCATCGACGACGTCTATCTCGCTGGTGCCGCAGATGTTTTTCGCCCTGGCACATGGGATCAACAAGCGATCAATGATCTGAAAAAACTGCTAAAGCCAGATGGCGTTTTACTAACCAATCTGATCCGCGGTAAGGGACACCGCACCCTACAAAGCAACATCCGCAAACTATTCCGCAGCACTTTTTCCCAATGTAAAGAAGTGCGCACGCCTGACGGTCTCAATGAAACTCTTTGCGGTGGCAACCAACTTTTGCACCGTTCAGCGCTTCAACATTGGAAAGGACATTTTAATTCGGCGCGAGATCGCACCTTATGGGACAAAATTAGCGTTAGAAGCTTCGTGAAAAAACATTAATTTCCAAGGAAAAACAAACTACTATATTCATAGTTTATCAGTATTCTTGCTCCAAATCCAAGCAAGAAAACTTCCGATTAAGCAATGGAAAACAGCAGAGATCGCGGCAGGTATAGGAGCCATGGACAATGAGGCGAAATGTTTCTGCGCCAGCGATGCGCCTAGCCCGCTGATTTGCATGCCCACTTCTACGGAGACGGTGCGGCACACTGCTAGGGAACAACCAAAGGCTTTTGACATCAGATATCCCAATCCGAATCCCAACGCGTGCAAGGCGAACACGGCGGCGAATAAAGTATAACCAGCCAGTGCAATTTCCTTTTTTCCGCTGGCCACAATGCTGCCCACGACGAGAACAATGAGCGCTACGCTTAACAGAGGCCCGACCACACCAACGATTTCTCTTACTTTATCCTTATTCCGTAAGCGATCAACTAAAGTATTGATCAATAATCCCAACAACAATGGAATCAATACCACCTCAATCATCGAGCGAAACAAATCCCATGCATTGATCTCCATAAACTGGCCAGCTAGCAATTTTGTTAGAATAGGAGTCATCACCACCGCGATGAAGGTAGAGCACATAGTAAGAAGGACGCTCAAGGCAACATTCGCCCGCGCTAAGTAACAAATCACGTTAGAAGCGGTGCCGCCCGGGCAGCAACCGACTAAGATCAACCCCAACGCTAGATCTGCGGGCAGAGCAAAGAATTTAGCCGAGACATAGGCCGCTAATGGCATGATCAAAAACTGCGCGCCCACGCCGAGTGCGATGAGCTTAGGTTGCTTCATAATATCTGCAAAATCAGCGAATCTGAGGGTCATGCCCATACCTAACATAATTACACCAAGGCCACGCGGCACAAACGGCTTAAACCAAATCCAATCTTGGGGAGACAGCCAAGCCCATAAACAACCGAGCACAATCCACAAAGGAAACCATTCGCTACATTTGATCAGAAATTTCATAAGTTAGTGATTTCGTTAGAGTGGGCCGCCAAGACTTTTACGGAAAAAATCAATCCGTTTGCGTTGCATCATCCGCGACTCACCGCAGCCATGTTGACCATTGGGCACGATGTACATTTCAAAATCCTTATCGGCCTGCAATAATGCATTCACGACTTGCATGGAAGAAGATGGATCAACATTGGTGTCTACCTCTCCGAACGTTATGAACAAGGCGCCTTGCAAATTTTTAGCATGAGTTACGTTAGAATTATCAACATATTCTGGACCGATAGGCCAATCCATCCATTGTTCGTTCCACCAAATTTTATCCATGCGGTTATCATGACAACCACAATCTGCCGCAGCAGCTTTATAAAAATCGCTATGGAAAAGCAATGCGCCAAGGGCATTTTGCCCACCTGCTGAACCGCCAAAAACACCGACTCGGGAAATGTCCATTTCGGAATATTTCGCAGCAGCTGATTTCATCCACGCAATGCGGTCTGGGAATCCTGCATCTTTGAGATTTTTATAACATTGATTGTGAAACTCCTTGCCGCGATGAGCTGTGCCGCGCCCATCGATCTGCACCACTACAAATCCAAACGACGCAATTTCATGCATCGGCACAATCCATGGTGACCAACTTTTTTTCACATACGCATCTTGCGGACCAGCATAGATATATTCGACAATCGGGTATTTTTTCTTTGGATCATAATTCGGCGGCCTAACGATGATTCCATAAATATCAAATTTTCCCTCTCGGTCTTTCGCCATGAATGGCTCAGGTGTGCGCCAGTTTTTGTTTAAATCGGTGGCATCTGCTTCCGACAAAACTTTCAGAAGTTTGCCATCTGCCGTACGGCGCAATTCATAAACTGGCGGATGATCTATGCGCGACCAACGGCAAACATAATAATTCCCTTGCGGAGAAAAATTCGGTGCCTCGTGATCACCAGCGGAACTTGTGAGCGCAATCATTTTTCCACTATCGATATTCACCGTTACGTAATGGTCAAAATAGGGATCTTGTGCGGGATAACAGCCGCACACTTGAAGGAGCGCCTGCCGTTTTTTTTCGTCCACTTGCATGACCTTTTTCACCACCCAATTGCCTTTAGTTAGTTGCTTTTTGATAGCTCCGCTAGTGCCTTCCATCAGATACAGATGATTCCAACCATCACGTTCCGATAACCACAAGACCTCCTTGCCATCGGTAAGATCATAACGAAAGCCATAACCATAAACGTAGATAAACGTCTCACTTTCTTCATTGATCAGCACCCGCTGCTTGCCTGTAGCAGCATTCATTTCCACCACTCGCATTTTACCAAAACCACGCTCGATGTAATCAAAAGTTAAACGTTGCGAGTCCCTGCGCCAGTGGAGATTTTTCACTTCAAATGGGTTGGGGATCAACGATGAATCAACAGTCATCGGCTTACGATCATCTGTATAAAAAATCATTGGGATTCTCTCCGTCAACTTATCACCAGGCTTCGGATAATCGATAGAAAAAAATTCTGGCTGATCGCTGTTCTTCGGTGATGAGCGGGTATAGTTCACTTTGCGCGATAGCTCAAATTTTGTATCCCAGAGGATAAACATATTCGAATCGGGCGACCACTGTGCGCGTCCCGTAAATTCTCGCCCATCAGCGGCTTTGGCTACAGTTTTTTCCTCGTTAGATTTTACATTTCGTAAGATCACGGATCCGTCTTTTTTGATCACGGTCCATTCCTTATCCGGTGACGTATCATTTTCATAAGAATACGGACCTTCGCCGCGAACTTGTGGATTATCGGTTTGGGCCGGCAGTTGTTCAGTCACGATGGCTTCTTTGCCATTACTCAATTCGTACTTTTTCGTTACTTGCTGACCTGTTTCATCTTCGTAGCGATAAAAGAGACTTGTTTCATCGCCCGACCATTCGGTCTGTATTTTTAGATTTTTCACCTTGGTCTGAGATGGTCCAAAGCACTGTCCCGTCACTTTTTCAAATTCGTTCGTGCCCCCGTGTTCCGCCATCACTGGCAGCGAGCAAAGAGCCATGATTATTAGTATTCGCATCGCAGTGATACAATCCAATGCTGCCATTTCTTGCAAGCACAAGAATGGAAAATGCCCGTGTCATGCAACACTATCACCTTGTCGCCAGCGCGATCGCCCCTTATAAAAGTCAGCGATGAATAGAAGAACTGCATTGCGCATCTTGGCTCCTTCGCTTTTTGTCACGCCAGCGATCTCGCTCGAAAGATCTGTCGCCACTGAAAAAAAAGGCTGGGCGGGAGGAGATGCTCGCCTTCATAAACTGTTTGGCGCGCATTGGTATTATACGTGGTGGGCCGGGGGTGATGGCAATCAAGAGATCGAATTCGTGCCGATGATCAAAAATCGTAAAGATGTGGAAGGCGAAAATTCTCTCAATCAGTTAAGGAACGCAAAAAACATCAAGCACCTGCTAGGTTATAATGAACCAGAACGTGGCGATCAGGGGAATCTCAGCGTGGCTGATGCGCTCAAGCACTGGCCTAAATTGCAAGCTATCGCTGAAGCGAAAAATATTCCGTTAGGTAGCCCTTGTACCTCGTCAGATGGCAAGGGCCTCGCGTGGTTTGCCGAATTCATGAAGGAGGCCAAACGCTTAAAATTGCGTGTGGATTTCATCGCGATGCACTGGTATCGAGGAAGAGATGCGGGCGATTTTGAAGCATTCCTCAAAGGACTAGCGAGGGAACATCGATTACCGATTTGGCTAACAGAATTCAATGGCTGGAGTGGCACAGAAAAAGAAAATTATGCGTTTCTCAAATCAGCACTAAAATTTCTCGAAAAAGAAAAAAGTATCGAGCGATACGCATACTTCGAGCCTGGAAAAGGCAAAGAACACAGCCTGCTCACAGCCGATGGATCGCTAACCCGGATGGGGGAACTCTATCGCGATGCTGGTGTTTAACTCATAAATTCCTATTTTACACGCGGTGCATCCTGTGTAGATTGCGCTGTTTATGATTGAAATACCACTCACGCGCACAGATGCCTTAGCCATTTGGCGAGAATTTTTGCCGCGCGTCGGCAGGTATGCAAAAGACCGAAATTATGTCCATGAACAGCATCGTAATGTTTCCTTATTAAGCACGGCGATTCGGCATCGGTTGATCAGCGAAGATCAAATCATCGATGAAACCCTAAACCGCTATTCCTTTTCCACCGCCGAAAAATGGCTACAGGAAATCTGCTGGCGGCGATACTGGAAAGGATGGTTAGAGAGACGACCCGATGTGTGGACTTCATGGAGAAACCGCGTGGAGCAATCCACACAAATTTTTTCCGCCGAGGTGCTTGATCGTGCCGCCAAAGTCGCCACTGGTCAGAGCGGTGTGGCTTGCATGGATGCATTGGCACATCAGTTGGTGGAGAAAGGTTACTTGCACAATCATGCACGCATGTGGTGGGCTAGTTTTTGGATTCATGCGGAGAAATTACCATGGGAACTGGGTGCTGATTTTTTCTATCGACATTTGTTAGATGCAGATCCCGCCAGTAATACCCTCTCGTGGCGCTGGGTTGCCGGCTTACAGACATTTGGCAAAACTTATACCGTGCGATTGTCTAATCTGGAAAAATACGCCGATGATTCATTGCTTCAGCACACAGCGGGTAACCAGCGAATCGCTGATGGCGCTTTCGCATCCCAAGCTCAGGAAGAGACGGCTGATCTACATTGCGCAGAGCGGTTACACTATCCTGATACACTTACGGAGAATAATTTGCGCAGCGGTCTGTGGTTGCATAGCGAAGATCTACTGCCTGAAGTGGGTCCATTTTCCCGCTGGCAAGGTGAAGCGATTGCGGTGCAGAGTTGTGAAATCAAGGGAATCAGCGGGCTTAGGCAAAAAGCTCTCGCGGCGGTTACTGCCGATGCTGTCAAACGTGCCACAGAACATTTCAATCTCCCTGTAACGCGCCTCGATCAACATGAGGCGATCCAAGAAATTCTCGCTTGGGCGAAGAGTAACCAATTGCTTGAAATCATTGCCTTTGCGCCGACGATAGGCGCGGCGCGTGACATGCTACCAAGTCTGACAGACGCTCTAACAAAAAATAATATTTTACTGCAATTCGTGCGTCGCAGAAGTGATCACGATACTTACTCCTATGCTCAATCAGGCTTTTTCCCTTATTGGAAAAAAATGAGCCAATATTTAGCACAACCTACTTTATTATGAAAAAAACGCACACCAAAGAATGGATTTCTGGAATCATCCGTCTGGCATGGCATGATCGCACTAGCTTTGAAGAGATAAAAAAACGCAGTGGCTTAAGCGAGAGCGAAGTGATTGATCTGATGCGCCAAGAGCTAAAACCAGCCAGCTTCCGGCTATGGCGCAAGCGGGTCACCGGTCGCATCACCAAGCATCGAACGTTGTTAGAGAGATTTGTAAACCCATTAATATGCGAAGACGATAGTGAAGAAGAGTGAAAATGATATGATTCAAAAACTAATTATTTCCTCACTTCCAACCACGCAAATAGTGCTTGAGCAACCGCTTTGTTGATTCCGGGGCATGCTTCGATTTCTGCGCAGGTTGCTTTGCGTAATTCTGTGACGGAACCGAAATGCTTGAATAACGATTTTTTTCTTGCTGCATTGATCAGCGGGCAATCATCTAAGACACTTTCCTTCATACGACGGCGCAGCAGCAGTGAATTATAGCCATTGGCAAATCGATGGGCTTCATCGCGAATGCGTTGTAGCAACTTTAAAGCGCCGCGATCGTGGGGAATAAGAATCGGCTCACTATGCCCCGGGCGAAAAACTTCCTCCCGCTGTTTGGCGAGACCGATCACAGGCAACTCATGGAGTTTCAATTTTCGCAATTCCGCCACCGCCATGCTAAGTTGTCCTTTGCCACCATCGACAATGACGAGATCGGGCAGTAGCACTTTGGCTTTGCCTTCTCGTGCTAGTCGACGTTGAATCTCTATCACATTTTCTTGGCTTTCTGCTGCAATATCAGGATTGGCTTGGGCATTTTCTAATAGTATCCGCGAATAGCGACGTCGCACCACTTCCGCCATGCTGGCGAAGTCATCTTGTCCAGTCACTGTTTTGATGCGGTAGCGACGATACGCTTGGTTATCCGCCACTCCATCGACGAATCGCACCATAGATGCTACGATGTGATTGGAAGAAACGTTAGAAATATCAAAACACTCCATGACTCGCGGAGGGCTAGGCAAATGCAACCATTCGCCAAGTTCGGCTAGGTCTTCGGTTGGCTTCACGGTACTTGGAAGTCCCCGGCCCCGGCTAAATTGTCGCGTGGGATTCAAGGTGATTTCCAAATTTTGGATCACATCGCGCAACAAGGCCGCTTTTTCAAAATGCATTGCTTCCGCTTCTCTGGACATTTCCTCACGCAATTCATCGAGCTTATCCCGGCGACCTTTTCCCTCTAACAATCGACAAACTTCATCGATGCTTTGATGATACTTTTCACGTGTGATCCTCGCCACACAGGGCGCTGAGCAATTTCTGATGATATCTGCATTGCAATGTTTGTATTCGACTTCACCAGGTTCATTAGGTCGGCAGACGCGCAATCCATAACTACGATTCAGCCATTCCACGGTGGCACGCAGAGCGGTGGAATGAGCAAAAGGACCAAAATATCGGGCTTGGTCATCTTTTTTTAATCGCGTCATCATCAAGCGTGGCCACGGATCTAGCACGTTGATTTTCAGCAGCAAAAATTGTTTATCATCGCGAAATGCCACATTATAGCGAGGACGATAGTCCTTGATGAGCTTCCCTTCTAGCAACAGCGATTCTTGTTCATTGCGAACCACATGGATTTCAAAATCCCATATCGCCTCGATTAAAGCGCGTGTTTTAGCATCCGCGCGCATTTTTCGCGATGCCATGAAATAACTGGACAGCCGCTTACGTAGATCTTTTGCCTTTCCGACATAGATAATTGAGCCTATGCGATCCTTCATCAGGTAAACACCTGGCTGATGGGGCACCTCTCTCAATTTTATTCTAAAATCAGCTTTTTCCATGTTCTCTATTGCGCAACTATAGTAACTGAGTCCCACCGAATCACAAATATTATTCACAATTTGCCATTGCCGCTCCCCAGCAACGCTTTTTCCGCGATTGCTCTTCCCTAATTCCATGATACAATCCACTCCTAACATGAACCGTATTATTTCTCTTAGCGCTATCATCGGCCTATTATCAGCCACATCTGCCTTCGGCGCGGACGCTCAGCCCAATAAAGAACAGTTCAATATCATGGATCTATTCTTTCAAGGCGGACCGGTCATGTATCCGCTAGCGGGTCTCTCGGTGATCGCGGCTACGCTCTGCCTGCTCTATCTTTTTACAATTCGTCAAAACTCCGTGGTCTCAGATCGTTTCATGGATGAAGCGGAGTCGCTGATTCGTTCACGTGATCTGCAGGGCTTGACCGCATTTAGTCGTCGCCAATCCGAATGCATGGCGCGTATCACCCAGCGAGTATTGGACTTTATCATTGCCAACCCGAGTGTGACGCTAGCAGAAGTCCGCGAAATTACAGAATCCGAGGGATCGCGCCAAGCGGGAATTCTCACGGCACGCGTGAGTTATCTCTCTGATATCGGCAACGTAGCGCCTATGTTAGGTTTGTTAGGAACTGTGCTCGGGATGATTCAGGCATTTTTCGACCTATCACATGGAACCGAAGGCGTAAAACAAATGGAACTCTCTTCTGGTATTTCCGTAGCTCTTATCACCACGGCAGCGGGACTCATCATCGCGATCCCTACCATGCTCGCTTACGCTTTTTTCCGCACTCGCACCCAGCGCTACATTGGCGAACTAGAAGCAGCATCAAGCCATCTTGTGGCGCTTCTCCAGACCCTCACGGTACGCCCACAAACAAACACCAATGGTAACGGTAACAATCGTGGTAAGGATTACCAAATGCCTTCCCCACAGGAAATGTAACATCCTTCTACCGTCATGAAATTTCAAAAGAAAACGCTAGAGCCAGCCGCCTTTCAAATGGCGCCCATGATCGATATTGTGTTTCTACTACTGACCTTTTTCATTATCACTTGGCAATGGTCGCGCAATGAAACAGAGCTAGACGTATCAGTACCCACCACAGCAGAAGGAGCTGAACCAGTGCGCGTACAAGGCGAAAAAATCATCAATGTGCTCATCGATGGAACGGTCATCATCGATAAAACGCCATTAACACAAGAGGAGCTCTACGTCAAAATGAAAAATCTTGCTGAATTGTATAAAAACCAACCGATACGCCTCCGCGCCGATGAGAAAACGGAATACCAGCATGTGATTAGCGTGATTTCTACCTGCACCAAGGCCGGCATCTGGAACATTTCGTTCGCAACCCAGCGTCCTAAGGACAAGTAACATGAGCCAACTAACATACATCATCTCATGAAAAGTTACATTATCGCCATTCTCCTCATCACTGCATCATTTGCATGTGCGCAACAAGCTGCCACTCCTGAGCAAGCACTGCAGGCAGACCGCGCCGAAGGATTGTATGGCCGGGCGAAAAACCTCTACGATTCAGGACAAGCGAGCAGCAACCTTGAGCAACGTATCGAATACATCACCAAAGCGGGTGAAATTTTTGCTGAGTTCCTCAATGAATTTCCTCGCGATGCCAATGTGAAGTCTGCCGAGTATTACTATGCCCTGTGCTTTTATCACACTGGCCGTATCGATGATGCGAAACGAATATTTTCCTCAATCATCAATACTCAGCGTAATGGACCATATGTTGCCGCCGCGAGTTCGTCATTAGCGCACGATGCCTTTGAGAAAAAAGAATACGCTACTGCTGCAGTGCTGTTTCAAAAACTCTCTGCGAATGCTCCTCGTCCAGCTGATCGCTTGCGTGGATTATACTACGAAGCACTTTGTTACCATTATCAGAACAAAGAAAAAGATGCTCTAGCTGCTTATCAAAAAATAGTTAATGATCCGGATTCTGCCAACAGTGTTTACCTTAACGACAGTCGTAAGGCGGTTGGCGCTTTATTGCTTAAAATGAATCAACCGAAAGATGCACTTCCCTATTTTGAGGCGCTCATCAAATCAGCAGCCTCGGAAAAAATGCGTGCTGAAGCATCACTCTACGCTGGCATTACCACCTTACAGATGGAAGATGAGCCTGCTGCAGAGCGCTATTTTCAATCCATTTTATCTAACAAATCCGAGGACTGGAGATTCTACCACGATGACGCATTAACCTCGATGATGCAGATTCGTTTTAACAAAAAAAACTACATTGAAGTCATTCAAATTCACAAATCCAATCCGATCAACTCGGGCGATGAACGTCAAGCTCGCCGATCGAACATAGCTGCCAGATCTTACATGCTTCTTGGCAATTTCATGGATGCAATTCCACTATTCTTAGATGTTCAAAAACTACTACCCGATGATGAAATTGCTTTCGACGCGTCTTATAATCGATTGCTGTGCTTCTATAAAATTGATGGTAAGCATATCGTAGAACAAGTAGATGCATTCATCGACATTTATGGAAAAAGTCGCAAAACTCACCCTCGCATCCATGCCGCCCTAATGATGAAAGCTGGTGCTTTGCAAAACGAAGGCAAGCTTAAAGAAGCTGCAGAAGTATACAATCTTATCGATGCGAGTCTAATTGCCGAATCGAATCGCGCCAATTTCCTCTATCAACGCGGTTGGTGTCTTGCCAATTCAGATGATCACCAAGGAGCAATTCGCTCGTTGACAAAATTCATCGACGATTATGCTTCCGACAAACGCACTCCAGAAGCTATCGCCTTGCGAGGTGATTCACATCTCGAATCAGGAGATCGTGATTCTGCGCTTAAAGATTTTAACAAGCTCATCGAAATCAAGCCTGGCCCTAAACTCGAAGCTTATGCGTGGCAAAAATCAGCGATCGTCAAAAAGCAAAATAACGATCTTCCTGGCATGGTGACTTGCTACAAAACAATGCTCGAGCGCTACAAAGATCTTCCTTCGGACACCGTTGCCAACGCCGAGTTTTTTATAGGCTATGGATTGCAGAAACAAAGTAATAATAAAGACGCCGTGCCGCATCTGCAAAAGGCCCGCGAACTCGATGAAAAGACCTACGGGAAACGCGCTGGATTATTGCTCATTTCCTGTCATTTTTTGATGGAGCAAATCGATCCCCTTGCAGAAGAAATTGATAAAGCAATCGACTCAGGGTATTCCGATAAGATATCACCCGCATTGGTATCATGGGCTGGTGTTCAAGCATTAGGACTGAAAAAAGCGGAACAAGCATCGCGTTTTTTCATGTTGATCAGTAATCCAGAGGAACCACGTCGCACGCCACGCGATGTTTGGCGCAATTTAGCAAAAGCATTAATTTTAAGCAAAGAATACCAGCGTGCTCTTGCGCCAATTGATAACGTCCTGGCCGTAGAAGACAACACCATGGCCAAGGCTGATGCCTTAGTGGATCAAGCACGCTGCCACTTAGCCTTAAAAGACCTCACAAAAGCTCGGGCCTCCATCGAAGCATGCTTCCTATTACGCCCGCAGGGAGCACTCGAAGCCGAGGCCAGTATCGTCTTTGGTGACATCTGCATGGCACAGGATAAACCAGCAGAAGCTAAGGAAAAATACTCATTCATCGTCATCTCGATTGAGGATGCGCGCTTACGTCCCTTAGCAACTTACAAAATCATCAAAGCGTTGGAAGCCAATCATGAAACCGCTCTTGCTGAGAAGTATCGTAACGAGCTTGTTACCAAGTTTCCTACATGGAAATTCGAAGAATAAGAAGAAAACTTAAGTTTTTCAAATCTAACGCTTGTCGATAGTCTGAAAATGTGTGACTACTTCGTTTCACACTATACTATAATGGGCATAACAGATCCTGTAGAACATCAAACAACACGTTCCCGATCGATGCCGTATCGGGGCGTATTCTACGTGGCTACATTTTGGACATTGTTTCATATTTTCTGGCTTATTACGACTATTACCGCAGTGGTATTGTTTTTACTCTATCATAAAGACAATACGAGCCATTCTTTTCTGTACGCTGTTTTGATCGGCATCCTGTTTTCGATTCTCTCTTTGATCATTTCATTTTTTAAAAGAAGAAATGCTCTCTGTCCGCTTTGCCGTGGTACGCCATTACTAAGCAATGGTGCACGCGTTCATCAAAAATCGCAGTGTATCCCACCGCTCAATCACGGATACACGGCCGTGATAAGTATTGTATTTACGCAAAAATTTAGCTGTATGTATTGCGGGGTAAAATACGATTTATTGAAAGTATCTTCTTCCAAGCAGCGCAGGGGAACTTACCCATCAGATCATCAACGCTCTTGATCATGTCTGTGAAAACCAAGCGCTGGATCATACGCATTATCTCTAGCGTTGCTTTTCTTTTTCTCGCTCTATTCATCACCATTGCAGTCTATGGATCATCTGAAACACTTTCACCGAAGCGTCGAATTCTTCAGGACTATCACACGAAGATTATTCAATCACCTGACGATTTCGGATTAACAATTCGTTCGTTCACGAGTAGAGCCAATACACCATGCATTGTTTGCTCGCCTGTAACATCGAACATTGCCGTCAAATCACACCAATTACGTGATGAGCTTACGAGACGCAATGTCGCACTTCTCCCGTGGGGAGAGATTCAAGGCACGGTTATTATGCTGCATGGACACAAGGGCAGAAAGGAAGATCATTTACCAATTTGCGAAAGATTCTGTGCCGCGGGTTTTGCCTGTTTGTGCATCGACCTCCCAGGGCATGGAGACAATCCATCCCCATACACTACATTTGGCATCAAAGAAGTCGCCATCATTGATTCGATTTGGTTAGACTTTCAACACCGCTATCCGCAAAGCAAAGGACCAGTATTCATGTTTGGTTACTCACAAGGTGGAGCTATTACTTTGCAAGCTGCTGCGCATTCCTCAATTCCATTGCGTGCCTGCGCCAGCGTAAGTTCATTCGCCTCATTGGATCGGCCTATTTGCTCCTCAGCGAGTCACTTACCATTTATTGTAAGAGACCTGACGCCCATTACATCGCGTGCTTGTGCGCTTGGTATCTACTGCCGAGCAGGATTTTTACCATCTGATTGCAGCCCGCTGTCAGCGGCTTCACACATCACCATTCCAGTATTTATGGCTCATGGCACAGAGGATGACTTTGTCGAACCCTCTCAAGCGCAGGAAATTTATCATGCGATTCCAAATTCACACAAGTGTTTGAAAATGATTCCCAAGGCTGGGCATCAAAACACTTTGTCCACAGGATCCACGGCACTCTACGCAGACATGTGCCAATTTTTCCTAGAGCAAATCTAACGGAAAATAAATTTTGCATTCTATTCACCTAACATCTTTACGAATCAAAAAAGTTTCGCTATCCTACACGCATGCAAGCACTGCCGTATGAACACGCCATCCAAGCGATCATCAATCGTGACCCGCGCTTTCATCCTCAGGCATACATTTTTCTCAAAGAAGCGTTAGACTTTACTCTGCATCGCATTACCGAAGCGAACCTTGGTCAAGCACGTCACGTCAGTGGACCAGAACTGCTTGCAGGCTTCCGCGATCTTGCCTTGCAAACATTTGGTCCTATGGCAGCAACGCTATTGGCTGAGTGGGGCATTAAATCATGTTCCGACGTCGGAGAAATGGTTTTTCTGTTGATCGAAGTGGGAACCTTTGGTAAGCAAGACTCTGACACTAAAGAAGATTTTGCAGATGTATATTCCTTTCACGATACCTTTGTCTCGCCATTCCAGCCAGCGGGCACAACCACGCTATCGCGCCGTGCGTAATCTCGCCCACTGAACGTCATGGCCTTTACCGCAGAGCGAGCTTACGAGCATATAGCAAAAGCGCATGAGCATGGTCGATTAGCGCATGCCTTACTTATTTCAGGTGTAAAAGACAGTGGTAAAGAAGCACTAGCTGCCAAGGTTTCTTGGTTACTTCAAGGAAAGGCAAACGGCGGCACTGATTTGTTCGGCGATGCCGTGATCACTGAACCACTTCCGCTTGAAGAACAGGAAAATGATGCAGTGCAATTGGTGCGACCAGAAAAAAATTCACGAGTCATCAATGTTGATCGCATTCGTGAAGTAGAGCAACGACTGCATATGGTTTCAGGAAAGAATGTCTGGAAGATTGTTGTTTTGTTAGATGCTGATCGCATGAATCCACAAGCACAAAATGCCTTTCTCAAAACATTAGAAGAGCCACCAAATAGCACCATTTTACTATTGCTCACTTCGCAACCCCAAAAGTTACTACCAACAATTCTATCACGCTGCGTTCAGCTACCGCTGTTGGGTAAAACCGACTATAGAAGTAAAGGCGGAGATGAACTAGTGAAGACCCTCAACAGAGTAGCTTCGGAAAGTTTTGGCACGCCATGGGGGGCGCTTACCATAAAGTCCGCATTCACGGAAGTACTCGATCGGAGGAAAGTGGAATTAGAAAAGCTAGAAGATGAAAACTATGGCGCGGAGAAAAAGCACTACGCGCAGACGACCGATGGTCGCTGGTTGAAAGAACGTGAAGAAGAACACAAAGCCGCCGCGCGTTCTGCCTATATCGGAGAGCGCTCGCGTTACTTCGATGTCTTGATGGCATGGATGGCAGATGCCTTGCGTTGTCAAAACGGCTGTCCGTGTGAAGATTTCCCCGAGGTAGCGAGTTTGATCGCAAAAATCAGCGATAAAGAAACGACTAGTTCATTACTAAAACGCGTCGAAGCTCTCGAAGAATTGCGCTCAACGTTAGAGACTAATGCCTCAGAGCAACTCGCCATCGAGTGCGGATTTCTCCAAGCCTTTGGTTGAATCGTTTTGCTTATCTTAGCTCCGCTGCTATTGCGACTGAGGGTAACTTGATGATTACATTCCCAATCGAGCTAGTTCAGTAACTTTAAGCGCTAGCTCTAACGCTGCCATCCCCTGTTGTCCCGTCACTGCTGGTTTTTCACCGCGCGATACTGCATCTACGAATGATTGCAATTCCATCAACAATGATTCGCCTTTATCGATCTCAACGTCAAACTTTACAATGCCGGTAGAGTCTTTGCCATACATCTGCCCTTCTTGCTGTTGATAGTCTAAGGATAGATAACAATCTTCTTGGAATACACGAATTTTTCGCATGCGCTCAGGGCTGATGCGACTAGCGGTGACGTTTGCCACGCAACCATTTTCAAAACGAATACGCGCATTTGCAATATCTTCGGTTTGCGTCAAAACAGCCACGCCGACAGCATCGATCGCTACAACTGGACTTTTCACCAAGTGCAAAATGACTTCCAAATCATGGATCATCAGGTCTAAAATTACGCCAATATCCATGCTTCGATTCGGAAAAGGGGAAAGGCGATGCGCCTCTATAAATCGTGGATGTGTGAGTTTTTCCTCTAGCTGCTTCAACACTGGATTGAAACGTTCTACATGACCTACAGCAAGCAAACGCTCACAGCGTTTTGCCGTGTCCACAAGCGTGCGTGCATCACTTACGGTGGCAGCAATCGGTTTCTCAATTAACACATGAACGCCACTTTCTAACAATGTGCAACCAACTTCACGATGTGCTATGGTAGGAACGGCCACGCTCGCCAAATCAATCATCTTTGCCAAATCAGCTAAATTATCTACTGCCACTCCTCCGAACTCCTGGCAAACCGCTTCGGCACGAGAACGATCAGCATCGTAAATTGCGGCAAGCTCGACGTTTTCTAACAAAGAATAAATACGCGCGTGGTTTCGTCCCATTGCACCCGCTCCAGCCACTCCTGCTCGCATTTTCGCCATGCACGATGAGTAGTAGTATGGTAACAAATAAGCAAGAATTCCTACCAAGAAATCACGTCATCGGATCCTTTGTAGGTATTTTGATTGACTGCCTTACCAGCGGTGCCTTTCACTCCATCTTTGCCATAAGACCAGATGATAAACTGCTCTTCTCTAGGCTTGGTATCGGCATATTCTGCCAGTCCCCACGTATGCATTAGCTTATCGCGCAGACCATCCGCGCTGTCCACAGCATAAGGTGGAACATTAATTGCAATGAGAATGGTTTTCTGCCAAGGATCATACAGCTGCCCCGAATTAGCGTCTCCCTCTACTTCATATACACCATTTTTTTTCATGGGAGAGCGCTCAAAAGTGGTGTATGTTTCCAATTTAGGATTCACCCGAGCGACATCCCATACTTCTCCACCAAAAGTAAATCTTCTGTCAGTGCCTTCTAATACAGCGACGATGTAATCGTTTTTATACAAACCACCGGGATCTCCGAAAATAGTATCAACTTCTTGCCCCGGTAATGCCTTGCTCTCAGGAATCGGTGGCTTACCATATTCAAAGGTGAAGGCAGTGAGTCCAGTGGTGACTGAGCGCATCGTGTTGAGGCACTGGGTTTTCTGCGCTTTTAGCATTGCGCCTCTAACGCCAATAATTAGTGCGGCTGCAAGAGTAACAATGATCGCGATCACTACCAATAATTCCACTAAGGTAAAACCCTTAGATGATTGCATTTTTTTGACGGTGTCTGGGTTATGATATGTCATGACACCATCATAATGAATCATAAGCCAATGTCCAGCGGTCTTTTAAGGTAAATTCCGCACATTATTTTTTACGTCGATAATTCACCACTTTCGGTGGCGGGGGCGGCAGTGTATTTTCCTTTAATGCTTTGATTTGATCGCGTAAATGAGCCGCGAGTTCAAATTCAAGCTGGGAAGAAGCAGCACGCATCTGCGTCTCTAATTCCGCAATCATTCGAGGGCGATCATAGGCCGCTTCATCTTCACCAACCATCGCCATCATTTCTGCGGTTGAGGATTTTTCTCCAGCGCTATCTGCCAAAGACTCCTGTATGCCACGAACCACACTTTGCGGGATAATGCCATGCTTCTCATTGAAAGCCTGCTGACGCAAGCGACGTTTCGCAGTAATATCTAACAACTTTTGAATCGAATCAGTAACTACATCGCAGAAAAGATAACACACTCCATTGATGTGGCGTGCCGCGCGACCCGCTGTCTGAATCAGCGAGGTATCATTGCGTAAAAAACCTTCTTTGTCGGCATCAAGAATACACACTAACGAAACTTCCGGCAGGTCAAGACCTTCCCGCAGTAGATTGATTCCCACCAGCACATCAAATGCACCCGCACGCAGTTGACGTAAAATTTCTACCCGTTCGATGGTATCAATATCAGCATGAATATAGCGCACTTTAAGACCAGTATTTTGCAGATATTCACTCAAGTCTTCGGCTGTTTTTTTTGTGAGCGTGGTGACTAATGCTCGCTCACCCTTGAGAACTCGTTGGCGGCAGAGTTCTATCGTCGCATCGATTTGCCCTTTCAATGGAAGAAGCTCAATCACAGGATCTAGCAAGCCCGTTGGCCGAATGATTTGTTCCACGATCAATTGCGATCCCGCTTTTCTCACTTCAAACGACTCCACAGGATCATCCGTGCCGCTAGGACGAATATTGAGCTTTTTACGATCCACATAGCCTACTTGATCAGGCTTTGTTTTCACTGCGATGAACGTTTTATTATCAGGCCGCGAATTCACGATCTCAAACGGTCCTGGCGTGGCACTCACATACACTCTCTGCGAAGTCATTTCCATGAATTCGGCAAATTTGAGCGGGCGGTTATCAAGTGCACTCGGCAATCGAAATCCATGATCTACGAGAACAGTTTTCCGCGAACGATCTCCCTCATACATTCCGCCGATCTGTGGAATCGTGGCGTGGCTTTCATCAACTAACAATAGGAAATCGCGCGGGAAGAAATCCAACAAGGTGTAGGGACGCGCGCCAATCTCTCGCCCAGTAATGTGCCGTGAGTAGTTCTCAATTCCTTGGCAAAATCCCATTTCATTCATCATTTCGAGATCGTATTCAGTTCTCATTTTGATGCGTTGTGCTTCAATCAATTTATTTTGAGACTCTAACTCCGCGATTCGATTTTTTAATTCTTCACTGATGGATTTCATCGCAACTTTCATTTTATCTGCCGGAGTGACGAATTGCTTCGCGGGGAAAAACACATACTGGTCGAGACGCTCCATGATCGCTCCCGTTAGTGAATCGATGCTACTGATGCGCTCAATTTCATCCCCAAAAAATTCTACACGAATGGCAGTTTGATCAAGGTAGGCTGGGTGAACTTCAACCACGTCGCCGCGCACACGAAATTTACCACGTGCAAATGCGATGTCATTACGCTCAAAAAGCATAGCACAAAGTTCGGCAATCAGCTGATCACGACCCAGCAATTGTCCACTTTGAATGGGGAACATCATGTTTTGATAATCATCCGGAGAACCTAAGCCGTAGATGCACGAAACAGAGGCTACTACAATTGTATCAGGTCGTGTAAGCAATGACCCCATGGTGCTAAGGCGATGCCGCTCAATCTCATCATTGATTGACGAATCTTTTTCAATGTATGTATCAGAGCGCGGAATGTATGCCTCTGGTTGGTAATAATCAAAGTAAGAGACAAAATATTCGACGGCGTTATTAGGGAAGAAATTTTTAAATTCAGAATACAACTGTGCCGCGAGAGTTTTATTATGACTCATCACTAGCGTCGGGCGATCCACTTCACGAATGAGCTGCGCCATGGTGTAGGTTTTCCCAGAACCAGTAACGCCTAATAGTGTTTGATGGCCGTTCCCTGCAGCAATCGAGCGCGCCAATTTATGAATCGCCTGAAATTGATCACCGCTGGGAGTATAGTCACTAGATAGGTCAAAACGCATATAGGAAAACACCACTATGCTTGCGAATGGCGGTAGCCGCAACGGAAATATATCCGATAGCACTCGCGTCATTTTCTAGACTATGTATCATCTCGCCAGACCACTGCATGAAACATTCTTCACAGAAAAAAAATGCCCGTAACAAAGGTGCGATTGCTGATCACAGTGACATAGTCAACGAAGTGAAAGCAATCTACCAAGAATGGTCGGGTCGTGAGTTAGAGCGATCCTGTATCGGCCGCTCGACATGTTGCCAATTCACGCTAACGGGGAAAACACCCTATATAACAAAGGGAGAAGCCATTTTAGCAGCAAAAGGATGGAGGGCGGCCGGCAGAAAAACCATCGCTATAGACGCACCTTCTTGTCCATTTTTGCTTCAAGGGAAGTGCCAAATTTATGATAGCCGCCCGTTCGCCTGTCGCACGCATTTTTGCGATGCCGCAGGTGGTCCAGCACCCCGGGCGATGGTGCGTGATCTGATTCAGCGCTTAGAAGAAATTGATCAACGACTCGGTGGTCGAGGTGGAGTGAACTTACCGATAGCGGTGCGTGATTTCCTCACGTAATTTCGTTATTTTTACTTTTCATCAAGCTGAGACTCATCTAAGCTTGCTTGGTGAGGAATCATTTCATCATTGCGCCACTCATTGCCTTGGCGATTGTGATTGCTGCCGTGTGCTGCACTCCAATTGCGCCTATAGGAGGAGGAGCTGACCGCCCGATTGAGTGGGCCAATGGCAGTCGTGTCACACCCACCAGTGGCAGTGGTGGTGGATCGATGAGTTCGATCATGCGCGGTGTAAATCTAAAATCTGATCTTGTTCCGAAAGGCACTGTGGGACGCCGAGTTGTCCGCCCCATGTCGCCACGCTACATTACGATTCATAGCACACAGAACTGGACCGCTGATGCCTGGCAACATTCCCGAGCATTGAAAAATGGTGCCTTGCGTGCGCCCAAACGCAAAGGAGGTAATCGGATCGGCTATTTGATTTGGCATTTCACTGTCGATGATAAAGTTGCCGTTCAGCACTTACCTACCAATGAGCAGGGTGAGCATGCAGACTTTAATGGCCCTGGAAATAACTACAGTATTGGTATCGAAATGTGTGAACAACGCGGTAGCAATCTGAATGCGACAATGGACCGCACGGCGAAATTGGCAGCCTATCTGATGATCAAAAATAACATCCCTCTGCGCAATGTGGTACCGCATTATCATTGGCCGCGCCGCGGTGCTCATCCACCTAACAAAAATTGTCCACATTTCCTTATGGAAAATGGAAAACCTGGCCGTAAGTGGAAAGCTTTTTTGGGGAAAATTGACTACTACTACCGTCAAATGCAGAGTTGATGAATGAGCAACTCCCTAACGGCAGTCCCGGAAACCGTGATGTGCATCTTTATGCAGAAAATTACTATATCTGTGATCGTTGTACCGCCTGCTGCAAATGGCCAGGAGATGTAAGACTAGAAGATGATGAAATCAAGCCGATCGCCGATTTCCTGCAACTTAGCGAGGATGAGTTTTTACAACAATACACCCGACTCAGAACCAATCGCCAAGGCCTGTCATTGTTAGAAAAAGAGAATCACGAGTGTATTATGTTAGATGGCAATATTTGCCGCATTCACCCCGTAAAACCAGAACAATGCCGAGGTTTTCCTAACAAATGGAACTTTCCTGGTTGGCGACAGGTTTGCCAAGCGAAAGCCATCCCCATCGCAGAAGCGAAAGCCCGTGGATTCATGGACTAAGTCACTCAAATTTCCCATTGCCCGTCTGCAACGGTAGTGAAACTCCATGATCTTATTTCCGCTTGTTCATCTGTTTCCGAAACAGCGGAACAAAAGTTTCGTCGATCCATAGAAAAGCAGCGTCTAGCCCCTCTTCTGTGTAAATTTCACCAATCTTTGCCTCGACACTTGTTGGATTACCGAAGGCTGTTAGAAAACCGTTAGAGGTTAACATTGTAAACCATTCGCCGTCCATACAGCCGCGCTCACGCAGCACATATTTTCTGGCAAACAAGGCGAGCACGGCGTCGCCTATCCATGCTTTTTCGCGCTCGGCACGGATTTGATCTGCTTTTGAATTACTCATGAAAAATAGTTTTAAACGGAAATAGTAAGAACGTTAATGCTGCCCAGGCATAATTTTTTTCAATCGCTCACTTTCCATACGTTCACGCAATTGTTGCTCGGCTTCGGCATCCCAGTAGCCAGGCTGAAGCTCAATAAATACACTGCCATAAGGCAATGCCGAGGTAGTGCGAATGATGAGCACATCAAAACTCCGATTCGCATCAGTGAGCAAAGTCATCAATGAATCTTGCTCCAAACTTGTATTCTCCAAGCCGTGCAATGAGGTCTCCAAACGTTCACGCAACTCATCAATTCCCGGAGCTGAATCGTTAGACATTGAACGCAATTCTCTGGTGATATATATATTTGGCTTTACGTGCTGAGTTTGATCGATTGCTTGGAGAACATAATCAAGAGCCTCAGGAATTTCAACATTCGCTGGGACTTGATGAACTCCAGTGCGCGAAAAAGCGGGGAATGAGGCCTCTGCGACAACAATCCAATTACGGAAACCAAGTTGCGCTGATTGGCGATTCACCGCACTTTTCCATAATGCTTCGTCTTGTGAAAGCAACGCGCATCCCTGAAACATCAGGGCAGTAATGGAGATTCCCAAACATGGCAGTATGCGCATCGGCGAAAGCTCGTAGCAGAAAGCTAGTAAGGTGTCAAATCTCTATGCAAAGAACACAGGATAAAATCAGACTCCTTTAAAAGCCAAGGAAGTGGCAACGTCAATGGCCGCCAAATGAGCGCTGATACGTTGATCTAGCTTTCTTGCCAAGCTTGGCGTCTCTAAAGTAAATGACAGTGGACAACCAAGTTTCGCCATAAAAATTGCCTCTGGCCACAAATCAGGAAAATCAGCCTCCGCTTCATGGAATATCCAACCAGGCTCTCTCACTTGATGGTCATCTACGACTATTTCTGGTTCAATAGACACAATCGGTGATACAGCAGCAAGCATCTCTCTCGCCATCGCGGGGTAATCTTCGTGCAAGTTAATCTCATAAAAATAGAAACCACTCGACTCCCAATCTTCATGCAAACTCAGAAACAAATCAGGCATGCGATGCTGTTTTTCCCACCATGCAGCGTGGTGAAAAATTTCTATACTACTACGTTCATAGTAATCACGATTTTGATCAATTCCTCTGTCATTTTCACGAGTATAAGCTGCGCATCCTGTGGGATTAAGCATCGGACAAATGATCCAATTCACGGGAGCTAACTCTTTCCTGCGCAACAGTGCCAGAATCGCCAAGGGACCAGCGGGCTCATCTCCATGCATACCTGCAGAGAGGTAAACAGTGGGAGCATCTGCGGCATATATCCGCGTCCACATATCAACCGAACCAGCGGCTGTCTTGACGATCGTTTCACAAGAAAAACCCGTGTTCTCGAAAAGCCCATTAAGCTCACGAAAATAATCAGTTAAATCAATCGCATCACGCTGGTTACTCATTTTTTTCCAATGTATAAACCACTGCAGAGTTGGCTGGAGCTACGAAGACGGCTTTGGCTCCCTCTGCAAGCGTTACTTTTTCAACACTCCCACTACCCACGACTACTTGGCCAACAAACACGCTACCCGCAGGAGCGAGAACTTGGCCTTCGTTCATTAGCTCTACTTCACCTGTCTGATGAGTGGTATTGGATGCATTAAAAACGACTACGGCAGTCGTAGTAGCGTCAAATTTATCCCCACGAACCATTGTCCTTGCCATAGCAAAAACCCCATCATCATCGTCACGACTCTCACTATCTGCCCATAAGGGAATACTAATACCTGAACGCAGAGCTTCAGTCTTGTTACGCAATGTGATCAAGTCATGCAATTCACGAAACACCAGATGTTTTTTGGCATCTGCAACGGCATCGCTATTGCTATGGGGGAATAACATAGTCCGACCTGTTTCAGTATCTTGCCCTACTTCGCCGATGGGATCTTGTATGGCTATTTCTGCCCCATAGTATAAACAAGGAATGCCTTCGCTAAGCAGCACCAGTGCTTGTGCCAGTCGATGTTTTTCCTCACTCACATCTTTTACTCTGAAACGATTGATGCCGTCATGATTCTCGATGAACGTGATTGATTTTTGCGAAGCGTTTAATCCATCCAAACCCTTTGATTGATTATACCAAGGACGCCCTTGTGGATCCTTTCCGTGAAGTTCCCGAATCGCAGTTTCTAATTGATGCGCAGTACCGAATGCATCGTTAGTTTTTCGCAAATACTCACGCGCCGTAAAACAGAAACGAAAATTTAACACAGAATCCAGTTCAGGCCCTTGGTTTTCTGGCCAATCATGGCGGTAGGTATATTGACCTAAGCGAGCAGGATTTCCGTCGAACACTTCACCGAAGATGATGACTTCAGCTGCACGGGGTCCTAACTTTTTGCGGAGCTTTTCTGTAAACGAATCCCAGAAAGACTGATGAACATGCTTTACGGTATCGATGCGCAAACCATCAACACCGACAGTATCCATGTAAAATGCATAGATCTCAGCGAATTCTTCGGCAAGTCGCTCCATCGAAGCTCCAGGGCCAGTCCAGATATCGCGCAAGGAGAAGAAATCGCAAAGCATTTCCTGTCCATCGTTCGAACCCAAGCTATCCCAATTAAATCCTTTTCGGCTGTAATTGGACAAATCCCCTAGCAACCCTGTGGTATTGATTTTTCTGCCAAGCAACGACATGGGTCCTGATGGACCGGCTTTCGTGAGATTCCATTTGGGAATGTCTGCCCAGCGCGCTGTATCATAGAACCCCTCTTTTTTGTATGGTCGCACCCATTCGCTCTCTGCATCTACCTGGAAAGAGCCATCGCCATTGGTATCGTAGTAAAAAAGCGGACCGACATGATTGAGCACGACATCTTGGATCACTTTTATTCCTCGCGAATGTGCCAGTTTCACAAAATCCCGATAGTGCTGCATACGCCCCTCACGTGAATCTGGATACTCCACACCATTGATTGATTTACGACTCACAAGATGAGGATCAATATCCAAAAAATCCTGCGCCCAATAGCCGTGATAACCTGTTTTCCATCCACCAAGATCAAATCCTGATCGCCAAGAATTTTTTACAGGCGGCGTGATCCACAGTGCGGTAATCCCAAGATCAGTAAAATACCCCGCTGCCAGTGCCTTCTCGAGACCACGTAAGTCACCACCTTGGTAGCAATTAATATTTTTTTGGGCAGGATCATAGAGCGCGGGATCGCAGCCGACGGGAGAATTATTGTTTGGATCACCGTCATAAAAGCGATCGGTGAGCGCAAAATAAATGACATCCTCCGACCAAGGGCGCGACTGCAGGGGGAGCAGTCCCACAAGGGAAAAAAGTAAAGTTGCGAGCCATTTCATGGGGTCATTAGCATGCCAGAACATTCCCCAGCGTCAAGAAACTGCTACATTATTTGCTTGCATTTATTATTAGGACAGTTATCATGAAACTGCAAAAAATAAACCTTCACTTCATGCGTTTCTTTTTACTCACAAGCACTTTATTGCTCTGCCTCAAAATGGCATGCGCTCAAATCTATGTTTCTGAGTTCATGGCCGACAATGTCAACGGTATCAAAGACGAAAATGATACACGCCAAGATTGGATTGAACTTTATAACGCAGGCGCTGCGGCAGTAAACCTCAACGGATGGTGGCTCACTGACGACCTCTCCAATACGGCAAAATGGCAACTTCCCAGCGTATCTCTCGGCGCAGGAAATACGATGATTATTTGGGCTTCGGGAAAAAATCGTCGAGTCTCGGGGCAACCGTTGCATACAAATTTCAGCTTAGCAAAATCTGGTGAATATTTAGGTTTATACAAACCCGCACCGATCACTGGATTGCCGGCGTTAATGGATGAATATGGCCCTACTTTTCCCGCGCAAGCATCCGATGTTTCCTATGGGAAAACTTTCGCCACTACTTCCACCACGATTCTTGCGGCTGGAACTGAGGGAAAATACTTCGTGCCCACAAGCGCCACGCAGTATTCAGGAACCAATTATGCCGCTGGCGAAATCGGTCACGGTGATATCAACGGCTGGAATCGAAGTCTCTCATTCAATGACAGCGGGTGGACTACTTGTTCCAGTGGCATCGGCTACGATGCAAATGGGCTCTTGAGTTCGCTCGTGAGCACCAATGTGCAATCGCAACTAAGAAACATAAATCCATCGATTCTTTTTCGCGTGAAATTCAATATTCCCAACCCTTCGCTCTACACCAGCTTTAAGTTGAAAATGAAGTACGAAGATGGATGTGCTGTATTTTTAAATGGTAATTACACTGCGGTTGCCTCCCATGCGGCACCTGCCGTTCTTGCCTTCAATTCTCTCTCATCATCCAACGCAGCCTCTACAACATGGTCCCAGTGGTGGGAAACAGTAATTCCCTCATCTAGCATGATCGCAGGTGACAATTTTCTCGCCATACAAGGCATGAACTCAAGCATCGGAAGTTCTGATTTCCTCATTCTACCGGTCATCGAAGCTGTCACGCTTAGCGCCCCTGGAAGCCCTGGCTATTTTTCTCTGAGCACTCCCAGCGCCTCCAATGGAACGCCATCATCTGGACCCATTCTGTTCGCGGCCACTCCTGAAGATCCAGGCATACCAAGGCCAACTGGAAACGCTTCAAGCCCCGCACTTACTGTATCCTGCAAGGTCATCAAAACGGCGCAAAATATTTCACAAGTCCGCGTCATTCCGCGCATCATGTATCATAGCGAAATGGCTGCCATTACGCTGCTTGATAATGGAGTCGCTCCTGATCTCATCGCAGCAGACGGTATCTACACAGGAACTATACCAACCTCAGCAGTGGGTCCCGCAGCGATGCTGCGTTGGCGTTTCGAGGCCCAAGATGCCGTAGGGACGATCGCCAAATTACCTGCATTTTTGGATGCGTTAGATGCACCGAAGTATTTTGGGACAGTGGCGCAAAGCTCACTTGCTGCGAACAGCCAGATCGTTCCATTCGAGTGGTTTGTAGGTATGCAAGCAGAACAATCGACTGCCGCCGGCACCGTGACCACCGCAGGGAATGCTCGCATGACAATTACCAGCACTCTGATTCCCAGTAGCCCGCTAACGATCGACTTTGCTGTAGCTCTCAATGACAACTCATCTACGATTGCCTCTAAAGCGCGTGCTGCATTAAATGCCAATGCCACCATCAAATCACGCTTTTTGATCAAAGGAAGTGGCAGCGCAATAGCACTTATTTATCTGCCAGATTCCACCAATCAAGGACCAGATAGCACGCTAAACATTGCGCTAGCAAATTTCACTTCTGCAGGAATTGCTAACTCTGCAACGTCCGCGGATGTAACTAGCACATACGTAGGCAACGGGTCCATTTTTGAACCATACCGAGGATCTCTCTACTACTTAGGCAATTTCTACGACAACATTGGACACAAAATTCACGGACAATCCACTGCAGGATTTGCAAAAAAAAGCTACGATTTCGATTCCAATTCTGGCTACCGCTTTTTATGGAAAGAGGGAGAAACGCGATCAAAAGATCTCAACCTACTCAGCAACTATGCAGATAAAACCAAAACACGAAATACTGTATCTCATGACGTTGGGAGGATGATGGGAACCCCCTATCACCATGCAAATCCCGTAAGAGTGCATTTGAATGGAGTATTTCACGGCGTCATGGATCTGCTCGAAGATGGTGATGATCGATTTTTGGAGCGTAATCAGCTAGATCCAGAAGGAGCTTTTTATAAAATATACTCAGAGAATATGACTAGCTCTGTAGAGAAAAAAACTCGTCTTGATGAAACAAATACAGACTTGGCTAATCTCGCGAATGGACTGCTCAACACCAACACGCTTGCTGCGCGACGCACTTTTGCCTACGACAATGTTAATATTCCAGCCACCGTAAATTATCTAGTAACTAGGCAACTAAACAGTGATGGCGATCATGGCCATAAAAACTACTATCTTTATCGTAATAGCAATACTACTGGCGAATGGCAACCCATCGTGTGGGATGTAGATCTTACACAAGGCCATCAGTGGAATGGAAATAACGGAACTGGTGGCTACTTCAATGACAACATGATAACCGATAACCAATTTTTTACACATAGCGCTAACAACAATCTCTACAACCTCATTTTAGAGTCACCTGAGTTCCAAGAAATGTTTGCACGGAGAATGCGCACTGCGATGGATGCCTTACTCGGGCCGCCAGGATCTGCGAATGGATATATACAAAACAAAATGTCAGAAATCGTAGCGCTCATTGATCCTGATCCAACCAATCCATCTCCTCTCACAGATGGGGATTTAGATCGAGCTAAATGGGGTAACGGGTTCTCAATCGACAATCGTCCGCGTGAAGAAGTCACACGAGTTTTCACCAGCTACTTCCCGCAACGTAGGACCTTTCTCTATGATCAAACACCCACCCGCCCGTTGGTTAGAAAAAGCATAGTCACCACTGGCACACCAATCCCCAACAATCCACAGGATGCAGGAGTTGGGTCTATCATAATTGATGTGATCGATTATTTCCCGTCTTCTGAATCGCAAAATAGTGAATACATTATTCTTAAAAATACAAGCAGTGAAGCCATTGATCTTACGGGTTGGAAATTGACAGGCGCCATTGATCACATTTTCACCCCTGGCACTGTCATTCCTGCAGGAGCAGGAACCGCAGAAGTAGAATACAAAGGATTGTTACATATCGTCAAAAATGCAGCCGCATTTCGCGCGCGCACTAGCGGACCAAGAGGAGGAGAAAAACGTTTGATTCAAGGAAACTATTCTGGCCAACTTTCCTCTCGTGGTGAATTGCTGACCTTGAGCAACGCTTCTGACGAGATTATCTCATCATTCACCTATCAAGGAAATCCTACCACAGCTCAGTTACAACTTCGCATTAGCGAAATCAATTACAATCCAGCTCCGCCAACAGTAAACGAATTAGCCGCTATGCCCGGCATCAATAACGATGACTTTGAATTCATTGAAATCGTTAACACCGGAAATAATTCTATCGACCTAACAAATATGTCATTTACTGCGGGTGTAGCATACACTTTTCCTCCGTCATCAATCGCCGCAAATGCACGTGTGGTCGTTGCGAAAAATCCATCAGCATTTTTGCTGCGACATCCAAATTTTATTGGACTACTTGGTGGCTATGACGACAATCTGAGCAATACTGGTGAACGCATCGAACTAACAGAAAGCTCCGGGGAAGTGGTCACTGATTTTTCCTACAATGACACTTGGTATCCGATCACTGACGCAGGCGGCTACTCTTTGGTATTGCGAATGACATCCACCTTGGATTCAGCCATGGGAAGCTCCACGTGTTGGTGCATGAGCCCCTCCATTAATGGATCTCCTGGTTCTGCTGATGTATTTGCCGTCATCACGATTTCCGACCTAACAAAAACTTATACTGGCACAGCACAACAGGCAACCGTATCCACCACACCGACAAATCTACCCATTACTATTACCTATGATAATTCTTCGATCGCTCCGACAGCTATCGGATCTTACAATGTGATCGTCAGCCTCACAGCACCTAACTATTTAGGAAGCGCTAGCGCCACAATGGTCATCGAGAAGATCACGCAAACCATCAACTTCCCTCCTCTAGCAGATTTCCCCTTAGATGGCGTTTCGCTCAATCTATCTGCCAGCAGTTCTAGCGGTCTTCCAGTTAGCTTTTCGTTACTGAATGGTTCCGCGAATCTTGCGGGAAACGCAATCACTCCTAGTAGCAGTGGCATAATTACCATACGAGCTTCCCAGACTGGAGATAGTTTTTTTCTCCCGGCAAATAACATCGAGAGAACAGTTACGGTAACGCGTAGTTACAATAATAGTCTATGGCGAAAAACCTCCTTTTCATCGACACAATTGTTAGACGAACTTATTTCTGGCGACCAAGCAGACCCTGATGGAGATGACTTCAGCAATTTGATTGAATATGCTACTAAAACCAATCCTTTAGTTTCGAATCGAGCCTCCCCTCCTGTGATAGTGTCGAAAGTGGCTCATGCTGACCAATTTTATCAGGCCCTTTCCTATCGCCGGCGTGTTGCCAATCTCGAAATCGAAATGAATGCAGAAATTTCGCAAAATCTAGCAACGTGGAATCAAGATAGTCCGCATACCATTCTCTTGAACACACCTGTGAACAATGGTGACGGCACTGAGACGGTTAGCTATCGTAGCACACAACCATTCGGAATTCTAAACAAAGAATTTCTCCGCCTTAGAGTGAAAATTAATCCGTGAATCTATAGAAAAGCTTCATTTACCAGACGCATCTGGTAAACATTTTCATTGGCAAGCATTTCCTGCTTTCCCTATCACAAAATTTCGTGCAAATTCCTGCCGCCAGCATGGATGAACGTTACGAAATTCGAGGGAAAATTGGCCAAGGCGGCATCGGTGCGGTTTATCGCGCCTATGACAAAAACCTAAGCCGTGAAGTTGCGATCAAACGCATACTCCCCGAAGGAGGCGTCGATTTGGAAAAGGAAGCCACACGCCAACTCACCAAGGAGGCAGGTGCATTGTCGGCGTTGCAACATCCTCATATCGTCACCATTTATGATGTTGGAATTGACGAAGATGGACCTTATGTGGTCATGGAATTGCTCCATGGAAAAACCATCGATGAAGTCGTAGAAAAAGCCAGCTTGACATGGCCTGATTTCCGTGAATTTGCAATGCAAACGCAAGAAGCATTGATCGCGGCGCAGGACATGAACATTGTCCATCGCGATCTCAAACCGACGAATGTCATGCTCACTTGGTTGCCCTCGGGCAAATTCCAAGTGAAAATTGTGGATTTTGGATTAGCGAAATTCAGCCCCAAGCCATCTTTGCAAACGATCGATCAAAAAGACTCGATTTTCGGCTCCATTTTCTTCATGTCACCAGAACAGTTTGAGCGCATTGAGCTCGATACTCGCACTGATATGTACTCGATCGGTTGCGTTTATTACTACGCACTCACTGGCGTTCATCCCTTCAATGGTGAAACTGGACCCCAAGTGATGGTCGCGCATTTAGACCATCGCGTTTTTCCCCTCCACGAGATCCGTCCTGATCTTCCACGCTGGGTTTCTGATTGGGTCATGTGGCATATCAATCGCAAGACCGAACATCGCCCCAATAATGCACGTGAATCACTTTCATTTTTTATCCAAAGCGACGCCAACACCCCTTCAAATTCCTTTCAAGCTAGTGCGCAAGACACCGTAACACCCGCCAATCTCATGCCAGCCATGGCGGCGGGTATCAATCCAAACATGTCCGCCATGATCAAAACGGCGCCGCAGCCCATTTTACCTCCAGAAAGTTTTGGCCGTGTTAGCGTGCATACGACATCTCAGCCAAAAATGATCGACAGCGGTGAATTCGTCGCCGCACCAAATGCACCCGTGCCAGCCGCGATTGTTACCCCGAATACACCACCAGTTCCTATTGCCGTTGCTTTACCAGAGCCGACGCCTGAATTATCTCAAATTTTACATCCCGCACCTCTCACATCAACCAGCGAAACTGTTGCCAGCAATACTCAGCCGCCAGCAGTGGTTGTCCCTGAACCAACTCCTCTCGTATCCTCTGCCACTCCAATCAATACCAATAATATGAGCGAAAATACACCGCCTAAGCCAAAACCTCGTCTGTTGATCCCCAGTTCTAAGCCCCCTGCTGAGACTCCAGAGATTATTACTCCCGTCGCTGTTACTGCACCAGTCATCGTAACGCCGATCGAGTCAGTAGAGCCAGCTGTAGTAGAGGTAGTCGCCCCGCCTGTGGTTACTCCAGTTGTGGCAAGCCCAATCATTGAAGCTCCGCCCGTAGTAGCTCCAGCTATTGTCAAGCCAGCCTTGCAAGCTGGACCAACTCCACTGCAAATCGCTCGTCCTGTGGCAACAGCACAAGTAGCAACAAAACCGCAAACTGTGCCATTGCAAATCTCCTCACCCACACAAGCAACAGCGCCTCCTTCCATGGTCCGCCCTGCACCAGCAATGCAACGCCCTGGACTGACTCGGCCTGCTGCAGCACCTGCTCAAGACAGACCTACCACTCAGCTCAGCACTACTGGTCCAGTTCAGAAAAAAGGCCTAAGCAATGGAGCCAAAGCTGCCATCGCCACTACGTTAGGACTCATTGTGGTCTGTCTTATTATTTATTTGTTGTCGAGTAATTCAGAAAGCAAAACCAACGTCCGCTACAATCAGCTCGTCGCTCAAGCAGCAGATGCCACCATCAAAGAACTACCTGTGAACGCAGCGGATCTCGATATTTTACTCAATGCTGCCACCACCATTTCTGTGGCAAACAGCCGTGAAACAGTCTATAAAGCACTCTACATCGCGAAATCTACTGATGGCACTGATGTCGATACCGTGATCGCAGATTTCATCACCAAAGCCGCAATCCCAGAAGACATCCGCGCCAACATTTTAAAACGTGTGCTCGGTGGTAGAAAAAACCCTGTCGTTCTTGGAACCTTGATCAATTTCGTCAAATCCAATCCAAAACCAGAAAGTGCCGCTGCTGCTTTGGAAGCTGCGCGGACGATGGCTCAGGAAAAAGACGTGCCAGAGTTTCTCAGCATCATGCAGTTCTCTAACGATACAAGCATTCGCTTGCGCTGCGAAGAAGCACTCGTGACCTTGATTAAAAAATCGAGCAATCCTAAATCCTTCAGCGATAACATCACTCCCGCCTATGAATCGGCCTCTAGCCCAGAAGTCAAACAAGGGCTTCTGCGCATTCTTGGAGCGACGGGGTCAGACTCTGCAAAAGCAGCCATCCTCGGAGGACTCAAAGGCAGCGAAAAAACCATGCAAATCTCCTCGGCAAATGCCTCGAAAAACTGGCCAGACGATACTCTTTTTGAAGAAGTCATGGACATCCTCTCAGAGAATACCGATGACACCGTACGACCACGTATTTTCGGTGCCGCTCGTGAATTTCTTCTTCTCGAAAGCAAGCGCGATGATGCCAGCAGCGAGGAACTTTGGCGCATGCTCTCAAAAAATGCAAAAACCGATGAAGAGCAAGAAGCTGTGATCCGTGCTCTGTCTAACAACACCGCCGATTGGGCAACGGTGGTAGTCGAGTATTTCCAAGATAAAGCGGAGAGTGATCGCGTCATTGACCTCGCCGGAAAAGCATTAGACCGCATGCGTTCCAAAGCTCGTCTCGCCCCCAAAAAGGATGAAGATGAGGAAGACAAAAAAGACGACAAAAAAACTGAAGAAGAAAAATAAACATTCTACGCTACTCTTGACTTACACCGATTACCCAGCACCTTATCCATCTGCATGCACGAAGAAATCACTTTAACTCGCGACGTTGACGCCATTCAAATCCCCAGTGGCGACAGCCTCACGTTGCCGATTGGCACAGTGGTTTACGTCACCCAACGCCTCGGTGGCACATACACCGTCGCCACTTCTGCTGGGCTAGCCCGTATCTCATCGCAGGATGCCGATGCCCTAGGCATCAATCCAGAAGTTGAACAAAAGAAACACGAAGAATACGAGCGACTCAAAGATGCCCCGCTAGAAGAACAAGTCTGGGCACAATTAAAAGGAGTTTATGATCCAGAAATCCCCGTAGACATCGTCAATCTTGGTTTGGTGTACGATTGCGCGATCGAAGATCACGACGGAAAAAAAGTCGTCGCCATTAAGATGACTCTAACCGCACCAGGTTGTGGCATGGGTCCCGTCATCGCGGCCGATGCCCAAGCACGCATCATGACACTTCCCGAAATTGATGAAGCCCGCGTCGATCTCGTCTGGGATCCCGCATGGAATCAAGACATGATCTCAGAAGAAGGCCGCATGAAACTCGGCATGGTATAAATTTTTTTATGAAATTCCCTTTCCTCCAGATTATCTCACCGTTGATCATTGCCGCCTATGCATTGATCGCGTGCTCATGCGCAGGTGGCAGTAAGGAGGAAAGTAACGCCGCCATGGAAGCAGCAAAACCACGCACCATGGAACAACGATTTAATTCGAAAGAAAAGATCGGCTACTTCAAAGACTCCGAAGGCAACTGGAAAGCAAATAGCAACAAAAGAAGCTCATTCGAGTCCAAAGGTGCGTCATCGCTCGCAAAGCGCGAATACAGCGCCAAGCAATACAACCCAGGTGAGGTGAAGAAAAAATCATGGTGGGGTGATCGCGACTACAACAAAAAAGTTTATGCAGGCAACACTGATGCCAATCGTTTTTTGACAAAATCCCAGTATAGCGATCAGTCAGCCGATGAAGGCAAGCAAACATCCCGCGACGCTGGACGACGTTATGAAACAGAATCCATCGCACGGAAATCCGCCATCGAAGAAAATGGCGCACGCATGCAGCACTCCAGCGATGCCGAAACCGACATCCGCCGCCGTGTATTCGCAGAGCCTAGCATTATCGATTGGAAAGCCCAACGCTCCATGGATGTAAATCAGACTCGCTCAATGCTCGGGCATTGAGACACCTGAACAATGAATCAATGGCCTGAATTTCCTAGCGATAGATAACAATTCATTCAAATAAAATCAAAGCATCTGAACACATGAAATCATCCATCACCATCTGTCTTACGCTATTGTTGAGTCTAAGTTCGGCATTCGCCGGTTTTTCCGAACGTAAACTTGAGACCGCTAAAAAATCCGCGGCCTCACAAGGGCGTGCCATCGCGTTTGTTTTTCTCCAAGATTACTGGGATCCGAATTGCCCCAAGTGCTTGCAAACCGTCAATGCAAACAATGCCGCCATCGAAAAAGCGATTCCTAGTTCGTCAGTCAAAGTCGTGGAAATTGAAAAGGGAGATAAAGACTTGGATAAACTTCCTAGCACGGTAGCTGCGCAAGGAAAACTACCACGCATCGTCGTGACAGATGCAGCTTGCGAAAAAGTCATCGCCAGCATCGATGGCGCACCTGACCGCGACAAAGCAAAAGCATTCGAAGCCACCGTCAAAGAAGCTACGGGCGAATAATCTCATGGGCTCATTCATATTGCTCTTCACTCAACTACCACAAAGTGGTTACGTCCCATAGCCTAGGGTTGAAACCTCGTTTCTACCCTAGGGAAAATCCCATACAAAAGAAAATCCTGCCGCACCCATAGGGTGCAAGGCATCACACCGCCTGGAAACAAGCGTCTGATTATTTGTATGAGATGGACCCGACAATCTAAAAAACTTTTGAAGCATCGCTTATGTTCATACTGAGTCTGCCGCCACTTACAAACAAGGTCACGTTTTGGAATGGTGCACATGTAGGAATTTACTATGATAAACGCATGGCTATGTTAATTAGCATCAAGCACCTTCGTAGTCCCAGCAACACATCGGGATGTTCTAAAGTCTTCGTACACCGTCCTATTCCCAAACGAGCTAAAACGCTGAAAGGCACAAAAAAAATGAACTGTCCTGGCGGAAAAATAGAACTGCATTCCACTCTATTTCAAACTCATGCATCTGACACACTGTATCGTCGCTGCGTTGATGTACTTTTGCTGGCACCAATCGTCATCATGATTGGTTTCATTATCCTTGTTGCTCGGTATCGATAATGAATCGTGACGACTCCGGTCATTCGCTAAGAGTGAATACAGAGTGGGGAAAGTTTTGAACTCGATTTTCAGCTAGCATAGACATGGATTTGCGGAAATTATTTTTTCTTCATTACGTAAATTTATTTTTGTCTCTTACATTAATGAAATCGAGCTTTTACCACAACCCAAATTTCCCGTAGGCAATAATGAAGCAGCCCATGAAAAAATTGGCGGTGGCGTGCATGATAACACAGGCACCTAGATTTTTGCTAATGATGCAGAGAAGATAGGTCAGTGAGCCGTAGATTAGGGCGGCGGTATAGTCCACGGGTGCGTGGGCAATGGTGAAGGCGAACGTGCATACCACAAAGGCGCGCCAGGTGTGTTTGCCGAAGGGTAACTTCCAGTAACTGCCATCCATGTCGGCGATGAAGCGCATCAAAAATCCACGCCAAAAGATTTCTTCGATCAGTGCGACTACGATGGTTGCTCTGACAAAACGCATGACTAACGAAAACCAGTAGGCGCTTGGTTGCGAAAAAACTCCGGGGTCGAAACCATCGATGCGCTGTTTCACGCCGAGCCATTTCAGCCAACCGGATGTTTCATCGGTCAAGTGCAGGTGATCGTAGATCATAGTCGGCAAAAGCCAAAAGCCAATACCTATCGCACCAAAAACGATGCCAATGAGCGACCATTTGAGATTCCAGCGGAACTCATAAAAGCGCCAATGTTTGATCAAATATGTTAGACAAATCAGCGTTTGCAGCGGATAGATCCATTGCTCTGGCCAGCGTCGCCACCACGGCGCTGCGGGATGATCCCACTTAAACAATTCACCGCCGAATTGCAGCAGCAACAACATACTCATGAAAATCACAAACGGAACGACGTGCGCGCGAGACCATTGATTCGGCTGACTCACACGCAACTCATATGCTTGTTTCGACATCTTGTTAGAACTGCGAAATGAAATGCTCGATCTTATCCATCGCGATCTTTAAGTCATCAAAACCAGTGGCATAACAGCAGCGCAGAAAGCCTTCGCCACATTCACCGAATGCGGTGCCGGGCACGGCGGCGACGTTTTCTTGCTCTAACAATTTCATCGCAAACTCTTTGCTGCTGAGACCAAATTTACTGATGTCAGGAAAGACGTAAAAAGCACCACCTGGAGTATGGCATTCGATGCCCATCTCGTTGAGTCGCTTGACCACATAGTCACGGCGTTGATGATAGCTATCGCGCATTTTCTCCATCGATGGGGTGCCATTTTCCAACGCTTCGATCGCCGCGTTTTGACTCATGATCGGAGCACAGAGCATCGCATACTGGTGAATTTTCATCATCGCCTCAATGATTGGTTGCGGCGCGCAAGCATAACCGAGGCGGAAGCCAGTCATCGCGAAAGCTTTGGAAAATCCGTGCAACAAAATCGTCCGTTCCTTCATTCCGGGAAGGGCAGCGATGCTTAAGTGCTCTTCGCCATCATAACGTAGCTCGCTATAAATTTCATCGGTCATCACGATCAAATCATGTTCGATGCAGAGTTTGGCAATGCCCTCAAGATCAGCGCGGGTAGCACAAGCACCGGTGGGATTGGTCGGAAAATTCAACATCACCATGCGTGTGCGCGGCGTGATCGCAGCAGCCACAGCTTCAGGTTTCAGAGAAAATCCATCTTCTTTTTTCGTCACGACTGTTACTGGTTTGCCGTAGGCCATGACAATGCTGGGACTATAGGAAACATAACACGGTTCATGATAAATCACCTCGTCGCCGGGGTTTAGCAGGGCACGCAGGGCGAGATCAATGGCTTCACTCACTCCTACAGTGACGAGAACTTCTTTATCGGCGATGTAATCAACGTGAAAAAATCGGCTCACATACTTAGCGATCGATTTGCGTAATGATAATAGTCCAAGATTGGAGGTGTAACCAGTCTGACCTTTTTCTAACGAGTAAATCGCCGCTTCGCGGATGTGCCACGGTGTGGAAAAATCTGGCTCGCCGACACCAAGCGAGATGACATCATCCCGCCCTTGCACTAGTTCAAAAAAGTCGCGAATACCGGAGCGGGGAATGGAAGCAATATGCTTCGCAATGATTGAGGAGTAATCCATGATTCAATTTTCTAACAAAAGTTTTTTTATGGGCTAACGACCAAACGTTCCACGCCACCTTCGCCCTCGAAAAGGAAGCCGTTTTGTTTATAGGTTTTCAGCAGGAAATGGGTGGCTGTGGAGAGCACACCGTCGAGCGTGCTGAGTCGTTCCGAAACAAATCGCGCTACTTCGCGTAGATCCGTGCCTTCCACTACCACCATCAAGTCGTAGCCACCACTCGCGAGATAGCAACTCACCACTTGATCGAAGCGCGCGATGCGTAAGGCAAGTCGATCAAAACCGCCGCCGCGTTCTGGGGTGACTTTTACCTCGATGAATGCCTGGACATTGAGATCTCCCGCTCGCTCCGCATTTACCACTGCGTGATAGCCTAAGATGATGCCGTCTTTTTCCCATGCGGCAATTTTTGCGCTGACTGCTTGCTCGCTCATCGCAAGCAATTCAGCAAGCTCCTCATGGGTGTGACGAGCTTTGGAGCGGAGTAATTCCAATAATGGATCGGTTGACATGGCGCGGGATTCAAGCAGATTCCCACGTTCTTGCAACACCAAATGCTAAATCGCTAAATGATCAATCTCCAAAACAAATGCCAATGGCTCGCCCGGCCTGTACCATTTCGCCTTGGGGATCTACCAAACGTAGTTGGTCCACCGCTTCTTCGATGGGCACTGAATCAACATGATATGATTGATAACTGACCATGCGACCGAAGCGGCCTTCTGCGGCCAATTTTACCGCCATCACACCGAAGCGCACGCCAAGGATGCGATCGAGTGAAGTCGGCGCACCGCCACGCTGCAAATGCCCAAGTGTGCAAGAACGGGTTTCTTTTCCTGTGAGTTGTTCAATTTTCCGTGCCACATAGTCGCCCATGCCACCGAGCCGAATTTCGCCACCGGCATTGTCGTCGATGCTCATCACATGGCCATCAGGAAGTCGCGCACCTTCAGCAACTACTACCAAGGTGCTATGAAAGCCCGCAGCCTCGCGAGCTTTGATGTGCTCGGCTACTTTAGCCATATCAAAAGGAATTTCCGGAAGTAAAACCACATTAGCACCACCCGCCATGCCGCCCCAGAGGGCAATCCAGCCTGCATGCCGCCCCATCACCTCCAACACCATCACACGTTTGTGACTGGCAGCCGTGGTGTGCAATCGATCGAGACCATCCACTACAGAGCAGACAGCACTATCAAAACCAAATGTCATCGCGGTGGCACGAAGATCATTATCAATCGTTTTCGGCACACCGATGATGGGCCAGCCTTCGCGATAGAGTTGCAATCCGGTAGTAAGCGAGCCATCGCCGCCAACAACTACTAAAGCACCGATGCCTAATTTCTCCATGGTTCGCTTAGCTTTCGCTACGATTTCCGCAGGCACTCCGCTGACTTCGTTGACGCCAATTTTCGCGGCGAAATGTCCTTTGTTAGTAGTGCCCAAAATCGTGCCACCTAATTTCAAAATACCCACCGTATCAGCGGGATTGAGCATCATGAAATCACCTGGAGGAAGTAATCCTTCAAAGCCATCACGGAAGCCCACGACTTCCCATCCCAATTCGGCAGCCGCTCCTACTACACCGTGAATCACGGCGTTCAATCCAGGGCAATCTCCGCCACTATTTAATATACCAATTTTCATAAATCTGTTTGTCTAATAAGAATGTATAAATGTAAGCATTATCTGTGCTAAAATCAGAAATTAGGCACGGATAACATTTCGCGATTGCGATCCTGTACTGGCGCTCCGGCAGCGATCCAGCGATCATATTGACCCCAAGCACTGTTGAGGAACCCACGTGTTCTGCCAAATCGATCAGGGCTATTGAGCAATACCACAATCATCCGCCGCGGGGTGGCTCCCTTAGTGCCATCAGGTTTATTTCTTACCAAGGGATCTTTGTCCATGCTGGTGGCGAGGCAAGGTCCCGCAGGTGTTGTTTGACCAGTCTTGATTCCGTGAATGCCTTCTTCTCCTACTAGTTGGTTCGTATTAGTAAGAGTGAATGATTTTCCATTCACGGTAATCGTACGTGATTTCTGTCTAACAAAAAATGAAAACGCTGGGCGACGCATCGCAAAAATCGATAACCTTGCCATATCGGCCGCCGTAGAAAAACCTTCCTGCTTCGGTAACTCTAATCCATGGGGATTGAGAAATTTGGTGCTTTTCATCCCTAATACACGAGAAAGCTCATTCATTTCCTGAACGAAGGTCCAGATCGGTTCACCATTTTTCCCGCGTCGATTATTGATATCTCTGCCGATATGGTCAGCAATCGTCATCGCGGAAAGATTATCAGAGCCTAACAATGCGGCATACAATGCATCCGATAGAGAAATTTGCTGACCAGGCTGCAAGTTCAGAGGATTTGGCCCTCCCACGCGAGTGATTGACTCAGGCACTGTGGCCATCACTTTTTTCAAATCTTGCCCCGTCGCGATGGCCCAATCAGTGGCGACCACACCAGTGGCAATTTTTGTTAGGCTTGCGACTGGTCGTTTTACGTTCGAATTCTGCGCCATGAATACTTTACCTGAATGAGCTTCCACAACCATGAATGCCTCCAGAGCTGTCACAACGCTAAGCATCATCGTGCCAAGGATTCCTAACAGAAGTCTTTGTAATCGTTTCATAATCTCCGGCGCAGTCTAGTTTTGTTTATTGTAAACTCAATGCAAATCAGTAAAAAAATCGGCTTTCTTTCTTCCTTAAATTTAAGCAGCTTCACGCCATGACATTTCTTTTCGATATTGGCAACGTACTGCTGCGGTTCGACTACAAAGCGCAACTTTACTCGCTCATTCCGGATGATTGTGCCGATGCACAAGAGCGCTTCCGGCGTTTGGAGGCAAAACGTGATGATCTAGAATCTGGACGCATCAACGCCGATGACTTTATTGATTGGGCACTGCTGACGCTCGAATCGAATGCCACTCCAGAAGAATTCGAAAAAGCCTGGCGTTCGATATTTACACCGATCATTCCAATGTGGCAGTTGGCTGAGAGACTGGCGATGCAGGGGCATCGCTTGATTTTGTTTTCCAATATCAATCCCATCCACTGCCCATGGATTTACGAGGCATATCCCGGGTTTACGCATTTTCACGGAGCCGTGATGTCCTACCAGATTGGATGCATGAAACCTGACAAGAGTTTTTACCAACATGCTATACGCGAGTATCAACTCGATCCCGCAGAAACGATCTATATTGATGATCTGGCAGCAAACATCGATGAGGGTATGCGACATGGATTCCATTGTCACCGCTATGATGATCAAGATCATAAGTCTCTCGAGGATTTTATGAATGCGTTCATCAAATGAACTAATCAATAAAAAGGGCGATCACCCGAAGATGATCGCCATGAATTAAGAGTATGAGGCAAAAATTAGAACGACACACTCAAGCGGATACCGCCGAAGAATTCGTTATCGCCACTGTCTAGATCACCACCGTTGATGCCGGAAAATTGATCGCTGTCAACATCCGAATATTTCACGTAAGGAGTCAGAGTAACATTATCTTTAACGGCCCAAGGCATTGCTACTGTAACAAACAATTGGTTGAGACCATCCGTATTAGATGCATGGCTTTGATAAACGCTGAGACCACCGGTAACAGTCAAGTCCACTGTTTCGTTGATTTCAAAAGACTTCGAGAGCGTACCTTCCAAATACCAGCCATCGTTTATTTCTACGTCGTAGTAAGCAGCTACTTTACCACGCACCCCAGCATAGAGGTCAGTAGCAGCGGAAAGGTAAATTTCGCTGGTGTCGGAGAAAAAAGACCTGCCACCATTATCAAAGTCGTAGCGGATAAACCCAAAGCCAACATCAACGGCATCGAACTGCTTGCTGATTCCCAATGTAGAAATCATCTGATTGTCGAGAAGACGATCATCGGCATTAACTGAACCGTACCAGACACCAGCGGTGATGGTACCTCCCGTAAGAGGACATTTGGTGGATAGATTAACGCCAGCTTCTCCAAGGTCATCCCCGTTGTTGACACCACGGAAGTTGTATTGCGTGGCATAGCCTGCATAAATATCACCTTCAATTTCTGCCATGGCAGCACCTGATGAAAGGGCTGCTACTGCCAAGAAGGCGCCAATAGTTTTAGTTGTATTGTTATTGAGCATATTTTCTGTATGTTTACTTTTTTTGGTTGTTCCTCGGCACTTGGGCAAAGGAAATTACTAACGGCAAATAAAATGAAAAAATCATCATTCTTCGTTGCCGAGCACATCCTAATGAATTTAATTCATAAAAACAAGAAAAAAGATATTTATATTTCGAATATCCGAAATAATTTAACCCGCAGTGACAATCCCAGGCAAGATTGGGACAAGATTGGGACAAGATTGGGACAAGATTTTGATCCCGATCATGGTAAAACGCAACAACATCATTCCCTTTGGCAAAATAAACAGCGATCCTAAATATACCACTCATCTAGCTAAGGTGAGAGAAAGAAAAAAGCCCGTCTAGTGTTTCCACCAGACGGGCTATGATTCAATTATTTTGTATTGAGTGCGAAACAGCTCAAGGATCTATTAGAATGCGTAAGTCGCAGAGATCCCACCGAACAGATCGTTTTTGTCTCTTGCGGTGTTGATGTCTTTACGAGCTTCCAAGGCAAAGTTGCATGCGATGTAAGGAGTAATCGTCAAAGCATCAGTAACTTTGTAAGGAGCGGTGATACCAGCACGAATGTGGGTCCAGCCATTGTCGTCGTTAGAGACAGATGGGTAGGTGTAGTATTCTCCACCCGCATAGCCGAGTTGTACTGAAGGAACCAGAGATAGCTTATCGTTGACAGCATACGTGTAGTCTGCACCAACTTCGAAATAAGCAGCTTCGATCTTGATGTCATAGTAACCAGCCAAGTAAACATTGAAGGCGCCGAGTGGAATTGCCATGGTGAGGCCCACTTCACCAACACCTTTGACGAAAGAATCATCTTCGCCACCGAATCCGTTGCTAGTGCCGTCGTCTAATGCACCAGAGAAAGTATCAAAGAAAGTATAGTTTGTGTAAACCGCACCGAATTTGGCCCAACCTGCATCGTAGTTCAACGATGCCATCAGATCCATCTCTGAGTAGTTAAGGTTTCCAACACCATCAATGTCGGTGTCAAGACCATTGGTGTAGAGAGCACCGAAGTTCAAGGTGAGCTTTTCTGCCACTGGCATCGATAGGTTCACGCCGGCCCAAGCATTGTTGCTCGAGAACCAGAGACCACGGAAATAATACTCTGAATCATAACCGCCAGAAATACTGCCAGTGATATTCGAGAACGGTGAGGTGGATTCAGCAGACGCCAGAGTCGCGAGCATAGGTGATGCAAGTGCGATTAGGCCCATCAATTTTTTGGATGTTATATTCATGTTGTAGTAGTTTGGTTCGAGAACCGCGGATGTTTTACAAGCAGCCGCTAGAAAGCAACTAGCAAAAATCGTGCCAGATGAAAAATAATACTGATTCGCTCATGCTCAAATTCTAAAAATCCATGATTCATTAAGGAAAATGGTCGCAAATAAATGAATCCCTGGCTTGCCAATAACCGTGTGAGCAATCAATTTATACCCTAAAAAACAAAAGAATGTTTTTTTAACAACAAAAATGACAAGCAGCGACCCTAAAATCTGGCATTCACACACAAAAAAACAATAATCTAGAGCATTATCTCGATGGAACGGAAAAAAATCTATCTTTCCTCTCACATCCCCAAGGTATGATTTCCTTTCATGAATCAAGGGAAAAAATACATTTATTTAACAAATCCAAAACATCAATTCTCGTAAATGTAGAAGATGAACTCATAACGCAACAAAGTTGGCACATTGCTTGCTTAAACCCCGAAGAACATCGGCAACGATACACCATTGCTGATCCAACCCGATTATAATATATGACTATACGATCCTACCTAACCAGCCCGGCAAAATTCCTTTTGCTCGGGGCCGCGATTCTGGGCCCGCTCCTCTCGATGGTGCATGCCCAAGAAACACCACCACCAGCAGCTGTTGAGGCTACTGCACCCGCTGAGACAACTACCGCAGAAGCACCCGTTGCACCACCAACGCCTGAGGCATTGGAAAAACGGATCGCAGATGTAGAGCAATACTTCAATAACATGGCTCCTGCGGCAGACGGAAAACTAGCAAACCTTTCTGGTCCTGGCCATAACGGTTTCTTGATGATCTGCGCAGCTCTCGTGCTTTTCATGACCCTTCCTGGTCTGGCTCTCTTCTACGGCGGCCTGGTCCGTTCGAAGAACGTGCTTAGCGTGCTTGCACAATGCCTTGGCATTGCTGGTCTCGTTACGATCCTCTGGTACTTTGTGGGTTACTCGTTCGTATTTGGTGAGCATCCAGCAGAAGGCGCGCCTTCCTGGGCGCCATACCTCGGTAGCTTCAAATACTTCTTCCTTGAAGGCGTAGGTGCAGCACCAAACACGAACTACGCAGGCTGGCCTAGCCAATCCGTGTTCTCGATGTATCAGCTCATGTTTGCGATCATCACCCCAGCTCTTATCGTAGGAGCCATTGCAGAGCGCATGAAATTCACTGCGGTCATGCTCTTCGTTGGCATCTGGATGTTCGTTGTTTACTTCCCTCTTGCCCACATGGTTTGGGGCTTCGATGGTCTGATGAACGGCGTTTGGAACGGCGCTTCAGCTCTTCCAGCCATTGACTTCGCTGGTGGAACCGTGGTTCACATGTCCTCCGGTTGGTCTGCTCTTGTTCTTTGCATCATGCTCGGCAAACGCACAGGCTTCGGCAAAGAAAAAATGTCCCCGCACAGCATGGTTCTTTGCATGGTCGGCACCGGCATGCTCTGGGTCGGTTGGTATGGCTTCAATGCTGGTTCCGCTCTTGCTGCTGACGGACTCGCAGCTAACGCTTTCATGACTACCACCTTGGCCGCCGCGACAGCCTGCTTCGTATGGGCACTAATCGAGAAACTCCACAAAGGCAAACCTTCTATCCTTGGTTTCTGCTCTGGCGCCGTTGCAGGTCTGGTTGTCATCACTCCAGCTGCTGGCTTCGTCGATGCGAAAGCTGCCATGATCATCGGCGTCCTCGCCGCTGTGGTTCCTTACTTCGCCGTTGTCTTTGCGAAAAGCAAACTCGGTTATGACGATGCTCTTGATACCTTCGGCATTCACGGCGTCGGTGGCACCATGGGTGCGCTCGTCACTGGTATCTTCGCTAACAACAGCATCAATGGCAACCTCACCACGGTGAACACCTATGTGAATAAAGACATGGCTCAACTGATCGTTGATGCAGGTGGCACTGGCGGCATTCTGATGAATCAGTTGAAAGCATGCGGCTTGACCATCATCCTGAGCGTCGTTGCTACTTTTGTCATCACACTCATCGTCAAGTTTATCATCGGCCTCCGTCCAACTCCAGAAGCTGAGTCCATCGGACTCGACCTCTCAGACCACGACGAAGCTGGTTACGAACATTAATTCCATTTGTTTCTATAGCAAGGCGGACTGCGAGTGCAGTCCGCCTTTTTTATTTGCATTCTTCAGCGCGAACGATTCTGATCAGTGCGTGCCAAAAATGCGGTTAGTTATTTTTCTTTTGAGCTTTATACTTGTTGCTCTGTGCTCCGCATGGCAATGGCTAAGACCCTATCAACTCGGTGTTGATGAATCGAACCTCTATCGAATTCATGAAGTAACCGTCAAACGCGACACCAACTACTATTGGATTACCATTTCCTTGGATTCACCAAGCAGTGATATGGTGGAAAAAATGCAATTGATCACGAATTCTGGAGAATCAATCGATGCCGCAGACATTCGATACATTAGCCAAACCAAGCAATTCGTTGCGCGTTTTTGGTTAGAAAAAAATTATATGCAAAACGTCCTGTGGTTACAATTCCCTACTGGTCGATTGCAGGTTAAAAAATACGGTGAGTTTGAACTGCCCGATCAAACAGAACGAATCTTTTCTCACACCAATTGGTAACAATCATGAACTATCTGCTTATTGATAACTCCAACACACGCACCAAATTTTGCTTAGCGAATCAGGATGAATTACTAGATTGGCAGCAATGGTTGCCCACTGCGGATATTTCGGCAGAGGCACTCGCCACCATCACCGGCGGCATTACTTTCGACGCAGTGCTCTTGTGTTCAGTAGTCCCACCAAAGGCTGCCATCATCAGCGAGTTTTTTGCTGCCCAATTTCCCTTTCATTCATTGACCTGCGACAGCAAACTTAATCTTGCCATCGACTACCCCAATCCACGTCAAATCGGCGCGGATCGCCTCGCTAATGCAGTGGGTGTGATGCAGCGCTACGCTGCACCTGCCATCGTGATCGACTTTGGCACCGCTGTGACCTTCGACGTCATTTCCGCTCAACCAGCATACTGCGGTGGCGTGATCGCACCGGGTCTGGGCGCGATGAATGATTATCTACATCGCAAAACTGCTCTGCTGCCGTTGATCGAACTCGCAGAGCCAAAGCATGCGATTGGCAAGTCTACCATCGAGGCTATGACCGCAGGCGCCATCTACGGCTATCGTGGTTTAGTAAAAGAAATTTTACATCAACTTCTTGCAGAAATATCTGGCGATGTAAAAGTGATCGCAACGGGCGGTGATGCCGCACTGATTGCTCGTGGAATCGATATGATTCATCGCGTAGATTCCACCATCACCTTCGAAGGAATGCGTGTGTCAGCCATACAGAATCTTTGACCAATGCTTCCTCACCTAGATTAGATTG